>JAAESG010000083.1 GCA_024229615.1 Gammaproteobacteria bacterium | reverse complement strand
CGTAGCCGCCGAGGCATTCGCGAAAACTTTCACCGTTTATCCGGCCTTGAAACTTATACAGCATTTAAATTCCGAATTGTTCGAAAATCCATGCTTTCGATCTAATATAAGTGACACCGCTGTATTCATCGACCTGGGTGACCAGTTTATTATTTTCTCCAGGGGCCGTCGCCAGGCGCCCGACGATGATCGGCATTTTGGATTCGTGGTCGACGATCGGAGTCTCGTGGCGAATGCCTTGAAGGCCATGGGCGTCGAACTGTTGCCGGGTCCGTTTATGGGCTTCCTCGATCCCTGGGGCAACAGAATTGAGATCATTGGTTATTCGGGCATCCAATTCACCAGGGCACCCCATGTGCTCAAGGGTATGGGTCTTGCCAATCTTGAAAAGGACGCAGAAGCAATTGCCGAGCTGAGCGCAAAAGGCATACCGCCAGACCAGGCTTGAAGTAGAGGCTGATTGACATCGCTTTGATTCGGACTTACTAATAGCGTTTTCCGGCTGGAGCGAAACGATGACATTGAAATCAACCGCGGACAAGGGTATTCAGACACTTTCCATTCACGGCGGCGAACAGCTGGATCCCACAACGGGCGCATCGGTGCCCAGCCTGGTGATGTCGAGCACCTTTGTGGTCGACGAGGAAATCAGTTTCTCGGCAAACAATCTGACCAGCGAAACCCCGTTTGTATACACGCGCTGGGATAACCCGACCACGCAGCAACTTGAGCACAAGCTCGCCATTCTCGAGCAAGCCGAGGCCTGTATCGCCTTTGCTTCCGGGATGGCGGCCAGCGCCGCGGTCATGCTGGCGCAGCTGAGCCAGGGTGACCACCTTGTTATCAGCAATACCAATTATCCCGGCACCGCCGAGTTTGCGCGCGAAACCCTGACCCGCCTGGGTGTCGAAGTCACGCCGGTCGACACCGCCGAAATCGCTGAAATCGAGGCCGCAATGCGTGACAACACTCGCATGCTCTGGCTGGAAACACCCTCCAATCCACTGCTGCGGATTTCCGACATCGCAGCCGCGGCCAAAATCGCCCATGCGCAAAATGCGTTGCTGGTGGTCGATTCCACCTTCGCATCCCCGATCGCGACGCGTCCGCTCCGTCTCGGTGCCGACCTGGTAATCCATTCACTGACCAAGTATATCGGTGGGCATGGTGATGCCATGGGCGGTGCGGTTTGCGGCAGCCAGGCCTTACTCGGCCCACTACGCGGCGAGGGGCTGGTTCACTACGGCGGTGTTATCAGCCCCTTTAATGCCTGGTTGATCATGCGCGGCATGGCCACGCTGCCATTGCGCATGCGTTGCCACGAGGATAATGCAGTTGCTCTGGCGGCTTTTCTCGAGGCTCATGAACGGGTCGAGCGGGTGCTTTATCCCGGACTCGAATCGCATCCCCAGAACGATCTCGCGCGAACTCAAATGGATAATTTCTCAGGCATGATCAGTTTTCGTTGCGCAAACCCGAAAGCACTCGCCGAACGCATGATGCAACGACTCGAGGTAATTCATTACGCGGTGTCTCTGGGGCACCATCGCAGCCTGGTTTACCTGATGCAGACCGAGGACCTGATCGGGTCGTCGTACCGCCTGGAGGGTAATGATCTCGATAGCTATCGCGAAGTGGCAGGAGACGGAATTTTCCGTTTTTCGGTCGGACTCGAGGACAGCGCAGACTTGATCAGAGACCTGGAGCAGGTATTGTAACAAGCCTAGGAGGCTGTCGGGTTTAGGGAGAATCTGCTGCGGCAATGTCCCGATTGACCCGGTAGTAGCCTTCGCCCTTGTACTTGACGCGCTGTCCGGTATAGGCGTGCAGCGCGGGTAGCGCATGAAATGGAACCGAGGCAAGGTAGTGGTGCTCGGCGTGATATGGCATATTCCAGGCGAGGAAGTTAAGCCAGGGCACGGTATAGGTCGTGCGTGAATTCTCCAGCATGTTGTCGCCAAAATCGCAACCACTGTGCTCGGCCAGCAAGTATAGTCGCAATAGTGGCTGGCCGATCAGCGCCGGTAGAATCCAGTACCACCACAGCGCGCCACTGGAGTTGAGCAGGCTGATGAGCAACAACAGCGTGTAACCCGCAAGGTGCAGGCGCGCTTCGTTTACGATCATCGGGTAATGACGCGGCTCGATGTAACTTTCATCGACCGACCCCAGCGCGTGACGCCAGATGGTTGCGATGCTTTGCCACCAGGTTGGTATCCCACTGAGGTACAACCAGTAGCGTCCGCGCATCAGTGGTTTTGTATCGAGCAGCTCCGGATCGAGCTCGGGGTTTTGCGTGTGCCGGTGATGAACATAGTGAAACAAGCGAAAATACTGAAATGGCAGTAACAACAGGAAACCGAGGGGCGCAGCCACCAGGTTGTTCAAGCGGCGGGTTTTAAACACCGTAAAGTGAATGGTTTCATGCAGCGGCGCAAACAGAAAGATCAACAATGCGCCATACAGTGGCAAGGTCAGTAGCAGCCAGATGCTATCGCGGGTCAAGTGCAGGCCGACTCCGGCTAGAACCAGCATCCCCAGGTGTGCACCCAGCTGTGCCAATCCCCTCGCATCCGAACGTTGCGTCAACTGCCGTATTACCTCGGGTGGCAGCTTGAAAGTATCTTTTTTACTCATCTCAGTGCATAGTCTTCGATGACCCGATATTGTACGCCCTTTTCAATTTGTCGAACCTCGACGAGGGAAAAACTCTCAACTTTCCAAACTATTGCTGCGAAACTTTCCTGTTCGGTTATGAATTCAATTTTGCGCGCCAGCGTAACATGCGGATTATACTTTCTCGTTTCGGGTTGGTAATCGCACAGGCGCAACCGTTGTCCCAATTGTCGGTGCAGATCGCGTAGCGCGGCGGGCGTCTCGCGGCATCCGAGCCACGCGACCCTCGGCTTTTTGAAATATCCCTGGCAATCGATGTTCAGATCAAACGCTTCAGCCTTAACCTGTCGAGCCTGCTGTCGCAGGCACGTTAACCGATCGAAATAAACATTGCCGATGAAGTGCAAGGTCAAATGAAGATTGTGGCGCGGTACACGCCGCGCCGGAGGTTCAACCGGTATCGTCTGACTGGCTCTGTGCAAGCGCTCGCGCAACGCATCCTGCGGCCACAGCGCAAAAAAAATCCGGATATCCTTGCTGTCTCTCACGCCCCGTCACAGGGTATGTCCGGCACCCAGACATAGCCGTCGTCATCGATGATGTGTGCTTCGCGTAATCCATGATCAGGCTGATCGCGCGGTCCATCCAGCACTTGAAATCCATACTCGATGGCACGTGCTACCGCGGTATCCGGATCGCAAGCGTGCAGGCGCAACTCCACACCGGCTCCACGACGGGGTGCACTGCGGGTATCGAGCAGCAAGGCGTGCTGGTCGTAAGTGTGATCGGCATGCACCATCCAATGACTACCGTAAGCCTTGAGGATCAAAAGATCCTCGTCCTCGTGCAGGACTTCAGCCTTTAATACATCGCGTTGAAAAACCAGCGCCCTGGCAATATCGGTGCTTAACAGGTTGACGGTGAATCCCGACAGGGATTGACCGTAATCGGGGGCCGCCATAAACGGTTTGGTGTTGCTCTTTTTCATTGATAGCTGAGGGTTCCGGCCGGGTCCTTAAAGTAAAAATCGAGCGCTATATCCTCGATTTTGACGGTGATTTGCAAAGCGTCTGACAGATGCAGATGATAATACCTTTTGACCAGATCCAGGCATTCCTGTCCGATCGCCTGCTTGACTTCGCGGCTACGACCTTTGACAAACTCGATCTGCAGATGAATGAAGGTGTTATCGGGATCACCATCACCGATGTAACAATGCTCCGCCACGCGCACACGGCTCTTACAGTTTGCGATCTTGATCCCGCCTGTTCGATTCATCACCTGGTGAATATCGTCGAACAAGGCACGGAAATCCGGTAGCTCGGGTAAATTGGCGGAATACTCTAGAACAATATGCGGCATGCTTATGTACGGTTAAGGTTTCACTTAAGGAAGCTCTGAACAATTCATCCTGAATTGTCAGAGCACAGAGAAACAAAAAATGTGATTTTTGTTTCTCCTTCATTTTCAACGACTTAGCAGTCAATGAAAATGGCGGTGCATCCCTGCACCGCGGAAACTCTAATAAACCAGAGTTTCCTTAATATTAAGCCCTCACGCCGGCCGTAACAATGAACATTTTCTTCCCCGATATCAGCCCGGCACTATTTTGAGTCGATTGATACCGAAGGCGCAAAGAGCGAGTATCACTACGAAAGTCAGGATCATGCCATCCCATTCGAGTCCCTCATACAGGTAACCGGGCAACCAGGAACCGAGCGCGCCGCTAAAGTAATAGATCGATACATAAAGCCCGTTCACGACTCCCTTGTGCTCCTGTGCGAGATGGTTCGCCAATCCAGACAACAGCGCATGGATCAGAAAGAACCCGGCAGCCAGAAAGAACATCATTACAATCAATCCCTGCAATGCGACGAACAACAACATCACCAGGCCAAAGGCATGAAGCGCCAAACCGAGCAGTAATCCCCTGCGCTCATCGCCAAACATCCGGCTGATCGATTCACTGAAAAAGGACATCGGTGCACCCATCAGATAACCCAGGTAAAGCAGGGAAATGATCAATGGCGTGGTACCCGGCTCAATATCCTGTAAATGGAACGGGACGATGTTCAATATCCCGGAAAACACGAAAAAAACCGAGGCCAGCGACAGAAACATGAACCGGTAGTTGGAATTCGCCAACACTCTGGAAATACTCCTGGAGTCGAGCCGGGCAAAATTGATATCGGCGTCGGCGTCGACTTTCGTCAGCAACAGCAGGGGCAGCAACTGCATCAATCCCATCACCACAAATGCGCTGCGCCAGTCGAAGTAACTGGCGAAGAACCCACCCATCAACCTTCCGCTGAAACCGCCGAGGATAGTGGCACCGATGTAAAAACCCATCGCGCGACGCACGCTGGCGGCCGCAACCATGCTCGCACAGTAAGTCATCAGCGCGGTGAAAATGGCGGGTAACAGCAGGCCTTGCAGCAATCGCAATCCGAGCAGATGCCAGAATTCCAGCGCAAAATAAAAACAGACCTGGTTCAGAGCCAGCAAGCTGAGCGCAACCGTCAACATGAGCCTGGCTGGAATCGCCTGCAGAAAATAGCCATATATCACCGGTGCAAACGCGAGCGGCAACATCGCTACGGTCATCAGCAAACCCGCCTCTCCGGCGGTAACGCCAAAGTTGTCGGCCAGTAACGGCAACATGGGCTGCGGTATATACAGGGTGCTGAAGGATACGACAGTCGCGATCAGCGCGATAACAAGATTACGCGAGTAAATCATAAAGCGCTGCAGTTATTGCGGCATAAAAACCTGTTTGAAGGTAAACGCTACGCTACTCGGACCCTGCTCGCGCAGTTTATCGAGGCGCAGGGCAGCCTCTTCGATGGTCGGAATACTGCCCGCAGGAATCCACCACAATACCGAATAAGCTTCGAGGATGCGCGCGAACCATTCCTTGCGACGTGCCATGACTTCGTTGTGCGCGGAGCGATACACGTATTCATGCAATGATTCGAGATTATCCCAGACACTCATGTTGACCAGGGTATCGTTACCGAAAAAATCGATTCCGGTGGCGTCGCCCTCATCGGTTTGCAGACGCCATACGAATCCGGGCGAGTCATCGGCGAGCGCGTTAATGTCATCCAGGCGCGTGATAAAATCGCCCAGTTCAGGGTCGTCGATAGCGAATTTCATTTTCGCGATGTTGAGTTGAGCAAGGTGGAATTCGGACACTGTGAAATCTCGGCGATGGAATCCCCACATCATAGCAATGACTCACCTGATCTCGGAAGCACCTTTGCAAGATCCCCGAACACAACTCCCTGTCATCCCGAACACAACTCCCTGTCATCCCGAATACAACTCCCTGTCATCCCGAATACAACTCCCTGTCATCCCGAATACAACTCCCTGTCATCCCGCGGCTTGACCGCGGGACCCAGTCACAAATCTGCAACCCTCCCTGGATACCACCGGTCCGACACATCGGGTTAAACCGTAGTACTAGTATGGATGAGTTGCAGGATGACGGAGTCGTAGCGCGGGAATGACACTAAGGGTATTCTCTGTTAATCCCAACAGAAAAAATAATAAATGGAATTGTGGATTCCCCTGACCATTGCCGCGGCGTTTTTTCAAAACATTCGTTCGGCCCTGCAAAAGCACCTTACCGGCAAACTCTCGACCCTGGGTGCCGCATACGTACGGTTTGTCTATGCCGGACCGATCGCATTGATCTATTTTTTGGTGGTCATTTCGACCGAGGGCCAACCTCTACCCGACCTCAGCGCAAGCTTCCTGCTCTACGCACTACTCGGTGGCGTCTGCCAGATCATGTTCACCATTTTCCTGTTGTGGTTGTTTTCATTCCATAACTTTGCGGTCGGCACCACCTTTTCCAAGCTGGAGACCGTCATGGTCGCGGTTTTCGGCCTGATCTTACTGGGTGAGAAATTAACAACGCCGATCACCATCGCAATCGCGATAAGCACACTGGGACTGGTGATACTGAGCGCTGGTCAGGCCAAACTCGGTATCACTAATTTGATCCGTGGCCTGTGGCGGCTGCCGACCCTGATCGGGCTAGCCTGTGCGGCCTGGCTCGGTATGGGCGTGGTGCTGTTTCGCGCCGCCTTGTTGTCACTGGCACAGGACAGCTTCCTGCTGGCATCATCGTTTACCTTGCTCATCGTACTCATTCTGCAAATCGCAATGATGGGCGTTTTACTCAGATTACGCGAACCCGGACAATTGAGCCGAGTCTTGCTGCACTGGCGCCCCGCTGCACTGGTCGGCATCAGTGGTGGACTCGCATCGATCGGCTGGTTTAGTGCATTCACTCTGCAAAACGCGACCTATGTGCGTGCGCTCGGACAGATAGAATTGATCTTCACCTTCGCAGCGACCCTGCTGGCATTTCGCGAAAAGGTATCACCGAAAGAAGTCGCGGGCATCGTCCTGATCACCCTGTCAATTATACTTATCCTGCTAGCCGCCTAGATATCGCGTCACCGCATTCGATGCAACTCGCACTGCCACCCATATCGGCGGTGAGGCAGTCGCGCTCTCGAATCACGTCCTCGATCGCGGTCAGGATCGCATCATGCGCATCCTCGTGTCCGAGGTGCCGAAGCATCATCGCCGCAGACCATATCTGCCCGATCGGGTTGGCAATGCCCTGCCCGGCTATATCGGGCGCCGACCCGTGTACCGGTTCGAACATCGACGGGAAGTGACCTGGCGGATTGATGTTGGCCGAGGGTGCTATACCGATGGTGCCGGTCACCCCGGGTCCGAGGTCGGAGAGGATATCGCCAAACAGGTTGGAACCCACCACGACGTCGAAGATTTCAGGTTTATTGACGAAATGAGAGACCAGGATGTCGATATGATATTTATCCATATCGATTTGCGGATAATTTTCCGCCATGGCAGCGGCACGCTCATCCCAGTAAGGCATGGTATGTATGATGCCATTCGACTTGGTCGCTGAAGTCAGACGCTTGCGAGGCCGCGACATGGCAAGCTCGAAGGCGTATTTGAGCACCCGGTCGGTGCCCTTGCGCGTGAAGATCGATTGCTGCATTGCCATCTCGTCATCGGTACCCGCAAACATGCGGCCGCCGACATTGGAATATTCACCTTCGCAATTTTCACGCACCACGTAGAAATCGATATCGCCAGCCTGCTTGCCCACCAGTGGGCATTGCATGCCTTCGAAAAGTCTTACCGGCCTCAGGTTTATGTACTGCTGAAATTCGCGCCGAATCGGGATCAACAATCCCCACAACGAAACGTGGTCGAGTACGCTTGGGAAACCTACGGCGCCGAGGAATATCGCGTCGAACCCGACCAATTGCTGGATGCCGTCTTCAGGCATCATCGCACCCGTTTCCAGGTAGCGCTCACAACTCCAGTCAAAATGTTCGAATTCGACAGAGATGTCGAAGCGCGGCGCGATAGTCTCGAGTACCTTGATCCCCTCGGGCACCACTTCGTTGCCGATCCCGTCACCCGGAATGGATGCAATCCGGTAACGACTAGCCCGCATTTCTCACCACCTTTCGTAACGAGGTGTCGATAAGTCGAGCGCTGCCCACGATCAACCCCCGAGGAACAGTTCGCCGACTTTCGAATTCTTCAGCAGATCGTCGCCTTTGCCGGCAATCGCCAGCTGTCCCGACACCAGCACATAACCGATATCGGCAAACTCGAGACCCTTCTTGGCATTTTGCTCCACCATGATAATGGTCTTGCCCTCGGTGTTTTGCAGGTCATCGAGAATATCGAACACCATGTCGATAAAACGCGGCTCCAGTCCAATCGAAGGCTCGTCAACGAGTAATATTTCGGGGTCCATTACCAGCGCGCGCGAAATCTCCAGCAGCCGGCGCTCGCCACCGGATAATACCCCGGCCTTGTGCTTGCGACGGTTCGCCAGGCGCGGGTACTTGTCGAAAACCATTTCGGCGGCCTGCTTGGCTTCGTTGGGCTTGTTCTTGAGGAAGCCACCCATCCACAGGTTTTCTTCCACGGTCATACCGGGGAAGATCGATTTATCCTGCAGAATATAGGCAATGCCCGCCTGCGCGAGTTTCTGATTCGGCGTCATCCGGGTGACATCCCGCATTTCGCTCCCCGAGCCGACTTCGATGGTGCCGGAAAATATCCGGTTAAACCCAAAAATCGCGTGCAGAATCGTCGATTTACCCGCACCGTTCGGCCCTATCAGACACAGTGATTGCGCCTTGCCCACGCGCAGATCGAGATCGTGCAGGATTTCCATCTGACCGTAACCGGCGACCAGGTTTTTAATCGAGACATGCGGCTTGTTGCCGGCGAGCTCATCGAGCTGTTCCAGGCTGATATCTTCGGCGATCGCCGCTGCCTGGCGCGTGACTTCCTCGACCGATATGACCGAATCGACGCTGCCGCCGTGATAACCGCGGGTTTTCTCTTCATCGACCATCTAGTGAGCCCCCAGGTAGGCATCGATGACGCGCTGGTCGTTCTGAATTTCATCCGGGGTGCCGTGCGCCAACATTTGACCGTGTGCGAGACAGTAAATGGATTCAGCCATATTCATGATCACGCGCATATTGTGCTCGATGACGAACAGCGTAATACCGAATTCGCTATTGGCGCGCTTGAGCCGATCGATCAGCCCGTTGATCAGGGTTGGATTGATCCCCGCGGTCGGCTCGTCGAGCAACAAACAGGTGGGTTCGTTCATCAGCGCCATCGCGAATTCGAGCAGTTTCTGCTGACCGAAAGACAGGTCACCACTCTTCAACATGCGTTTCTCGTACAGTCCGACAAACTCGAGCAGATGATCGGCGCGCTCGTAATCCTCTTTGGTGAAAGTCTTGAGCGCATCCCAGATTTTCATCTTGCGATGCGGCAACGATATCAACATATTTTCGACACCGTTCATCGCGCCGTAGATACGCGTCTGCTGGAAGGTGCGCAGCAATCCGCGGCGCGCGATCTGTTGTACTGGAAAGCTCGATATCTCCTCACCTTCAAATCTGATCGATCCGTCATCGATCGGGTGATAGCCGACGATGGAATTGAATAACGTGGTTTTGCCGGAACCGTTAGGCCCGATCAATCCGGTGATGGTTCCGGATTTGACGGCCAGCGATACATCTTTATTCGCAACTACCCCGCCGAAGGATTTGGACACCCTGCGAACTTCAATAATCGCGGTCATTCAGCCTCTCCCGCAATTTTTTCCTCAATCCGGATACCAAACCATTGGGGTCGCTTATGCATCAACCAACCCATCACGCCGTCCTGGAAATAAACCACGGTAACGACAATCAACGCACCGAGCGCGACCCATTGCCAACCCAGCAGGTAATTCCAGGTGACCTCCTTGAACAAGTGGAACAGGATCGCGCCGACAACCGGACCCCACAGCGTACCCTTACCACCGAGCAGTACGCATACCACCATAAAAATACCCAGGTTGATGGTTTGGTAGGCTGATTCCAGTGGCTCAAAGTGGATTAATTGAAACGCCGATACGCCACCTGCCATGCCGACGAAAAACGCAGCCATTGCCCAGGTGTAGAGCTTGTAACGCAATGTATGAATCCCCATCGCGTCAGCCTTTTCCTCGTCGTCACGAATCGCATTGATCGCGGCACCGAAGCGAGTACCGTATAGCCATTTGACAAATATAAAAACGCTGATACCGATAGCGGCAAATAGAAAGTAAAAGTAAATCTTGCCGGTATCGAGATCACCCGGGTACACCGGCAACGCGATACCCTGACCGCCGCCGACCCAGTCCCAGTTGGAGACCAGCTCACCGGTGGCGATAGCCACGCCGAGTGTACCGATAGCGAAATACGGTCCGCGAAGACCGAAGGTCAGCGAACCGATGACGATTGCGCAGACGGAACAGAATAATCCCGCACCAAGAATCCCGAGCGCCATGCCGCCGAAATACTCCAGATCAGTGAACTTGTAGATTCCACCGCCAGCAGCATTGGTGTAGTCACCAACGTCGTATACCAGACCGATCGCAATCACGGCCGCGACATACATACCCGTGCCGTAAAAAAAGATGTTGCCAAGCGAGTTATACCCCATTTGCCCACCAGTCATATCCCAGGTCAGCGCGACTATGATCATCAGCCACAGGGTTGCCAGCTGGGTTCCGAAATTGGGAAAAACAAACGGTGCGACGATACTGAAAGCCAGAATCAATGAGTAAAGAATGGTCTTGTTTCTAGCCATCGCTCTACTTCAAGACCTGGCGATTACGCCGCTGTTGAATCAGTCGATACAACAAAATCAGTAACAGTAACATGACCGCGACAGCCTGTTGGTAACCGATACCGAAGATATGCGCACCGTACTGCTCCAGCGCTCCGATGCCAAGACCCGCAGCTATAACACCCGGCAAGTTGCCGAGACCCGCCGCAGTAACTATCACGAAGGCACGAATCGAATAGGAAATACCGTAAAACGGCTGCACCAGCCAGACCATAACGATAATCGCACCGGCTGCACCGCAAATTGCCGAGTTCAATGAAAAAGTGAAGGCGTAAACCTTCTCGGTATCGATACCCATAACTCGTGCAGCGCGAGAATCTTGTGCGGTTGCACGGATCGCCTGACCCATGCGGCTGGACTTCATGAATATTATGACGCCGGCCGCCAGTGACATGGCCATCACTACGCCGATTAATTTTGCAATCGGTACGTCGATGAAGCCATCGAAAAAGTAAAGTGTGTCGTAACCGAGATCGACACTCTGGGTATCGGAGCCGAACATCAGGTTGAGGATTTGCGCCATCATGATGGCAAGCCCGAAAGTGGCCAGCAACGACGTAAACAGGTCGCGCTCGATGACGCGCGATATGACCAATTTATAGATAACCCAGCCGATCCCCCACATCACGACGAAGGCCACCGGCACCCCGAGCAAGGCCGGGAATCCATGCTGCACCAACCACCACGACACGTATCCACCGGAAATGACAAAATCGCCCTGGGCCAGGTTTTTGACGTTCATCACGCCCCAGACCAGTGCCAGACCATAAGCCGCGAGCGCGAACAGCGCACCGATCATGATCCCGTCGAGAATTATTTTCAGGTTCACGACTGGAAACTCGAACAGCAAGCCTATATTGCCGAGGATTTGATCCATGGATTTTTGCCGAATGAAAATAAAACAGGACGCTCAAGGCGCCCCGTTTTAAATTCGATCTATTATTTACGCGGCCAGTTCAGTTTGTGCGAGGCGAATGCCGAGGGTGCAACCACGTTGTACTTGCCATTCTGGATTTGGCGTAACACCATCGGCTTGGCAATGTTGTTACCCGCGGCGGAAAACTTGATGCCACCGTAGAAAGTCATCATGTCGGTTGCCGAAAGCGCATTGCGCACTTTTTCCTTGTCCATGCTACCGGCACGCTCAAACGCATCCTTGTAGACATATACCGCAGCGGTCGCCTGTGCGGTCTGGTAAGGCACTTTCTTGTCCTTATACTCCGAAAAGGCCTTCTTGAAACCCATTTCGTACTCAGCCGCGCTGCCAAACATCGGATCCTTGTAAGCCAGGGTTTCGGCCCATTGGGTAGAACACAGAATGTCGTTGGCCGCATCACCGAACTTGCCGGTTACATCGGCGGCTTCACAGTGGGTGATTGCGATCATCGGCACCTTGATATTTTGTTCCTCCATCTGGCGCACCGCGGTCGCAGCACCCTTCGAATGACCACTGACGATCAGCAGGTCAGGCTTGAGCAACTTGACCTTGGTCAGGATAGCACTCATGTCCGACAGATCGCGCGGCAGTTTTTCGTCGATCACCACCTTCATGCCGAACTTGGCCGCGTCCTCGGACACACCCGCTCGAATGTCGAGTGAGAAAGGATCGTTTTCAACCGCAATGGCAACCTTGACCGAAGAAGCTTTCTTGCCTGATTTTTCAGCCATTTCGGCTGCCAGGGCTACCGCCGAAGCCAGATACTGTTCCGATGTTGATAACACCGCGAACAGGTACTTGTAACCCTTGTTGAACAGCGAACGCGAAGCGCCTTCGGCTTCAACCATCGGAATCTGGTATTTCTCAGTCACCGGTGCGATCGCCTTGGTCATTCCCGAGGAGTATGGCCCGAGCATGAAACTAACCTTGTCTTGACTGATCAGGCGCTCGGCCAGGGTCGCGCCACGATCGCCCTTGGATTCATCATCGTAGTAAATGACCTTGAAGTTATAACACTTGCCGTCGATCTTGACACCGCCGTTTTCCTTGATTTTCTGGATGGCATACTCGTAGCCATTCTTGGCGTGGATACCGTTGGTGGCGTACTTGCCGGTCAACGAGATCGCCGAACCCAGTACGATTTCACCACAGGCTGCCAGGCTGACCTGGGAAAACGTGAGTGACACTGCCGCTATCAGGATTGATAGCACGGATAGTTTTTTCATTTTTACTCCTCCGGTTACAAATTCGTGGTTTTAACCACGCGTATTATTAGTTTTCAGCCGGTAATTCTATGACGATAGCCCACACACCGCAAGTCAGATCAGTTCGTCCTTGCGATCGTCGGTTTCACCGTAACGGCCTAGCGCCGGGGCTTTCAGTCCGTCGTAGAGTCGCTCCAGATTGGCATTGATGAGCTTGCCCTGCTGTTCGAACAGGCTATTTCCCCGAAGGTCGCTCTCGACGATAAAAGGCCCGAAATTTTCTACCTCGAATATCCACATCGCCTGGGCGTTACCCAGTTCCTCCAACCAGTGCACGGCCCTGAGTCCGTTGATGCCCCTGCCCAGCAAGGCACCGGTACCGTAACCGACCGTGGTGAGGTAGATGGCGCCGGCAGGTACCAATATGTTCCGATAATCCTCTAACGACATGCCGCCTTTGCCGATAATGATTTTTGCACCAGAACGGCGTAACCATTCCTGCATCCATTTGGAGAACCGAAAACTCGCGGTCGCGGTGACGCCGCCGACCGAATAGCTGCCGTCGGCTTCGACTGCAGCGGCCGGTGAACAGTGAAAATTGACATTACTCAGACCCATCAACCCCTCAGGCAGGCTTCCGCCCTGTTCGAGGATTTTTTTAT
>JAAESG010000082.1 GCA_024229615.1 Gammaproteobacteria bacterium | reverse complement strand
GCATTCCACTTATTCGAATGGGTCTTGTGGTACTGTCAACTTAAAGGCCAATCGGTCAAACTGACAGCATGAATCAAACAAAGTCTCTTTATCACGGGTACCGTTTTTCTTCCGAAATCATCAGCCATGCAATTTGGTTGCTTGCGACACGAAGTCGCTTGTTGAAGCTGTCTCCACGGGAATGTCGGGGACCGCCCGTACCACCGGGTGAATCTAGGGGCATGAATCAAGAGCTGCCCTGACAACGTAACGAAGTGCGACATCGATCGAGCGATGCAAGCGCTCTACTTGCTCGCACTGGAACCGGCCGCAGAAACTCAAGCAGATCATAATTCGTACGGGTTTCGACCCAAGCGCTCGTGTGCCGATGCCATTGGCCAATGCTTCACGGTGTCAGCCAGGAAGCACTCGGCACAGTGGATTTTCGAAGGTGATACTAGAGCGTGCTTTGACCAAATCAGCCACTCGTGGCTGGTCGACCATATTCCGATGGACAAGGCGGTTCTTCGCAAGTGGTTGGCAGCAGGTTACATGGGAGAAGGTATTGTGCATCCCACGGAATCAGGCACGCCTCAAGGCGGGATTGCGTCACCAACGCTGGCGAACATGGCACTCGATGGGTTGAACGGGTTGCTATAATGGCGGCCCCGGGAAACCAGAAGGTCCATGTCGTCAAGCACGCTGACGACTTTGTCATCGAACCGAATATTGTAGAATCCATCTCACACGAATCTGTCCGTCAGGTTTTAAAAAAACACCATCAAACCCTGGCAGAAGCGCATGTGGTGCATCCCGGCACAGGGTAATGCTCATTTTGTTTGTCAGATGGAAGAGGTGTTGGAGGTTTATAAAAGGCCGCAAGATCTACTGCATCCGGTCGTATGTATGGACGAAACCTCTACGCAGTGTACCAAGGAAGCCCGGCCGCCAATTGCCGCAAAGCCAGGAGAAACGGAACGTTATGATGTGGCGCATCTGATGTTATTTTACGCGCCTTTCGAAAACTGGCGGCGTATCCAGGTGGCGGATAACCATGCGGCCTGTGAATGGGCCGAAGGTGTACGCCATTTGGTGCAAGAGGACTATCCCGATACCAAACGTATTACTCTGGTAATGGACAATCTCATACCCAAACTGGTGCTTCTTTAATATAAGGCATTTACGCCTGATATTGCGAGGGCCTTGCTGGATAAGCTGGAATTTGTCTACACACCTAAACATGGCCGCTGGCTGAATATAGCCCAATGCGAGTTCAGTGTCCTGGGCCGCCAATGTCTGGCAAGACGATTGCCCGATATACAAACCGTAGCGAGGGAAATTGCAGCTTGGGTAGGTGCTCGCAACCAGAGCACAAAGCTCGTTGACTGGCGGTTTACAACCGAGGAGGCGCGGATTAAGTTAAAGCGACTTTATCCTAATTTATAAGATTGAAGAAGTACTAGCATTTGTGCGGATTAACCGGTGGTGCACCAATTTTGTATCCTAATAACTCCAGCAACTGGCATTTACTGGCACAAATGGATTTGGGAAGCGCGTAAGTAGCTGATTTTATTAAGTTGTAAATATTAAGGCCCGACTGAAAACCCTCGTGTTGGTGCCGAGCGCGGGCCGCCGAGTGCGGACCAGTTGATTCCGCCCCTGGGCACCAATTCTTGGTTCTTAAAACCTCGGTAATCTGGCTCGTAAAATGACAGACAATGTCCATTAACGGCTTAAAACTGAAAAGAGTGAATCAATGAGATTGGTGACAAATGAGAGTGATGATGATAATCATTTGTCACTGGCCCAATTATTACTTTTGACAGATTTATCTTCCGTACATATCAAATCCAGGGAGTGGGCGATGATATTTGACAACCTCCCCATACGCCTTGGATGCAGCTAACAATCCCTTGTCATAGTCAATCGGCAGTCCAGCTTCTTCGGCCGACTTCAAGAAGGCTATCGAAGCCATGAGAGCATGTTGGGGCTGTATTCCCCCTGTAGCGCAAAGACGCCAGCCCAGATCTGGGAAGCCTGGAATTGCTGCCGCTTCTACGGCGTGTTTGTTGTGCATTATGGTTAGAACTTCTTTGATTTCTTTCTCGCCATAACCTTCCGGTGCCTTGATTGCAGTCACCGCGTTGGATGCAGTATTGATATCTTTTGCGACAAGCTCAAAGCCAGCACTCTGTACGGCAGCACGAAAGATGGTAGAACAATCCGCATGCCGTTCGCATACCCGATCTATGCCTTCGATCGCAAGAGTATCCAAAGCCACAGCTAATTGGGCGTAATTTGGTGGCGTTTCTATGTGCAGACCAGTCGTCTCCATGGCCTCAATCATCTTGGCAAGGTTAAGGTAGTGTTCGCATTTTTTAAGCCCCGCCTCTTTCAACTGTTGATCGCACTCACGAATTCTTTTCACAGCCTTCGCACTGAGTGTAATCATTCCGATACCTGGCGTAGCCATCATGCCCTTTTGACTGCACCCCACGAGCATGTCGATCCCCGTTTTATCCATAGAAAGCGGCAAGCTGGCAATTGAGGAAATGCCGTCGATAACAAGAAGGGCAGGGTGTTTAAGTTCATCCAGCAAATCTCGCAATTTCTGAATGCTGGCAGTAACCCCCGAGCCGGTTTCGTTATGCGGGGCCATAACCATCTTGATGTTACCCTGGTCTTCTTGAAGGTCTTTTTCTAATGCTTCCCTGCACTGATCCAACGGCAGGTCTTCACCGACTTCTGCTTTCAGGCGTCCGACGCCTCTACCTAAATTTTCAACGCAATTGCCCATTGCAGTGCTGAAGCTTCCGATCTCCAGCGTCAGGATTACCTGCTTCTCAGAATTCACTTCGTCAGGGGTGCGCAATGCACCTGCAGCAGCCTCGGTAGCAGATGTTCCAGAACCGTTGAAGAAAAGGGGTATTCCTCCTTCTGGCATATCCACTAGTTTCCCGTACTCTTGGCGAACTGCTGTAAAAAACTCGACTACGCCCGGACCCCGCATGCCTCTTGTTTGGGTAGATGCATATTGAGAAACCAATTCAGATCCAAAGGCGGGACCTGGTGTAACGTTTATGATCTTGTTGTGTGGAGACCAGACTAAAGATTTATCTTTAAGAAACTCATCACCAGATTCATCAATCTGATTAGTTTCGATAAGACGTCTTAGTCCGGATAGTGGAGAGATTAATTTATTCGTCATTTTCAGATGCCCGTAAGTATCTACACATTTGCGTTTCTGAAAAATAACAAAATGCTCAAGATAAACTAGCTGAAAATCGACCTAAACTGTCTATTATGGATAAGGATAACGAGTGATGTACTGTTTCCAACCGCGAAAAGGTCGAGGCGCTGGCCAGGTCATTATCGTGATCCAGAGGTTTGCGCCCAACCCCCGGTTCGAACAATAGATCAGTTCGCAGATGGTTGGCGTCATTGCCGTCTTCATAGCCGCAGGCAATCTGGTAGATCCGTTGCGCCATCAAATCGGTTAGTGGGTGATCGGTATAGGAAGGGAGGCGTCAGTCATCGAAAGCGTGCGCCAAATGCTCGGTAAGCCGGGTCTGCTGATCCACGCCGCGCAGCAACATCGAACCGAAATCGGTAGAAAGTGCCCCACCTTTGAAGTCGGCTCGGATGCTCAAGCCGTCAATAGGAGGAAAGCGTCATTGTTCTGGGGTAGAATCGATCATGGCGAATCCTGGTTTTACTTATTCCGCAGCATTATTGGCGTAATGCCTATTATATCAATAGGTTAAACGAGGTTCGCTTTTCTTTATGCATGATTTTGGGCTAGTCGTTCATAGCGTGAGTTACTAGAAAAATAAACAAAAATCACCAATTTAGACCCAGGGTGTTGAACCGGACTGGATGCAGCGATAGTCTCTAGCAAACCAGACTGGAATTTTCGTGAACAACAAGAATCGGCCCGACCTTTCCTCACGTGACATCATGTTGCTGGTCTGCTGTGTGGTGATCGCGCTGCCATTGGCCGCGCTATGGCCTGGAATGCCAGTGCCCGGATCGCCTTCCGGTCAATTAAGCGCCGCCCTGGGTGCCGTGTTATTACTCGCCCCACTCGGTTTTGTCGTCATGAAACGCTCTGGTCTGAGCCAAAGCCCGCCCAGATGGTTTATCGGGCATGTGCTGGCAACCTCCATCGGCAGTTGTCTGATCTTCGTTCATGTCGCTGCCGGAAACTGGTTCACTCCCCCTGGGCTCGTGCTGCTATTTTTGCTTTTCCTGGTCCTGCAAGGCGGGGTGTTGCGTGCGATATTCTCGCGCGGATTCAGCTTGCTATTCGCACGCAGCAGCGCACCGCTAGGTTTCAACGCACCGGCGACACTGGACAAGACAGCCTTACAGCAAATCATCGACGGCAAGGTCCACTTGCTGAAAAGCCTCGACCCCGGTGCTGACGAGGCCCTGTTCTCACCCGCGTTGAAACACTGGCTGGGTCGGCCATTGAGTAGTTTGAAATACCAGCTGCTGGCCGAACGCGAAGCGCGTATGGTCGGTGCCCGGGCAAGCGCAGGCACCGGGCTCGGCTGGTCGCGGCGAATCCATATGCTGGTAGCCCTCGGGTTTTACCTGGGTCTGCTGGCGCATATCGTCGTGATGCTGTTTTTTGCCGGCTACGCTGCCAATGGCGAATTCATAGACTGGTGGTATGTCACTGCCTGGGGAGATTAGCCAGTGACCGATCCAAATACTCAGTTGGCGCTGATGATAGACCTCGAGCGCTGTACCGGCTGCAAGAGTTGTGAAGCCGCCTGCAAACAAACCAACGCCCTGGGGCCTAACAGTTATCGAAATCGCGTCATGTGGTTTGACGAGCAACAAAATGATGAAAATCAGATTACCCTGCCGCGGCTGGATTTCCTCACCGTCACCTGCCAGCAATGCGAACGACCCGCCTGCCTGCGGGCCTGTCCGGTATATCCGAAGGCAATCTCCAAGGACCCGGTCACCGGTGTCGTCGCGATCGACGAAAATCGTTGTACCGGATGCGGGGAATGCGCCCTGTCCTGCCCATACGGTGCCATCGGCTATAACGCTGAACAACACCACGCGGTCAAGTGCGACTTATGCGCCGAGCGTCGCGCCGGAGACCTCGGTCCCGCCTGCGCATTCGTCTGTCCGACTCGGGCGATCAGTTTTGGCACGCGCGCATCACACATTGAAGCCGCACAACAGGGCCAGCGCCAGATCCTCGACACCGATCACTTTCTGCAGCAACCGGCGACAATTTACCTGAAGCGTCCGCGTGATTTAGAGCGGCTAACGTCAGAAACCACGGCGCGCAGCACCCCGGCGTTAATGCGCGATCACCAGGTTCGGCAAAGTCTGGAAACCGAAAATGCTCGCGGTTCATATCGCCGCTCGGATAAAAACAGGTTACTGCAACGCGAAGAACGTATCGTACCCGGTGGCTGTAACATTTGCTTCAACGGTTGCCCGCTCAAATTTCACCTGCGCGGTGACCAGGTAATCAATGTCTATGGCAACGACGACGACCCGGTTTTCCAGGGCCGCGTCTGTCCCAAATCACAAATGACTCTGCAGATGTACAACAACCCTCACCGCCTGATGACCCCTTTGAAGCGCGTCGGCAAGCGCGGTAGTGACAAGTTCAGGCAGATCAGCTGGGATCAGGCTCTGACCGAAATTGCGCTCAGGCTTTCCGGGGTGCGTGAGCAATACGGTAGCGAAGCACTCGCGATTCAATCCGGGTCACGCACCGGGGTGCTCAACATTATCGGGGCACTACCCCTGTTCGCAGGACTATGGGGAACTTCGAACGTCGCCGCGACCGAACCCTACTGCGACCTGGGTAAGGGTGTCGCGTTAAACCTGACCCAGGGAACCGGCTTGATGGCCAATGTCTATACCGAGGAAGACATCGGCAGAGCCGGAGCTTATGTCTACATCGGCGATAACCAGGCCGAGACCCGACCGGTTAACTTCGGCATGCTCAACGACTGGCGTCTGAAAAATAACGCAAAGATGATCGTGGTCGATCCGCGCCTGACCGCGACCGCAAGCAAGGCTGACGCCTGGCTGCCGATTCGATCGGGGACCGATATGGCGCTCGGGCTGGGTCTCATCCACTACCTCTTCGAGCACGATCTGCAAGACCAGCAGTTTTGTGAGGACTGGATCGTCGGCTGGCGAGAATGGCGAGAATTTATCAAGGATCGGCAATACGACCTCGACTGGACCGCGAAAGTGACCGATCTGGAAATCGAGCAAATCGAGATGCTCGCACAAACGATCGCCACGGCAGACGGCTGCATGATATTCCTCAGCCGAGGCATCAACCAGCACACCAATTCCGCGCAGACCAATCGAGTATTCATGTTTGTAGCCGCGATGACCGGCAACTGGGGGCGCCACGGCGGTGGCTACTTCAACGTCTCCTCGGAGATGAACTGGAACCCACCACTGATTCCGGAGGAACGCAGGCCCGAGGCTCGTGCAGCGCTCGGCAAGAATCCGTCCTCGTGGATGGAGGCCATGCT
Source organism: Gammaproteobacteria bacterium (assembly GCA_024229615.1). GTDB lineage: Bacteria > Pseudomonadota > Gammaproteobacteria. The sequence goes on along the minus strand of JAAESG010000082.1, from coordinate 19,661 downwards.
CGAGGGTACACCCCATCCCATCAAGGCATTGATAACGAGCAATAATCCACTGGCGCAATGGCCCAATCAAAATCGTGCACGCAAGGCGATACAGGCACTGGACCTGGTGGTGCACCTGGAGTTATTCAAGAATGCAACCTCACGCTACGCGGATTATGTCCTGCCGATGGCCAGCGGCATCGAAAAAGGTGGTACCACGCGATTCGCCGAGGATCGCCGAATCGTCTGGAATGACAAGTTTATCGATCCGCCCGGAGATGCCCGGTCCGACCACTGGTTCTGGATCGAGCTGGGTAAAAAGTTTGGTTTCGACGATGTTTTGAAGGACGATTACAAGGATCCGCGAAAACTCTGGGACGAGGTCCTGGTAGCTGCCACACCCGATCTCGCCGCAGCCACCACCGAACAGTTGCTGAGCAAGCCGAACAGAACCGTGCGTCTGCCGCAGTCGAAACTGGCCACCGGTGAAATCGACCCGGTCTATGTTACCGAGCGGAAGCAGGCTGACCCCGAAGCAGATGGCAGTTATCCGACTGCAAGTGGCAAGCTTGAATTCTGGACTCCGGAGCAAGAGCGAAAATTCGAAACCATGGGACTGTCTGCGTTGCCCGAGTTTTACACCGAGGCCGAGCAACTGGTCAGCCTGCCGCACATCAAGTTTGAAACCACGCCCAGACCTTCCAGTTTCTTCGACGATGAAGTTCTGGTGTATGCGGGCCGCATCGTCAACGAACACGTGACCCGCGATGCAGCCTTCGACACCGAGCTGGTAACGGGAAGACCACCCGCGCCACACTTTCATTCCTGGACTCACTATTTCTGGCAGGCACAGGAAATGTGGCCGGAAATCTACGCTCAGATCCATCCCAGGAAGGCGGCAGCACTGCAGTTGAAAGATGGCGACCAGATGTTTGTCGAAACCGTCAACGGCAGGATTACCGTGCGCGCCTGGGTTCATCGTGGCATTCGTCCCAATTGCGTTTTCATCCCGATTGGCTGGGATGAACAACAACCCTACCACCCGAGCTCGAGCGTCAATCATTTAACCGGCATCAGGCTCGACCCGATCTCGCAGCAAGCCAATCTGAAAACTCACCTGTGCCGGGTCGGAAAAGCCAGCCATTGATCTGATGGAGCCATCACAACTTGAAACATCGTCGTCGTTCCTGTTAACCCTGGGCGGAATTCTGCTTGTGGGATTGTTATTGTCGTCAATTGCACAACGCAGCTTTTTACCACGCGCCACCTTGTTGCTGATTTTTGGCACCATTATCGGCGATCAGGTTCTGGACCTGATTCCGCTTCTGTTTGTAGAACGCTTTGGGCTGATCGCCGATATCACCCTGTTAATGGTTGGTTTTTTGTTGGGCGGCAAGCTCACCCGATCATCGTTAAAAGGACACACTGGCATCTCTTTTTCGATATCGATTTGCGCAGCATTATTACCGGCACTGGCGGTTTATCTCGGTATGATCGCGATGGGGGTGACAATCGAAATTGCGCTGCTACTCGGATGTTTTGCGGCGGCCACGGCTCCGGCGGCGATTCTCGACGTGGTTCAGGAATCGGGGACCAAAAACAAATTCAGCGAGCTGCTTCTATTAGTCGTGGTACTCGACGACGTCTGGGCTTTGCTGCTGTTTGGTATCGGTATGGCGATCGTGACCTCGCTCAACGGGATCGCCGGTGAAGCCAGTTTTTTCGGGCTAGTCGTCTGGGAACTGGGTATCGCGGCTTTACTCGGTCTCGCACTCGGCCTGCCAGCCGCTTACCTGAGTGGACGTATTCAACCGGGTAAACCCATGCTCAGCGAGGCGCTTGGAATCGTATTCCTGTGTGGCGGCCTGGCCCTCTGGCTAAACGTTTCATATCTCATCGCTTCGATCGTCATGGGTGCTGTCATTGCGAACCTGGCCCGCCACCACGAGTACCCGTTTCACGAGATTGAAGGTATCGAGTCGCTGTTCATGATCGTATTCTTTGTGCTCGCCGGCGCGTCGCTCGAATTCGCTGCACTTGCCGTCATCGGCCTTGTCGGCGGGGTTTACATAATCTGTCGTGCATTGGGTAAATATCTGGGTGCCTGGATCGGCGGCTATCTGAGCCGATCGGGACAGGACAATCGGCTGTGGATGGGTGTCGCGCTGTTACCCCAGGCCGGGGTTGCTATCGGTATGGCACTGGTAGCCTCGAATCGTTTTCCCGAGTATAGACAGATCATGCTGCCTATCGTCATCGCGTCCACAGTGGTGTTCGAAGTCATTGGACCGGTATTCACACGACTTGCGATTCTGCGAGCCGATCGGGCTTAGGTATCACTCCGACTCGACCAGTTCGAGCAAAGCCAGAATCGCGCTATGCATCGTTGCCTGCCGCACGGCCATTCGATCGCCCTCGAACCGGTGGCGTCTGGCGATGAGCTGGTTGCTCGAGGCGAGTGCAATCCAGACCGTACCGACCGGCTTTTCGTCGCTACCGCCACCGGGGCCGGCAACCCCGGTTACCGCTATCGTAAAATCTGCCTCGCTATGTCTGAGAGCACCGCTTGCCATCGCATTTGCAACTGGCTCACTTACCGCGCCGTATTCCGCGATGACCACCGCAGGCACTCCCAGCATTTCACTTTTTGCCTGATTACTGTAACTAACAAAGCCGCGATCGAACCAGTCCGAACTACCCGCGAGATCGGTAAAGGACTTGGCAATCAAACCACCGGTGCAGGATTCTGCGGTACAAACCTTTTTACGCGCTGCCAGTAAAGCCGCGGCTACCCGCTCAACAAGCACAGTTATTTTTCCGTTCATCTCGAGAGTATACCCAAAAAACCGGCTTTATCGGTCCGTTGACAAATAGTTTAGCGCAGCCTCAGTCAGCTCAAAATCTGACGCAAACTGTATCGGTTGATTCAGATCAATTGTCCATTGCTTTGCATGGTGTATCGGCCAGGTGGTTGTTATAATGGTGGCTTGAACAAATCAACACGATTATCAACATGACCGAAATCCAAGATCAGCATGCTGTCACGGAAGTTGACGGCGATACCGAGTTCGCAACTCCTTCACTTGAAGACAGCGGCATCGCACAACATGAAATAAATCGTATGGAAATCATCCGCAGATTCGAAAATGGGATGTATCCCTACACCGATAAAATCAAAAAGTCGGAATATGAAAAAGAAAAGGCCAAACTGCAGGTCGAGTTGCTCAAGGTACAGAAATGGGTAAAAGAATCCGGCAAGAAGGTCGTCGTCGCGTTTGAAGGTCGGGACGCGGCGGGCAAGGGCGGCGCGATCAAGCGTTTCATGGAACACCTCAATCCACGTGGCGCGAGGGTCGTGGCCCTGGAAAAACCGACCGTGGCCGAACAGACTCAATGGTATTTTCAGCGCTACGTCAAACATCTGCCCTCGGCGGGTGAAATCGTGCTGCTCGACCGTTCCTGGTATAACCGGGCCGGGGTCGAACGCGTCATGGGTTTTTGCGACCCGGCGGCCTATCTCGAATTCATGCGCCAATGCCCTGAAATTGAACGAATGCTGGTGCGCTCAGGGATCCTGTTGTTCAAGTACTGGTTTTCGGTAACCCAGGATGAGCAACGCGGTCGTTTCGAATCCCGCAAAAGCGATCCGCTCAAGCAATGGAAACTATCACCGGTAGACCAGGCTTCGATCGACAAGTGGGATGACTATACCGAAGCCAAGGAAGCGATGTTCTTCTATACCGATACTGCTGACGCGCCGTGGACTATTATCAAATCCGACGACAAGAAACGCGCACGACTTAACTGCATGCGCCATTTCCTGTCCTCGCTGAATTACGATGACAAGGATTTTGAAGTCGTCGATCAACCCGATCCGTTCATCGTCACGTCGAGTGACCATGCGATAGCCAAGAGCGAGCACATACTCGGCAAGAGCCTGCATCCCGAACAGCGACGCTCTAACAAGAAGACCTAGTCGGGCTTTCCGCTCCGGATCCGAGGTGGAAAATTAAGCGGACAGCACCCGTTGCCCTCACCAGCCGCCAAATCGCGGCCACTCTGCAGCCACTTCACCCTGCTCGTTGACGACGTGATAGCGATCATGTTGTGCGGCGGTGGCACAGGCGTGATTCGGCAATATGCGTAACTGATCTCCCGGTCTCAAATCAGGCAACTTCGCGCCACTGCCCTTGCGTGCCCGGATGATACCGTGTTCCTGCTGCGCTTCAGCGACGATAATATCATCGAGAATAGTGCCATCCGTGAGGCATACCTGACCATATCCATAATCGATCACCTGTCCGGCCGTGCCGCGATCACGCGACATCGCCATCCAGCCGGCATCAATAATCAGCGCAGCGGAACTTGTGTTGTGGCTGATCACCGAGGTCAGCACCGAAAGCGCAATCTGCTCCAGGTTGCAGACACCGACACCGGCCTGTACCAGATCAAAAAACATAAAGACGCCGGCCCGCAGTTCGGTAACGCCCACATAACTTTGCCCCAACAACGCCGTTGGCGTGGAGCCGATGCTCACCAGCTCACAGGAATATCCCGCGCGACGCAAGGTTCTCGCCGCCAGCACCGTACTTTCAGCTTCGATACGCGCACAAGCCTGGAGTGCATCTTGAGCCGACAACTCGTAACTCGCACCCGCATGCGACATTACCCCGCGCAGCAACCCCGCGGAATCCAATACGGCACCGATCTCACAAAGGCGCGTCGCATCGGCAGGGCCTACACCAGATCTGTGCCCATCCAGATCAATCTCAATGACGGCAGGAATACTGATCTCGTGTATTTGGCAAAAACTGACTAAAGCTATCGCCACATCGACATTATCGAGCGCGACGGTAACCGCGCAGTCGTCCGCCAGCAACTCGGCCAGGCGATCGAATTTAGCGGGGACGATAGCAACCGAGTACAAAAAGTCGGTCAAACCGCATCCACGCAACGCATCGACCTCCCGCAGGGTCGAAACCATCGCCCGGGTTCCATATTCCTGCGCACACAGTGCAGCCACCTCGCGCGACTTCGCGGTTTTGAGGTGAGGTCGAAAATCGATCTTTCGGTCGTACGCAGCGGTCTTCATCAGTTCCAGGTTTTGCGCCATTGTCGTTTCATCCAGGATCAGACATGGGGTTGGTAGATAGTTGAGCATTGAATTTCATCCAGTTACATTGGTGACTCGGCATTACAGCACAGGCAGTGACTTGTAATCAGTAGGCCCGGAGTCCGACTCCTCGTGCCGGCACCATTTTTCCTGGTCTAACCCGGACACCCGGTAACACTTTATACTGAAGACATGGATAACACATTACCGTAAACGGTTTGCCGGCGGGTTCGGCCCGATCCTCGTCAACCAGGATTAAGTCGGACTGAACTTTCTATGCTTCGGATAAACGCGACATAGCCGTCGGTCGCCGCTGTGCAAACTGGTACAGGCAGTGCGAGAATATATCGACGGTGGTATCGGGAGACCGGTACCCAACGGTCTCAAATATCCTTCATCAGCCGCAGTGCGTCGTACATTGCCGCATGCGTGTTGCGCGCCGAGACCGCATCACCGATCCGAAAAAGCTGGAATTTTCCATCCGGGTTGGTTGTCCGCATCTGTGCATCGCCTGAGATCAGGGCATCGTAGTCAACGGCACCCAGGTTCGTGGATTGCGGTTTGAGATCGAAATAGAGATCGTCCATCGGAATAGTTCCATGATTGACGATGATTTGGTCATAGATTCGTTGTTGTTGAGAGTCGACGTAATCACTGCCGATAATCGCGTTCAACCCTTCGACGCATTTTTCCACGCTGAGCAAACGATAGGTCACCGTGAAGGTAACGTTTCTCGGTTGCATGCTGCGCATGTAAGGAACCAGGTTCATCGCCATGACCTCGGGCGCGAAACTCCGATCCGGCGTCATGATTTCCACGCGGGCGCCGGTTTCCGAAATGATTTCTGCGCTCTGTAGTGCGGCGTGATCGCCGGCATCGTCGTATATCAGTACATTTCCCCCCGGTTTGACGCTACGGGAAATAATGTCCCAGCTCGAAGTCACCAGTTCGTTACCTTGCTCGAGCACCTCGGTGTGTGGCAATCCGCCGGTGGCGACAATGACCACGTCGGGATTTTCCGCGACGATATCCTCCATTTCGGAGTAACAATTGAAGCGGAACTCGACGCCGCGCTTTTCGCATTGCGTCATGCGCCAATCGATAATCGAAACCATTTCGCGTCGTCGCGGACTTTGCATGGCCAGGCGGAGTTGACCGCCCGGTTCACCGGTCGCCTCGAATACGGTCACCGAATGACCCCGTTCGGCCGCTATCCGTGCCGCCTCGAGCCCGGCCGGACCAGCACCGACGACAACGATCTTTTTGCTGGTTTCAGCGGTTGGGATTTCATGGGGCATGGTCAGTTCACGGCCGGTCGCCGCATTGTGCATACACAGGGCATCGCCGCCCTGGTAAATACGATCGAGACAGTAGTTGGCCCCCACACAGGGACGAATATCATCTTCGCGACCATCGATAATTTTGCGCACAATATGCGGGTCGGCCATGTGCGCCCGGGTCATGCCAATCAGATCCACCTGCCCCGATCCTACAGCGTGACGTGCGGTGGCGATATCGGGCACACGCGCCGCATGGAAGGTCGGCATTCCGGTCGCTTTGCGAACCTGGCCTGCGAAGTCGAGGAAGGGACCGCTGCGCATTCCCTGAATCGGGATTACATCGGTTAAACCCGGATCGGTATCGATATGGCCGCGGATGACGTTGAGAAAGTCGACCAGTCCCGTATCCCTGAGCCGTTTCGATATCTCGATTCCATCCTCGACCGACAGGCCGCCTTTGAGGACTTCGTCCGCGGTGTATCGAATACCAACGATGAACTCTTCACCGACGCGCCGACGAATAGCCTCGAGCACTTCCAGCGAAAAACGAATGCGATTATCGAGTGAGCCACCGTAGGGCGTCTCGAGTGCATTCGTCAACGGCGACCAGAACTGGTCCATAAGATGGCCATAGGCCTGCAGCTCGATGCCATCGAGACCAGCGGCCTGCATGCGTTCGGCCGCATCCGCGTATTCCGTGATGATGCGCTCGATATCCCAGTCTTCGAGTTTCTTGGGGAAGGCCCGGTGGGCAGGTTCACGATTGTGCGACGACGATACCACCGGCAGCCAGTCACCCTTGTTCCAGTTGGTGCGGCGGCCCAGGTGAGTGAGCTGGATCATCACGGCGCAGCCATGCTCGTGGCAGGTATCGACAACTTGCCGCATCCATGGCACTACCTCGTCCTTGTAGGCGAGGATATTGTTGAAAACCGGCGGGCTGTCCCTCGACACCGCGGCCGAGCCGGCGGTCATGGTCAGTCCCAGTCCCGCGCGTGCGCGCTCCTCGTGATACGCACGATAACGCTCCTTGGGCATGCCTTCTTCAGGATAGGCGGGCTCATGGCTGGTCGTCATGATGCGGTTTTTCAAGGTCAGGTGCTTCAGTTGGTAGGGTTGCAGCAACGGGTCTTGAATCATTTCTTTTCTCCGGTCGTCGGGTTCGGTCGATATCGATTTAGTACCAGGCGTCGGTCATCGAGGCTTTGCGTCTGGCGACAAAATCCTGCAGCGCCTCGTCGGTGGCTTCGTCCATCCTCGGTGCCTGGTAGTCCTTCAGGGTTTGTTTCCAGATTTTATTGGCGCGCTGCGCGGCGCTGCTCCCACCCTGCTCGAGCCAACTCTCGTAGGACTGGTCATCGCTGGTCTGGCTCTCCCAATAGGCAGTCTGGTAGTGGGCAAGCGTATGTGCGCTGCCGAATAGATGCTGGCCCGGTCCACCCTCGTGCAACGCGTCGAGAGCGAGTGTATCGTCGTTGACTTCGAAGCCATTGAGATAGCTGTGAAGTGACCCGCACAGATCGGCATCGAGAATGAATTTTTCGTATGACATCGACAGCAGGCTATCCATGAAACCTGCCGAGTGCAGGATGTAGTTGGCGCCACACTGCACCGCGGACATCATCGACATCGTGCTTTGTGTCATGGCCTGGCCATCGACCAGCTTCGAGGTGGAAAAGTTTCCTGCGCAGCGCAACGGCAATTTTAGTCTGCGGGCGAGTTGACCCATCACCAGGCTACCCAGGGCTGGTTCAGGGGTGCCGAAGCTCGGGCTGCCGGAGCGTAGCGACGTCGACGACAGAAAAGAGGCGAGCACCGCTGGTGCACCTGGGCGCACCAACTGCGTTAGCGCGCATCCCGCCATCGATTCGGCCAGGCTTTGCGCAATCGCCCCCGGCATGGTGACCGGCGAAACCGCGCCGCCGAGCAGGAATGGCAGCAGTATCGATCCCTGACCGGCCTCGGCGTAAGTCCGGATGCCGCGTGTGGAGACGCCGTCCCAGATCAACGGCGAAGTCGAATTGAAATTGCCCATGATGACACAGTTTTGCGAGACGAAATCCGCACCGAAAAGGATGCGGCACATTTCGATGCTATCGGCGGCTCGCTCCGGGGCCGTGATTGAACCCAGGAATGCGCGATCGGAATAGCGCATATGCGCGTAGACCATATCGAGGTGGCGTTTGTTGACCGGGATATCGGTCGGCTCGCAAATGGTGCCGCCCGAATGATGCAACCAGGGACTGGACTGGGCGAGCTTGACCAGGTTCTCGAAGTCGGCCAGCGTGCCGTAGCGGCGACCCTGTTCCATATCCATGATGAAAGGCGAGCCGTAAGAAGGGGCGAATACAACAGCATCGCCGCCGATTTTGACCGAGTTGGCCGGATTTCGGGCGTGCTGGGTAAATTGCTGTGGCGCGGTTTTGAGAATTTCGCGGATCATGCCGGGTTCGAACTTGACGTTCCAGATGTCGCGTTTTACCGGGGTAATCTCGGCACCGGCCCGCGCGAATAAATCCACGGTTACCGAGTCTTCATGAAACTCAATACCGATTTCGGCAAGAATAGCATCGGTAGCTTTTTCGATTTTTGCGAGACCTTCTTCGTGTAGCAGTTCGTAGGCGGGGATACGCCGGGTAATATAAGGTACTACCAGGTGCTGATTGGGCAGCGAATTACGCTGGTGGATCGAGCGCCGGGACCGGCGCCGTTGCGGTTTGCCCCTGCCTTTTGTTGAAGTTGGACTTTGCATCGTCGGATTAACCCCTTAATTTGTATGGGAACCGGAGCTATAGTAGCAATCTCGACAATTATGTCAATTAAATGTACACTAGTGTCAATAATGTCAGTCAATAGTTAAAAGTCAGGCGGATGAAAGATGGCGCGTAACAGTGAATCCGGGAAATCCAGAGAACGCGGATCCGAAGATTTGTGGCTGGACGAGGCATATCGCGTTCTTGTTGATTCAGGCGTGGATGCGATCAAGGTTTTACCGTTGGCCAAAAGCCTGAATCTTTCTCGAACCAGCTTTTATTGGCACTTCGACAACCGCGAGACGCTGCTCGAAGCGCTGATCGAAAAGTGGAAGCGATGCAATACCGGAAACCTGATTCAGCGGACCGAGGCTTACGCTGAAACCGTTACCGAGGCAATATTGAACCTGTTCGACTGCTGGATCGACGAAAGCTTGTTCGATTCGCGCATGGATTTTGCGATACGAAACTGGGCGCAGAACTCGAGCGGCTTGAAAGCGGTCCTGGAAAACACAGATCGACAGCGGATTGCGGCCATAGGCAGTATGTTTAATCGATTCAGCTTTAGTGACTCAGAGGCCGAGACGCGTGCATATACTGTTTATTACACCCAGATTGGATATATCTCGATGAAAGTTGAAGAATCCACCGCGGATCGGATGCGGCATATGCCCGCCTACGTAGAGATATTCGCAGGCCAGCCACCATCCGAAGCTGAGATGGCCCGTTTTATGGCACGGCATCGGGAGCTTGCGGTCGGATAGTCGCCAACCGTCCAGGGGAATCAACTGCTTTTGCCTTCAGTTCGTATCTTGCAAGAGGGCATTGATCGAAATGCCACTGCTGGCCGACAGTCCCGACAGCACGGGATGGCTGCAGTGGCATCGTCGCGACCTTTGTTGACTGGATCAGTCACCAGACTGACTTTACGTGGGCAAGACCCATTGGTTTTTTGATTGTTCGTCTTTTACAGCTGTTCAAGTCGCGGTCAACTGGACCTGTTATGTGGATGAAACGGTATAGCAATCCAGGGGAAATTTGTGCTGGTGTGCATCAACGAACTGTACCGCGCAGCGGACGACTCCTCACAGCCAACGACCCGCGACGACGCTAACCGGGAGAAACAGTCATGATGCTCGAACCCGGTAATTGGCTGGTGATCGGTCCGGTAATCAGCGACCTCGAACTCGATGTCAGCGGTTACCAAGAAATCGATAACCCGTCGCTGATGTGGTTCGTGTTGCTGGTCGCGGTGACGCTGAAAACCTCGTTCCTGACGCCTCCGGTCGACTTCGCACTGTTTTACCTGAAAGGTGTGTGTCCCTCGGGAGTCCCCCATGAAAGGTGTGTGTCCCCCGGGAGTCCCCCTGAAAGGTGTGTGTCCCCCGGGAGTCAAGCTCAACGAGATTTACCGCGGTGTGGTGCCGTTCATCATTTTGCAACTTATCGGACTTGCGCTGGTGTTTTCATTCCCGTCGATGGTGACCTGGTTGCCGGCGTGGCTTATGCTGATTGATATTAGTCAGAGCGGCGCCTGTAAGGATGTGACACACTTCGTTCCAATTTGTCGCCTAGACGTAACCAACCGGGGGATAGTTCATGATTCAAATTCGTATTCACGGCCGTGGTGGCCAGGGAGTCGTATCCGCGGCGGAAATGCTGTCGATAGCCGCCTTCGAAGAAGGTAAACACTCGCAAGCAGTGCCGAGTTTTGGCTCGGAGCGCATGGGTGCGCCAGTGGTCGCTTACGTGCGTATAGATGACGGCGAAATCGAACTGCGAGAACCGGTACTCGATCCCGACCTATTGATCGTGCAGGATCCAACCCTGTTTTCCGCGATCGATGTTTTCGCCGGGCTGCGCGATGACGGCCACGTGCTGATCAACACCACCAGGAGCCTGGCGGAACTCGGCATCGAGGGAGCCACCGGCAAACTGCCCAGCGGCCACGTGGCCACGGTGGCGGCAACCGAACTGGCGATGAAACACTTAAAGCGTCCGACCCCGAACACGGTATTGCTCGGCGCCTTCACCGCGATGAGCGATACCGTCAGGATCGACTCGGTATGCGCGGCCATTATGAAAAAGTTTCCCGGCAAGATCGGTGAAATGAACGTCGAAGCGGCGCGTGCCGCACATCAAGCGGCGGCGACCGCATAATCGAGAGGACGGTAATCATGTTGAAACAAGTCGAAGGTTCACAAGCGGTCGCCGAGGCGGTCGCGATGTGCCGCCCGGAAGTCATTTCCGCCTACCCGATCACGCCGCAAACCCATATCGTCGAGGACCTCGGCACGATGGTGAAAGCCGGTGATATAGAAAACTGTGAATTTCTGCTGGTCGAGTCCGAATTTGGCGCGCTGTCCGCGTGCATCGGCTCGTCGGCGGCGGGGGCGCGCAGCTACACCGCTACCTCCAGCCAGGGCATGCTGTTCATGATGGAGGCGGTCTACAACGCCTCGGGCATGGGGCTTCCGATCGTCATGACCGTGGGTAATCGCGCGATCGGCGCGCCGATTAATATCTGGAACGACTGGGGCGACTCGATGTCTGCACGCGATGGCGGCTGGCTGCAGCTGTTCGTCGAAAGTAACCAGCAGGCAGTGGACGTGCATATCCAGGCGTTCAAACTGGCCGAGGAACTGAGCCTGCCGGTGATGGTGTGCATGGACGGCTTTATTCTCACCCATTCCTATTCGCAAGTGGATATTCCCGAACAATCGCAGGTGGATGAGTTTTTACCGCCGTTCGAGCCGCGCCAGGTACTGGATCCTGCCTCACCGCTCTCCATGGGTGCGATGGTCGGCCCGGAAGCCTTTACCGAGGTGCGTTTTTTAAGCCATCAAAAGCAACTTGACGCGCTCGATCTAATCCCACAGCAGGCGGCTGAATTTGAAGCGATCTTTGGACGCGACTCCGGTGGCCTTGTCAAGGAATTCGACTGCGCCGGCGCCGAAACCGTGGTCATTACCATGGGTTCCGTCATTGGCACGATGAAGGAAGTGCTCGTCGATATGCGTGCCGAGGGATTCTCGATCGGCGCGCTGACGATTCGCTCGTTTCGTCCTTTTCCAAGCGCAGCGCTGCAGCGGGCGTTAAAGGACGCAAAACGCGTTATCGTATTCGAGAAAAGCCTCGCCGTCGGTATGGGCGGCATCGTGTCGATGAACGTGCGCATGGCGTTGAAAGACGATCCGATCAAGGTGCAATCTGTGATTGGCGGTCTCGGCGGCCGACCGATCACGCGAGCCGGGCTGCGCCGCATGTTCGAGAAAGGGCTACAGGACCAGCTCGAAGAGCCTCATTTTCACGATATCGATATGGGTATCGTCGAGCGTGAACTCGAACGCGAGAAACAACAACGCCACTCGGGATCGACCGCAGAAAACATTCTTTATGACGTCGGCGTGGTCGCCGCCGCGAAAACAATTTAGGAGAGGCCGATGGCACAGATTTCTGAATCCCAGCAAAAGGTTAAGTTTTACCAAACCGGGACCTTTACGGTCGGCAACCGTCTGCTCGACGAGAAACAACGCAATGTGCAAGCCACGATGGACCGTTGCAATTCACTCGACTCTGGGCACCGCGCCTGCCAGGGCTGCGGCGAAGCGCTTGGTGCTCGTTTCGCGATTGATGCAGCGATGCGGGCCACCAACAATCAACTGATTGCCGCCAACGCCACCGGTTGCCTCGAGGTTTTCACCACCCCCTATCCGGAAACCGCCTGGTCGATGCCCTGGATCCACTCACTGTTCGGCAACGCCGCTGCGGTTGCATCGGGTATCGCCGCGGCGATGAAAGTCAAGGGTCGCGAAGAGGTGCGTGTAATCGCCCAGGGCGGTGACGGCGGTACCACCGATATCGGTTTCGGTTGTCTGTCCGGCACCTTCGACCGCAATGACGATGTGCTCTACATCTGCTACAACAACGAAGCCTATATGAATACCGGCGTGCAGCGCTCTAGCGCCACGCCCGGGGCGGCGCGTACCGCGACGACGATGCCGGTCGGGAAAGAACCCGGAAACGCCTTCAATACCGGAAAAAGCGTACCCCTGGTGGCGATGGCTCACATGATTCCCTATGTTGCAACTGCATCGGTCCACGATCTGCATGATCTCGAATACAAGGTGACAAAGGCGATGGCGGTGCATGGGGCACGTTACATCGAGATCTTCGTCCCCTGTCCCCTCGGTTGGGGGTCAAGACCCGGTGATACCGTCAAGCTCGCGCGGTTGGCGGTTGAGTCGGGTATGTATCCGCTACTCGAAGCCGAGCACGGAGAAATTTCCGGAGTTACCAAAATTCGTCACAAGGTGCCGGTCGACGACTATCTCAAATTACAACGACGCTTCGCACATGTGTTCAAACCTGATAATGCGCATCAGCTCGAGCAATTACAGCAAATTGCCGATACCAATATCAAGCGATTCGATTTACTCCCCCGAGAAGACACATGAGCGATCAGACGGTCATACAATCCAAGCCCTTCGCGATCACACTCGACACTGGCAGCAGCCTGCTCAACAAAACCGGCAGCTGGCGCACCGAACGTCCTGTCTATGTCGATCGGCTGCCGCCGTGCAACCATGCCTGCCCCGCGGGAGAAAATATTCAGCAGTGGCTGTCACTTGCCGAAGAAGGCGATTACCAGGGCGCGTGGCGGGAAATCATGAAGAACAACCCGCTACCCGGCATCATGGGACGCGCCTGTTACCATCCCTGCGAAGACGCCTGCAACCGTGCGCAGCTTGACACGGCGGTCGGCATCAATTCGGTCGAGCGCTTCCTCGCCGACGAGGCAATCCGCAAAAACTGGCGGGTCGAAATCGAAAACCCGCCCAGCGGCAAAAAAGTGTTGGTGATCGGTGCCGGGCCCTCCGGGCTATCGGCGGCCTATCATCTCGCGTTGCTGGGCCATCAAGTCAGCATCCATGAGGCCGGCCCGGTGGCCGGCGGCATGATGCGCTTCGGCATTCCGAAATACCGCCTGCCGCGCGATATCGTCGAAGCCGAGGTGCAACGCATCGTCGACATGGGCGTGACCCTGAATCTGAGCAGCACGATCGACGACATCCCCGCGACGATGGAAGCAAACGCCTTCGATGCCTGCTTTGTCGCGATCGGCGCGCACCTGGCCAACCGGGTCGATATTCCCGCCGCTGACGCGGCGCGTGTACTCGATGCGGTCAGCGTATTACGCGACATGGAAACCGGTGACGTACCCCCACAACTCGGGCGACGGGTCGTCGTATACGGCGGCGGCAACACCGCGGTCGACGTGGCGCGCACCGCCAAACGTCTCGGCGCCGAACCGGTGATCGTCTACCGGCGCACGCGCGAGCAAATGCCCGCCCACGATTTCGAAATCGAGGAAGCGCTGGAGGAAGGCGTCGTCGTCAACTGGCTCTCCACGGTTACCGGCGCCGACGACGAAGGCTTTCAAATCGAAAAAATGGAACTCGACGATAACGGCCGGCCGCAACCGACCGGCGAGTACGAAACGATCGAGGCCGACAGCATGGTCATGGCGCTCGGTCAAAACGTCGATACCACGATACTGGAGCAATTGCCCGGCATCGAAATCAGCGACAAGGTGGTACAGGTAGACGACAACATGATGACTGGTTATGAAGGCGTATTTGCCGGCGGAGACATGGTGCCCTCCGAGCGTACCGTGACCGTCGCGGTCGGGCACGGTAAAAAGGCGGCGCGCCACATCGATGCCTACCTGCACGGTGAGCGCTACGCCAGGCCACCGCAGCACGAAATCGCGAGTTACGACAAACTCAACCCCTGGTACTATACAGACGCCAATAAAAAGCTGCAGCCGATACTCGATATTGCGCGCCGAACCTCGACATTCGAGGAAGTTATGGGCAGTCTCGACGAGGGTAACGCACTATTCGAGGCACGCCGCTGCCTGTCCTGCGGCAATTGCTTCGAATGCGACAATTGCTACGGGGTTTGCCCGGACAACGCCATTACCAAGCTGGGTCCCGGCAATCGTTTTGAATTCAAATACGATTATTGCAAGGGATGCGCGATGTGTGCCACCGAGTGCCCCTGCGGCGCGATCAAGATGGTGCCGGAGGATATCTAAATGAACAAGGCCCGTATCGGACTATTCGTCACCTGCCTGGTCGATCTCTACCGCCCCAGCGTCGCCTTCGCCGCGATCAAGCTGCTCGAAGACGCCGGCTATCAGGTCGAAGTGCCCGAGGCACAAACCTGTTGCGGGCAACTGGCGTTCAATAGCGGCGATTTCGGCAACACGCGAGCAGGATGAAAATTTTATTAAGCACATGAAGAATGACCTGGCCTGTGATCGTATCTCGGATCACACATTCCTGGCCAATCATCTGCACCTTTACTTTTCATGCGCCGCTTATGTCCTGCACCATACGTTGAGAACCGAAACCTTGCGCAATACGAAGCTGGCGAACGCCCAGCCTGGCACGATTATGCTTAAGTTGTTCAAGCTCGCCGTACGCGTGGTGCAATACAAAGATCGTGTTCGGCTCCATTTGCCCAGTCACTGCCCCGCCAAGGCGTTGCTGCACAATATAACGGAAATACTGTTTCTCGTGCGCCCACAGGCGCGCGGCGCACCCTGACGAATTGCTGCCGCCTATACTGTGTAAAACGGAATCCCTGTCCGGGAAGGTAGCGGGCTGCGCGTCATCCTGCGATGCGCCAGTTTTATCACGTTCACCGCCCCAAAATCCTGCGATGCCTGGTACATATTCGGTGCTCGCCCTCTGGATTCCTGCTGTTTGTCGACCTATTATCCGCATAGTAGGCACCAGTCCTTCACTCAGTTGCCGGGAATTTGGGATAAATTGAAAAGTTCTCTTTATGTTCTCGTTGGGCTGTGTGATAATTCGGCAACTCAAATGACAGGTAGGTAGCAAATGGACGACAACAAACAAAAGGCGCTCGCAGCGGCATTGGGGCAAATCGAAAAGCAGTTTGGCAAGGGATCGGTCATGCGGCTTGGTGATTCTGGGGTCGATATGACCATGGGTGTGGTTTCGACCGGATCTCTGTCGCTGGATGTTGCACTGGGTATCGGCGGTTTACCGCGTGGACGCGTGATCGAGGTCTACGGGCCTGAATCTTCGGGTAAAACCACGCTGGCCCTGCAGGTTGTTGCAGAGTGTCAGAAAGTCGGTGGTGCGGCCGCATTCGTCGATGCCGAACATGCGCTTGATCCAAGTTATGCCGGAAAGCTCGGGGTGGATATCGACGAATTACTGGTGTCACAACCCGATACCGGTGAACAGGCGCTCGAGATCACCGATATGCTGGTACGCTCCGGGGCGGTCGACGTGGTTGTCGTTGACTCGGTAGCAGCCTTGACACCCAAGGCCGAGATCGAGGGTGACATGGGTGACTCGCACATGGGTCTGCAGGCGCGTCTTATGTCACAGGCGCTGCGCAAGCTTACCGGCAATATCAAGCGTTCAAATACCATGGTTATCTTTATCAACCAGATTCGCATGAAGATCGGCGTCATGTTTGGTAATCCGGAAACTACAACCGGTGGCAACGCGCTAAAGTTCTATGCCTCCGTGCGCCTCGACATTCGGCGCATAGGGGCGATCAAGCGAGGCGACGAAGTCATTGGTAACGAGACGCGCGTTAAGGTCGTCAAGAACAAGGTGGCGCCACCGTTCAAGCAATGTGAATTTGAAATTCTCTATGGCGAGGGTTCATCGCGCGAAGGTGAACTCATCGATCTGGGCGTAAAGCATGGCATGATCGAAAAAGCCGGTGCCTGGTACAGTTACAACGAAGAACGGATCGGTCAGGGCAAGGACAATGTGCGTAACTTTTTGAAGGAGCACCCCGAGATGGCCGGGGAAATTGATCAGCGTTTACGCAACGAGTTACTACCCAAGACGAAGAGCGAAGACCCAATTGACAGCGATGCAACAGACTCTAACCCGGAAGTCGAACCCAAAATGGTGGAAATCTCCTAACCTACCTACCTCTCCACCTATGTTGCAAGCTGGCAGTGCCCTCGGAGAAGTACTCCTCTCCGAGGGCTTTTTTTAGGTAATGACTAAATCTACCACCAAACCACCGAGTGTTCGCAATAAGGCGATGGATTTGCTTGCGCGCCGAGATCATTCAGAGCAGGAACTGCGGCAAAAAATGAAGGCCCGTGATCTCAATGCCGACACTATAGATGAGGTTCTGCAGGCGTTAAAGCACGACGGGCTCCAATCGGATGAACGTTTTGCCGAATCCTATGTTCATAAACGCTTTAACGCCGGTATCGGACCCCTCAAGATCCGTTATGAGTTGCGCCAAAAGGGAATCGCCGACCGGCTAGCCGACGAGTTTCTCGAGCCGTTATCGGATCGCTGGGAGCCGTTGATGGAGCAGCAGCGCCTGCGTAAATACGGAAAAACGATTCCTGCGGATTATACCGAGCGTATGAAACAGGCGCGTTTTTTGCAAAATAGGGGTTTTTCTCCCGAGTCAGTCATGCGATTATTTCGTTAGTACGCCCGCAAGATCTCGGGCGTCATTAGTTAATGGATACCCGATTGCAATAAAATGACGACTAGTGCCGAGTTAAGGGAAAAGTTTCTCAAGTATTTCGAAGCGAATGGACATACCATCGTGCCGTCTAGTCCGTTGGTACCCGGCAACGATCCGACCCTGTTGTTCACCAATGCCGGAATGGTACAGTTCAAGGATGTATTTCTGGGTAGCGAAAAACGCGCTTATACCCGGGCAACCACGTCACAACGCTGCGTACGCGCCGGCGGTAAGCACAATGATCTTGAAAACGTAGGCTATACCGCGCGCCACCACACGTTCTTCGAAATGCTTGGCAATTTCAGTTTTGGTGAATATTTCAAGCAGGAAGCAATCCATTACGCCTGGGATTTCCTGACCAACGTGATCGGTCTGCCCGCGGAAAAACTGTGGGTCACGGTTTACGCCGATGACGATGAGGCGGCTGATATCTGGCTCAAGGATATCAAGGTAGATCCTGAAAAATTCACCCGTATAGCAACTTCGGATAATTTCTGGTCCATGGGCGATACCGGGCCCTGTGGTCCTTGCAGCGAGATTTTCTACGATCACGGCTCCGAGGTTGAGGGAGGGCCACCTGGCACAGCGGAAGAAGACGGTGATCGTTATATCGAAATCTGGAACCTGGTTTTTATGCAATACAACCGTGATCAGGCTGGCAACATGAATCCACTGCCGAAACCATCGGTGGATACGGGCATGGGGCTGGAGCGACTTGCCGCGATACTGCAGCATGTACACAACAATTACGATATTGATCTGTTCCAATCGTTAATCGCTGCTGCAGCCGAATTGACCGGGACCAGGGACCTGGAAAACAAATCATTGCGAGTGATCGCCGATCACATCCGTTCCTGTGCTTTTCTGATCGTCGATGGCGTGTTGCCCTCCAATGAGGGTCGCGGTTACGTGTTGCGCCGAATCATTCGCCGGGCGGCGCGACACGGACATCAGCTGGGTTGCAAGAAGCCTTTTTTCTATCGCTTGGTCGATGCCCTCGATCGCGAAATGGGTGATGCTTATGCGGAACTGCGCCAGCATCGCAGTCATGTCGAGCGCGTGTTACTAAACGAGGAGCAGCGTTTTGCCGAGACGCTCGAGCAAGGCATGCGAATTCTCGAAGATGCGATTGCTGCCATGAGGGGTGACACGATTGATGGCAAGATGGTATTCAAACTCTATGACACCTACGGATTTCCGGTTGATCTGACCGCCGATGTGGCGCGCGAGAGAGGTCTGGAAATTGATCAGGCAGGGTTCGATGTCGAAATGGAGGCGCAACGCACGCGGGCGCGAGCTTCCAGCCAGTTTAACGCGGTCGGTGACAGTTTCAAACTCGACGCCTATCCCGCGAGCGAATTTCTCGGCTACGAACAACCTTCTGCCGAAGCCAGGTTGCTCGCGATCCTGCAGAACGATGTTGCGATCGAGCGGCTCGAAAACGGCGACCAGGCCATACTGATTCTGAACCGAACACCTTTTTACGCGGAGTCGGGTGGCCAGGTCGGCGATGTCGGCACGATTGCACTCGGTGACGATACTCTGTTCAAAGTCACCGATACACAAAAACAGCAAGATGTATACCTGCACATCGGTGTTTTGCAAAGTGGCGAACTCGGTCTCGACGAAACCGTTCAAGCCTGTATCGATGAGGATTATCGGCGCGCTGTCATGCTCAATCATTCGGCTACTCACCTGATGCACGCCGCGCTGAGGCAGGTGCTCGGTGAACACGTGCAGCAAAAAGGCTCGTTGGTTGACGCGGACAAGCTGCGCTTCGATTTTTCACATTATCAACCCGTTGAGCATGAGCAAATCGTTGCGATAGAGACCATCGTTAACAATGAAATACGCGGTAATTTGAAAACCAGGGCTGAGTCCATGAATATGGAAGCCGCCAAAAAATCCGGCGCCATTGCATTGTTCGGTGAAAAGTATGGTGATGTTGTACGCGTATTAAAAATCGGCTCCGATTCGATCGAGCTC
>JAAESG010000081.1 GCA_024229615.1 Gammaproteobacteria bacterium | reverse complement strand
CATTGTCGAGGTAGTAGGTTTCAGGCAGATCGGGGCGCATTTGGTTTGTTATTCTACACGATAATATAACACTGTTGCATACAACAGTGTTATATACTATATTGAGCAGATGGAATCACTCACCAAACTCCAGCAGGCAGTATACGACTATACCCGACAGGTGCTGAAAAAGGGACAGCCATTCCCGTCATTGCGCGAAATAGCCAACCATTTCGGATTTCAACACACCACTGCGCGCTTCCATCTGAAGGCGCTGGAAAAGAAGGGTTTTATCCAACAGCGCTCACAACGTGTTTCGGATTACCTGCTGTCTGAGGAAAACAATTCGGCAGCGTATGCTTTCGATCTGGTTGCACGCATACCGGCCGGCGCGCCTTTACCGGTATTTGATGAGTCGCGTGAGTCGTTCTCGGTCACCCATGATTTTTTTGGCGGAGGTGATATTCTCGGTATTCGCGTGGTCGGCGACAGCATGTCCGGCGATTCTATCGCGGAAGGCGACATCGCAATGATCAAACGCCAGCATGAGGCCAACAAGGGCGATATTCTGGCCTTGCGTATCGAAGATGAAATTACCCTGAAACGAATCAGGCTCGAGGGTGACCGGGCTCAACTGCTGTCTTCCAACCCTGAACACCCGATGCGTGTTGTACCCGCCCGGCAGCTGGAGATACTCGGCAAGCTGGTTGGTATCATCCGCAAGGTTTAACTCCGGCGATATCATCATGGCTACACTCCCTGTGCAATTTACCGATACCCGTTTACAGCAGCAGCTAAAATCTGCGCGCTCGCTTAAGGACGAACTGTCACATCAATCACAGGAATTGCAATCGGGTATCGATGCACTCGATGAATGCTTTGAGCAGATCAAACCCGGAGATCTGATCGAATGGGGGATTCCACCCGGATTAAACGGTCGCTTGATACCATTACAGTTACTCAAGCATCAGATTCCACTCAGTGTCTGGATTTACCACCATCATGGGCTCGGTGTATTTGCGTCGAGCTGGATCAGTCACGGTGTCGACTTGCAACGACTGTTTTTCATTTGCTCCGAGAACCCGGTCAGAGAATTACGACCTATATTTCTTGAGGATACTTTTAAAAGAATCATCATCGATGCACCGCGTAAGTTCAGCACTGGCGATATGGCTTTTGTCAGTCAGCAGGCGCGCAAACAGGGTCAGATCGTATTTCTTATCCGGCATTTTTTTCTCAATGAAAAATGCGGCAACCCCCATGCGACCCTGCGCATCAACACCTGGCAAAGCGGTAAACGTTCGTTTTCACTGCAACTGATCAAAGGGCCCAGAAGCGGACGAATAACTTTACCTTATAGCGATGTAGCAGAAGAGCATGGTCGTTACAACTAAGGTCATCGATCTGGCTGAACTGCGCGGGCAGGATGAATTTCCCGCCTTTGCCGCGATCTATAGTCCCGCTACGGTTAATCCATTTGCATTGTCGCCGAACGCAATGCGTTGGGGTGACAGGCTTTACTTGTCGAGACTCGATGATTGCAGACTTTTTTGGCTCGAACAGAAAAAAAAACTGCGCTGCAAACTGACGCAGCTATTTGAACCACTGCTGAAACATCACTATGGCGAAGATTATGTTGCTGTCTTTGGAAATCATCCATGGCAATGCCTGTTGTACCTGCATTATCAATTAAAGCATCAGGGCAGTGGTCTCTACCTGTTACAAAGCCGGCTCGATCAGAACATATTCAAAACGCTAGACTGGGATTGCTGGTTCATTGCACAGGCGCAACTGGCGATTCATTTGAGCGCAATTAATGCCAGGGGTTTTCGCACTGAATCCTTTCATTCCTGTCAGGCCAGGATGCAGCGTTTTATCCAACGTATCGGGGTTACTACACCACATGAGATGAAAGCCGCCGAAGGCAATTCGATTACACGCCGTTTTGGCAAGTGGCTTGGCCTGGTATGGCGATGGAGTTTCAACGATAGTAGTGAATTACAATCTTTTCCATGGATAAAACTCGAGCAAGATCAGCTGCCTCGGGTTAAACGTGATCTCGAATATCCGGTGAATCAGTGGTCTTACATCGAAGTTCTGCTGCGCGAGGATTTTGCAGGCTTGTGTGAACAGTTTCATCAGGATGATTGTGAACACATTAATCGCATGCAGTGGAATATTACACTGTTTAATTACCAAAAGGTTTCAGTCGGGCTCTCCTTCCGACACCCGTATTCATTGCATCGTGACGCGCCTTGTTTTGATACCGTGCTTTACCAGGCCAGGTATATCTACGAGGACATCATGCGTAACCTGCAGGCCCGCGACAATGACCTCGACCTGCCTGAAAACATGCCATTCATCAGCTGGCAGATCGAAGTTTGCGAACGCGTTATGCTGGCGCCTCAGCTATGGGATTTGTTTGCCTGCGAGTTTGAGCAAATCGACTATCAGCAAATCATGGCATTGCAAAACAAACTGCCGCTTGCATTCGAATGCTATCAATCCGATGCCAGTTTCTTTCCCGAGCAATCCTTTGCTCCTGGTCCCATCGGGGTATCCAGGATAAATGACTTTGATCACTATGCATGGTCTTGCAGTGCAGGTAACAAGCCACTTTTTTATTATCAATCCGCCCAGCCAATCGAAGTCTTAAGTCGAATGCAGAAGATTTTTCTCGAGCGAAATGCGAATCAATGGTGGCTGGGGGAGGATGCATTGCAGTCGCTACGGGATTATTTCATCCTCAAGGATCACAAAGGTCGCTGCAGCTGGGTTTATCGAACCCAGGATGGAGAATGGTTCAAGCAAGGCGAATATTGCTAGGTCTGGCAGTGTCGGGATGTTCAGTAATTTTAATGAATGGCTATGCAAGACCAATTTCAGTTTTTTACATGGGGCATCGCATCCCCGGGACTTGATCGAAGCGGCTAACTACCTTGGCTACCAGTCACTTTGCATTAACGATTTTGACGGCGCTTATGGCCTGGCGCGCTGTTATCGTGAACTCGATTATTTAAAACAGCAGGGCCAGCACTCAGGCCTGAAACTCAACTATGGCGCTGAAATACACTTTCAGGCCGACCATGATCTGCCGCTATTGTTACAGGACACGCTGGTGCTGGTGGCGCAGCATCGAGACGGCTATACCCATCTCAATCAACTCTTGAGCTATGCGCATCGCGATGGCAAGGACAAGGCCACTATTCCCCTCGATTACCTGTTGAACAGCAACGTCGATGGCCTGTTTGCGATCAAACCCATGCGTGGCTCGATGCGCTCAGGCAACCCGGTCAACAATCATGCCGAACTTAAACAGCTTTTCGAAGATCGCTATTATCTTGCTGTCAGTCGTCATTTACATCCGGGTGAAGATCGCTGGATTAAAAGCGCGTTGAATGATGTCGAGGATTATGCGCTCGAATTCATTCTGAGCCAGGATGTTTTTTTCCATGACCGACAGCAGAAATGTGTCAGCGATCTGCTTCAGGCGATTCGTACCAATCGGGTGTTCGATCAATGCAGGGAACACTTTTTTCCAAACTCGGAACGTTGCCTGCATCGCAGCGACGAATTACAGCGACTATTCGCTGATATCCCGGGTTATCGTCATGCACTGGATTTGTCGCAGATATTAAACCTGTCCTGTCAGTTCGATCTCTCCCAGCTGGGATATCACTATCCCAGGGAAATGATTCCTAAAGGGCATGATGCTCAATCTTATCTAAGGTTTCTGGTCTTACAGGGTCTGCAGGAAAAGTTTGATCATCAACCCCCCGACAAGATAATGCAGCAGATCGAGCATGAACTGGTGCTGATCAAGGAGCTTAACTTTGCTGATTATTTTCTGACGGTCTGGGATATTGTCAGCTGGGCCAGGCGCCAACAGATTTTGTGCCAGGGAAGAGGCTCGGCGGCTAATTCCAGCGTTTGCTTCGTGCTCGGCATCACTTCGGTTAATCCTGATCAGTTTGATTTACTGTTCGAGCGATTTGTCAGCATGGAACGTGGTGATCCACCGGACATCGATGTCGATTTCGAACATGAGCGCCGTGAAGAGGTGATCCAGTACATTTATCAACGCTACGGACGCGAGCGCGCTGCAATGGTAGCAAACGTCATTACCTTCAGGGGAAAGGGTGCCTTGCGTGCCGTCGGCAAAGCATTGGGTGTCGACGACAATTTGCTACAGCAGATGTCGAAGATTGCCTCGAGTCGATACTTTCGTGGTACCGGCACCGAGAATATTGTCAGGGCGCTGAAAGATGACTTTGAGCAAGAAAATTCAACTCGCAAAATCAGCTGGAAGTTGTGGCTGCAGTTGAGCGAAAAACTGAAAGGTTTCCCTCGTCATCTCGGCATTCATTCCGGTGGATTCATGCTCGCTGATAAGCCCCTGAATTGCCTTTTGCCTCAGGAGCCAGCGACGATGCAAGGGCGTAGTGTAATTCAGTGGAGCAAGGAGGATATCGAAGCGCTCGGGTTTTTTAAAATCGATATCCTCAGTCTTGGCATGTTGTCAGCGATTCGAAAATGTTTCGATTATATCGAATACTATTATGCTCAATCACTCAGGCTGGATTCGATTCCGGATGATGACCCGTCCACTTATGCGATGATCCAGAAGGCTGACACAGTCGGTACCTTCCAGATCGAGTCACGCGCGCAAATGTCGATGCTGCCACGCCTGAGGCCCGCCTGCTTTTACGACCTGGTCATCGAGGTCGCCATTATCAGGCCGGGCCCGATCCAGGGTAAGGTTATCCATCCCTATCTCGCGCGCCGCGAGGGGCTGGAAGCGGTGACCTATCCGGATGAACGTTTGCGCCCAATTCTCGAACGCACCCTGGGGATCGCTATTTTTCAGGAGCAGGCGATGCGTATTGCCATCGCAGTGGGTAATTTCAGTGCTGGTGAAGCCAATGAGTTACGCAAAAAAATCGGCTCATGGGGGATCAAGGATTTTAACCGTGATCTCAATCCGTTGCTGGTCAAGCTCGAACAGGGGATGCGGGAAAATGGTGTCAGGGCTGAATTCGCTGAACAAATCCTGGGCCAGATGAAAGGCTTTGCCGAGTATGGCTTTCCCGAGTCACATGCGGTTTCATTCTCATTGATCGCTTATGCATCCTGTTATCTCAAGTGTCATTTCCCGGCCGCATTCTACATTTCAGTGTTAAATTCTCAACCGATGGGCTTTTACTCGCCACATGCCCTGTTACAGGCGGCAAAACGGGAAGGAATCAAACTGTTGCCGATTTCACTGAACCATTCGCATTGGGATCACGGTTTAGAAAAAACAGCGGGTCAGAAAGAATTATCCATTCGTCTTGGATTTCGACTGATTAACGGCCTGACAAGTACTGCCGTAGGCAAAATAACCCAGCAGCGCGGCTTCTCAGGGGGCTGGCTAAATTTTGAGCAGTTCATGCAGGATTGTGATTTGGCACGGGACGAAATAACCGCGTTATCGGCAGCCGACCTGTTTAATGAATTCGACGATTCGCGTTCGAATGCACTTTGGCGGTCTGAATCCGCACCTTTTAAACCCATGCTGGATCATCTCGATGATGCGATCGACTGGAGGCCCGAAGCGACTCTCGAGGCGATACAGAAAGATTTCAGGGCGTTCAAAACCAGTCTGAAGAAACATCCAGTCGAAGTGATAAAACGGGATCAATGGCCATACCCAGTGTTAATTGAGAAATTCACCGCGTCACATCAGTTGAATGAACTGGCAGCGGATATCGATGTCTTTGTGTTTGGAATGGTGTTGGTGAAACAGTCGCCGGGCTCGGCCAAGGGAATGGTGTTCGTAACGTTGGAAGATGAAACCGGGTTTATCAATCTCGCGTTTACACCACAGGTTTATACGCGATTTTATCGACAGGTGGATCAACAGCCTTTCCTGTGTATTGTCGGGAGATTGCAAAGGGTCAATGAATCACATTCGATCCTGGTAAAACGTGTGTTTGATTTTGTTAGCGGGGCGAATCTGTTGTCCTTGCGAGACGAGGATCAACCCACCGCGCCCGAGGTGTCAATCGAGCTGCTCAAACCTCGAGCTTTTCACTAGCCCGCATTTCCCCCCACTCTTCTACTGCGACGACGCTATGCCGCACCCTGCCTG
>JAAESG010000080.1 GCA_024229615.1 Gammaproteobacteria bacterium | reverse complement strand
GCTCATACAGCGACTGGCCTCTTCGACCGCCTGCTCATCACTCAGGCATTTAATACGCTCTTCGAAATCTCCGAGCACATGCTCGGAATCGGGTCCGTGTTCTTCGCGCAGTTGGCGCGGCTCGTAGTTGAAGTGCGACAAATATAAACGTTCGAAGGAAATAATTTCATTGGCGCCACGGTCCTCGTAGTTATGCACCGCGAACTTGGCATCGTTAGTTCCCCAGACGCCCTCGTGTTCAAAATCGGTCGGTTCAAGATCCGCCTCCTTGAGCTTGTTGAGCAGATTGAAATGATGCACGTCGACTTTCGGGCGTTTGTCGAACTCCACACCACCGAGATAGCGCTCGATGCTATCAGCGGCGATCGTAGCATGACCAATTGCGGTCGTTAAAAGATGTGGCTGAATAATATCTCCGGCGACGAAATGCCCGGGCTTGTCCGGATGCTGAAAAAACTTGTCGGCATTCATCAGATTGCGCTCATTACCCATTTCCTCGATGCCACGAAGATCGCCGCCCTGGCCGATCGCGGATACGATCAGATCGCATTCGATTTCGAACTCGGTGCCTTCGAGCGGGGTAGGGACACCATTCTCGATCGTGCATTTTGCGAGTTTCAGCGCGCTGGCGCGGCCTTCGTTATTGACGATGATTTCGACTGGCATGACGCCGTCAATTATCCTCACGCCTTCACGCAGCGCGTCCTCAACCTCGTGTTCGGTCGCAGTCATTTCAGCTTTTCCGAACAACGATGTCAGCGTGACCTCGGCGCCCTGACGCGAGGCCGCGTAGGCGGAGTCATGCGCGGTAAAGCCGCCGACGACAAACTCGGCCAGTTGATCTTTCGGCAGTGAATCGACCTTGCCGAGACGGCGCGCCACCGAAACCACGTCTATCGAGGTGTCACCGCCACCGACGCAGACCACACGATCGGCGGTCACCTTCAAGGCCCCTTTGTTAAACGCCTCGAGGAAGGCGACACCTGAAATACAGTTGGGTGCATCGCTGTGTTCCAGCGGTAAGCCGAGTCCAGACTGGCAACCGATCGACCATAATACCGCGTCGAATTCATTTTCGATTTCCTCGATCGTGACGTCGTTGCCAACACGTATACCCATGCGGGTATCGATATAGCCCAGCTCCAGGATGCGGTTGATTTCATGATCGAGAAAGGCGCGCGGGGTACGATAGCCTGGAATGCCATAGCGGAACATGCCGCCAAGCTCGTCGTGGTCATCGAAAATCGTGCTGGCGATGCCTTTTCGGCGCAACTGGTAAGCTGCGGCAAGACCTGCGGGGCCCCCGCCGATGATGGCAACCCGATGTTTGCCGACTTCGGGCACCGCACTAAACTTGTAGCCCTCGCTTTTCGCGGTATCGCCGATGTACTGCTCAACCGAGTTAATGCCAACAAAATCGTCGACATTGTTACGATTGCAACCCTGCTCGCAGGGGGCAGGGCATACCCGTCCCATCATCGATGGAAACGGGTTGGCGTCAGTCAAGCGCTGAAAGGAGTATTCCTGCATGCTCACCCCTTCGGGAGGAAGCTCAATACCACGCACGATATTTAACCAGCCGCGAATGTCTTCACCGGAAGGGCAGGATCCCTGGCAAGGAGGAGTGCGATGTACATAGGTAGGGCATTTATAGGTG
This sequence comes from Gammaproteobacteria bacterium, assembly GCA_024229615.1. Classification (GTDB taxonomy): domain Bacteria; phylum Pseudomonadota; class Gammaproteobacteria. Next base: position 8,916 of record JAAESG010000080.1, on the reverse strand, counting down.
GTATCTTCGTTGAAGATATTTTCACCCTGTGAACGCCACCTGTGAACGCCATCCTCGTATTTTCTGAATGTGAGCTTCTTGTTCACTTCCTCTTCTGACGCGGCCATTTAACTTCTCCAAATAAAATCCAGGTAAGCTCTGCAAAAGTCATCCCCGGATCAAGCCCGGGGCAGGCTCTGACTTAGCGGAGCGCGAAAAACACAACTACGGTTTTGTGTTTTTCTTCATTTTCCAATCGCTTGCGCGATTTAAAAATGGCGGCACATTCCTGTGCCGCGGGGATATTTGCAAAATGCAGAGATCCCCTAGATCTATGCCTCGCCACCCAACTGGATAGCGTTGCTGACGAGCTGATGAATACTGACGATCTGGTCCATTTCAAATCCATAGTAGGGTAGGATCTTGCTGAACTGGCTTTTGCAGATCGCACATATGGCGGCCATATGCGTAACCCCATGATGATCGACCACCTGTTGCAGGGCTTCCATGCGTGGCAGCGAGCCCTTGACGCGTAACTCGACCAGGTCGTCGGTGAGCAAACCCCCACCTCCACCACAGCAAAAAGTGGCTTCCCTAACGGTGTCACTCGGCATATCGAAAAAGTGATTGCAACTCGCCTTGATTACTTCGCGTGGAATCACAAACTGGCCGCCCTCGAAATCACCCATGCGCGACCCACGCGCAATGTTGCAGGAATCGTGAAAGGTCAGCACCATGTCGTCATTGGCCGACGGATCCATTTTGAGTGCGTTGCGCTGTAATAAATCGTAAGTGACTTCACAAATATGCTGGGGCATTGGGTAATTTGAGTCGAGAAAATCGAATGGTCCCGCCAGTGTGTTCATAAAGTTGTAGGCGACGCGCCAGGCATGTCCGCACTCCCCGAAGACGATGCGTTTGACGCCGAGTTCGAGCGCCGCTTCGCGAATACGCAAGGCCAGGACCTGCATGTTTTCATAGGAACCGATGAACAGTCCAAAATTGGCGGCTTCGCTGGCGTAGCTGGAAATGGTCCAGGTTAGCCCCGCCTGGTGAAATACCTTGGCATAGCCGATCAGGCCATCCACATGCGGTTCTGCGAAAAAATCGGCCGATGGTGTTACCAGAAGGATATCAGCGCCCTTGACATCGAGCGGCAATCGCACGGTAACCCCGGTTTCGTCCTCGATATCCTCTTCCAGACCTTCGAGCGTGTTAGCAAGCGCCGGCTCGGGCAGACCCAGGTTGTTGCCGATAGTCTGTGCCTTGCCGATGATTTCATTACAGTATTTCTGGCCGACACCAACTACATCCATAATTTCACGCGCGGCCATGGAGATTTCTGCGGTATCGATGCCGTAGGGGCAGTAAACCGAACAACGCCTGCATTGTGAACATTGATGGAAATAGCTGTACCACTCATCGAGCGCGCCTTTGTCCATGTCACGTGCACCGACCAGTCCCGGGAAATACTTGCCCGCGAGGGTGTAGTAACGGCGATAAATCGAGCGGAACAGGTCCTGGCGGGCAACTGGCATGTTTTTGGGGTCCGACGTACCGATGTAGTAATGACATTTATCGGTGCATGCACCGCATTTTACACAGCTATCGAGGAATACGCGCAATGCCCGGGAGCCTTTAACCAGTTCTCCCATTTTATCGATCGCAACCTGCTCCCAGTCGTCGATGAGTTCGCCCGGGAAGCCGATTTTTTGCTGGATGTCTTGCTTGGCGACGTATGGCTGGCTGTGTGCCATAGACCCGATTTCGATCGAGGGAATCTCCGGATAGGGTTTCAGCGTTGGGGTATCGAATTCAGCCACGTTTTTATTCCGTTCTAGCCTGCCTGCTTCGTGGCGGATGATGTCGCCGTAGGCAAATGCCTCTTTTCGCGTGGATTGTCGATCTGATTGCGTGTCGGGCTGAAGAAAACACCCGGCGCGTGCAGTAATTTGCTGAATGGAAATACGATCATCAGCAGGGCAACCAGGAGTAGGTGCAGGTTGAGTACCAGGTCATCGGGCATCGGCTGCCAGTCGAAATACATCAATCCGAGGCAGAAGGCTTTGAGGGCAACGATATCGGTGTGCGCGACGTATTTCATGCCCAGACCGGTGAGACCGATACCGAACAACAGGGCCAGCATAAAATGATCGGAGGGCGACGATATGTAGCGCACCCGATCGACCAGCAAGCGCCGTGCCCACAGGCCGGCGAGCCCCGCTACCATGGCAAAGGCCGCATAGGCGCCGAGTGGTTGAATGAATGCCACCCAGGACCATACCGGGTCGGTGAAATAGCGCAGGTGACGCAGCAGCACGAACAGCAACGCCGCGTGGAAAATCCAGCCAAAAAGCCAGATCCATTTGTTCGATTTGAACAGGCTATTGAATAGCGTCACTTCAAAAAACATGCGTCGCACGACGCCCCCGGCACTAATCGGTGCTGGCGTCGTCGGAATTCGCAGCGGGGTCGGAGTACTGGCGTAGAGCCGGATTCGATATGCGAGCCCGATCACTATCGTCGCAGTCGCGAAATAGAAAAGCAACGTAAAGAAAATCGTCAGCAATGACATGGACAGGTCATCTCCCGGCTTGCTGCGTCAGGAAAGACAGCGCCTTTCCTGGTGGTGAAGCCCTGAAAAGGGCTAAACGCAGCCGGTGGGCTTGGGTAGACCGGCGTACTTACAGGCTTGCTTGGCAGGTCCATAAGGGAATAGTTCGTAAAGATACTTGCTGGTGCCTTTGTCTTTACCCAGTTTCTTGCCAACCGCCTTGGTCAAAACGCGTACCGCGGGTGCAATCTGGTATTCCTCGTAGTAATCACGCAGGAAATTGAGCACTTCCCAGTGATTTTCGTCGAGAATTGCGCCGTCGGCTTTTGCCATTTCGGCAGCGAGTTGATCGTTCCAGTCGCTCAGGTTGAGGAGGTAACCTTCTTCGTCTGTTTCGTAGGATTTTCCATCTAGTTCTAAAGCCATTTCTTCACCTCTGCCAGGTTAAATGTTGTTGATTACAATCATAGCCATGATTGCAGTTTGTCGTATTCGGTGGTCAGTTGTACAAAACCGTCGTAATCAAGTAGCGATATCCCCTCGAGCATATTTTCCGGGTTTACACCCCTGGCCTGAAGATCGGGCTGTAATGCGTAGATTCGGTGCTTGCTTAACACCTGTTGTAGCTTGTCCGCTGCGGCCGAATTCTTTTGCAGCGCGTAGATGCCATCTTCAATCAAAATGATGGCGCTATCGGCTTTCGCAAGACGCAGGCAGCAATCGAGCGAGTTACGTTCAAAAGGTGATTTGTTCACAATGTGCAATACAGACATTTCGTTTCCACTCAAAAATTCAGGATCACATCCTGTTGTTCGATAATGTCGGCCAACTCCAAGCTGCTGACGACGTGAATTGAGTCTTTTTCGGCCCAATCGTCGTCTTCATCTTCGTAGGTCAATGGAATCAGATCATCCTTACTGAGGCCACGAAGTTCGAGGGATTCCCGTTCGACATAAATCTGGCTGACGTCGTAATCGCCGAGCGCGCGGAAGGTCGGGGCAAAGTTTTTCGTGCCGATACCGGAGGTATCCTGATTTTGCAACAGCTGGTAAACCCCATCGTCGATAAAGGCCAGGGTCACATTTTGCTCGAATGCCGCGCCGATCAATACGACTTCGAGCGACTCTTGCGCGTAGATCGAGCCATGGGGGGCTTTACGGTTAATATATAGAAACTTTTTCGATGCCATGACTAATCACCAAACACGATTAAACGATCCGCCTGAATTCCGGCATCGATCAGTTGACCCAGACCGGATATTTGAAATCCCGGCGCCATGTTATTGCCGTCTTTGCCGGCACGCTTGGCTTCATCTTCATCGAGCAGCCCGCGCCGCTGCGCGGCTGCCACGCAGAGGATTAATTCGACATCATATTGTTCTGCCAACGCTGACCAGCGCTCGCTGATATTGCGATCGTCCTGTGGTGGAACACTTAATCGGGTGCCGTTGTTGACACCGTCATGATAAAAGAAGACACGCACCACCGCGTGACCAGCGCGTAGCGCGGCCTCGGTGAAGTGGTAAGCCGAGTCTGATGCCTGATGTGTGTATGGCCCTTCATTGACCAGAATTGCAAACTTCACGTCACTACCCCGTCAGAAACGAATATGAGTTGAAGCATTGAGCGAACGTCGCGCCCCGCGCCAGTTATCGACATGAAACTTGGTGAAGGGCAATTCGGTAAGCTCAAAAAACTGTGGCCAGCCGATACGTTCGATCCAGTCGTTGAGCCGTTCCCAGTCACGCGCGTTATCCTTATAGGTTTGCAGTATTTTCTTGACGATGGCAGTCGCTTCAGGCCAGCGCGGAGGATTATTCGGAATCCCCGCGGTGACCAGTTTCTGAAAAGTGGGTTTACCACGGGCGTTGGAATGATTGCCGCCGACCCAGATGGCGAGTTTGGTGTGCTCGGGATCGTTGATTTGCATCGGCGTGCAGGGTGGGTAACAGGCGCCACAGCAGATGCATTTCTTTTCGTCGACTTCGAGCGAAGGCTTGCCGTTGACCAGCGCCGGACGGATCGCCGCGACCGGACAACGTGCGACCACCGAAGGACGCTCGCAGATATTGGCTACCAGGTCGTGATTGATTTTGGGTGGCTTGGTGTGCTGTATGTTGATCGCGATATCGCCCTGACCGCCACAGTTGATCTGACAGCAGGAAGTGGTGATATGTACCCGGTTCGGCATGTTCCAGTTTTTAAATTCTTCGATGAGTTCGTCCATCATCGACTTGACCACGCCGGATGCGTCGGTACCGGGAATGTCGCAGTGCAGCCACCCCTGGGTGTGTGAAATCATCGCAACCGAGTTCTTGGTGCCACCCACTACAAATCCTTCTTTTTCCAGAGCCTCGATCAGAGGCTCAACCTTGCTACCGTCCGCGACCATGTACTCGATATTGCTGCGAATCGTGAAGCGTACATAACCCTCGGCATACTGATCGCCGATTTCGCATAATTTACGCAGTGTGAAGATGTCTAGAATGCGCTGAGTTCCGGCGCGCACGGTATAGATTGTCTCACCGCCATGCGCAGTATGTTTGAGCACACCTGGACGGGGATCTTCGTGATAAGCCCAGTTACCGTAATTCTTGCGCATCGTCGGATGCATATACTGGAAACCGTCGGGGCAGCCGGATTCAATCGGGGTACGTTGGCCCTCCATCATCGAACTCATGCGTCAATCTCCGAATACATAGTTGTAGCCTCTATCATCATTTGTTTCACGATGCTTGCTTCTGCTCGGCCTTACGGTCGAACCATTTCTTGGCTTCGATATCCCAGTCATCCATGCGCACATAGGAACTGGTGCGGGTTTCGGCAATCATGTTGGGGTCGACTTCGACGCCGATACCTTCGAGGAAATTAACCAGTCCGACGCGTTCCACCATTTCACCGCAGCGCTCGTGCTCGAGACCATTCTCCGCCCAGTAGTCGATGACTTCCTCGGCAAGTTCGGTCAGTGCCTCGTAGTCTTCGTCGTCTTCGAGTTTCATGAAAGGTACGATCACGGTACCCATCAAATCGCCAATTTTAAGCGTACGCTTACCACCCATCAGGATGGTCACGCCCTTGTCATCTCCTGGGGAGAGTGCTTTTGGGACCACGTTCAGACAGTGCATGCAGCGCACGCAATTGCGGTTGTCGACTTCGAGCGTATCGTCGTCGTTCAATGAGAGTGCATTGGTGGGGCAGCGCGTAATGATATTGTCGATGGTGTGTTGACGTCCCTTGCTGCCGACATACTCCTTGAACGCTTGCTGATCGACCTTCATGTCATCACGCCAGGTTCCGATAATCGCGAAGTCGGATCTCTCGATCGAATTCATGCAATCGTTACCACATCCTGACACTTTGAACTTGAACTTGTAAGGTAGTGCCGGGCGATGTACATCGTCGGTAAAGTTGTTCAGCAGGGTACGATGGATACGCATTTCATCGGCACAGGACTGTTCACAACGAGCGGCGCCGACACAGGACATGCCGGTACGCACACAGGGACCGGCACCTCCGAGGTCCCAGCCATACTCGTTGATCTCGTTGAAGAAATGCTGGGTATTTTCAGTTGAAGTACCGATAAACATGATGTTACCGGTTTGACCATGGAAAGTGACCAGCCCGGAACCGTATTTTTCCCAACTGTCACCGAGCTGGCGTAGCATGTCGGTGGTGTAGTAGTTGCCGGCGGGCGGTTGAACTCGCAAAGTGTGAAATTCCTTCGATTCCTCGAACGCGTGCGCGACCTCGGAAAAGCGCGGTATGATTCCGCTGCCGTAGCCATAAACACTCACCGTACCGCCTTTCCAGTAACCCTTACGGGTCTCGTAGGAATGCTCTAGCTGCCCGAGGAGGGAATTGGCCACACCGTTGATGCGGTCATCCTGATGCTCGTCACGCAGCCGCTTGATGCCCGAAACGAAACTTGGCCAGGGACCATTCTCCAGTTCGTCGAGCATTGGGGTTACATGCGCTTTTTTAGCCATATTCAATATGTCCCGTGTATCTGTTTTTAAGATTACCAGTGCATTTGCGACCCGGAGTAGCTGTATCCGGACCAGGCATCATCCTCATCATTGGCCCGGCGAGTTTATTGGCGCTGGCGGTTAGTTTGTTGGAATCTGACGCAATCGGCTATCCCCCGGTTGGGGTGCAGTAATTTCGAAACTTATCCCCAACGAGATAGGTAAAATTTATACGTCTATACAACGGCTATAGGATACCCGCACTGCTACCGATAAAGTCCATAAAAAACATGGGCTTACCATTGCGGCTGGAATAGTTTTCAATCTCCTCCCGATGGGATGCTCCAATCGACTCGTAGCTGTAATAAAATCAGCTTTTAAATCACTTCCGCATTTTTACAAAACTGGATCAGAATTGAACGCAACATTAGACCAAATGACCGCCGCGCTCAACCGTTGCGACGAGAATTCGCCGTACTCACTCGATAACGAGGACGCTTACCAGGCATGGCGTGCGCGCAAGCTTGAAAGTCGGCGGAATCTGGACCCGGCCCGGGTGTTTCGGCTGGATTGCGATGAGCGCATGCCGGTATCGATGTTGGAGCCCCTTCGAGAGCAAATCAGCGCTTTCAATTTTGTCATTTTTGAATCGTCCAGCAGCCTGGGGAAGCAGCAGTTTCTAACCCTGAATAGACAATTCGGGCTACAGGCACTGGATTCCAACCTCGGCGCAGACAACGATAATGTCACTTCGTTGCAGGTGGTCGCGGATGCAGACAGTCGCGCCCAATATATTCCCTATACCAGCCGTGCAATGAACTGGCATACCGATGGTTATTACAACCCGGATGGCAGGCGCATCTGTGCATTTGCGTTGTATTGCGTTAACCAGGCCGGACGCGGTGGTGGTAATTACCTGTTTGATCATGAAATGTTGTATCTCCTGATTCGGGAGCAGGCCCCTGATTTGCTGGAGGCCCTGATGGGTGATGATATGATGCGGGTCCCTGCTAATGTTGAGGACAATCGGGTTATCCGTGCAGAAGAGTCAGGGCCGGTTTTTTCGGTGCAGCCGATGGATTGCCGGTTGAACATGCGCTACACCTCGCGCCCACACAACATAGTCTGGAAATCGGACCATTGCAGCGAGCGCGCACTTAACCTGGTGCGCGAGATCCTGATGGATGGAGAAGCCATGATCGAAGTGCGTTTGCAGGATCGCCAGGGCATAGTCTGTAACAATATCCTGCATGGCCGTCAGGCATTTCATGATCTGGCGGAACAGCCCGCGCGGCTGGTTTTTCGGGCGCGTTACCATGATGCCATCGATCTCGACAAAGGATTCGGCCTGGCATCGACAGGCCGGAACTAATTCGGCATGTTCTGGCGCGAAGAAGACGAAACCCGAACCGAGTACCAGGTACCCGACGATGTGTTTGATCTCGTCTTCAAACTGCGCGGAAACAAGCTTGATATCGATCATGCATTTGCTCTATCCGAAGCCCTGTTGTCGCAGTTGAGCGGCGAAACCTGCAAAAAAATAGGCGTGCACGGCGTGCGCATGGCGCGTTCCGGTAATGGCTGGAATCGTTCACAGCAGATCGATGCGACGTTACCCTTGTCACGCCGGGCACGTCTGGCGATCCGGGTACGTCGCGAGGATGGTGATGAAGTGACCCGAATCAGCCACAAAAAGTTGCAAATTGGCGAGCACGAGATCGAAGTGGGTGAAAGCGTGATGCGCAAGTTGTCAACCATCGGAACTCTGCATGCGCGCGCGGTCTGCTGTGTCCCGGATCAGTCTGAAAGTGATTTCCTGGGCGAGGTCGCCGAGCGTTTACAAAGCATGAACATCGGTGTATCGAAAATGATATGCGGCAAGTCTGCAGAAATTCGCATCGGCGACGGCACGCTTTTTACCCGGGCCTTGCTGGTGGCCGATCTGCAACCCGAGGAGTCGGTCACCCTGCAACAGCGGGGGCTTGGTGAAGGTCGATTACTCGGCTGCGGTCTGTTTATCCCGCACAAGGGTATCGATCCGGTGTTCAGCCCTCAACAATGAATTTGTTAATCCCGCAGAGTTTGAGGTTAGATGTATGAGTATCAGTGTTTCAGGTACGGAGATTGCTGCCACCGAATCCGGTTTTCTGGAGAATGTCGAAGACTGGTCTGAGGAAATTGCCACTGTGCTGGCAGCCCAGGAGCAGCTGGAGCTCAGTGATCGACACTGGGATTTGATCAGGTTACTGCGTGATGAATACATCAATAACGGGGGTAGTCAGCCGAATACCAGAAACCTGGTAAAGGCCATGAGCAAAACCTGGGATGACAAATCGATCAGCGCGAAAACGCTATATGAGCTGTTCCCGGGAGATCCCAGCAAGCAGGGTGGTAGAATAGCTGGCCTGCCGGAAAGTCG
>JAAESG010000079.1 GCA_024229615.1 Gammaproteobacteria bacterium | reverse complement strand
TGAACGAGCCTCTTGCAATTGTCTTTCAAGTGTATACAATATGTATACACTTGAAGTTGCGAGATAAAATTGGACAAACAAGCCATCTACGACGACCTGAAGAAGCAAATCCTGACACTACAGCTCGAGCCGGGTACGGCGCTCGATGAAGCCAGTCTGAGCAAGCAATACAATATCTCGCGTACACCACTACGCGAAATACTGCGTGGACTGGCGAACGAAGGCTGCGTCGAGATCGTCAGTAATCGTGGTGCTTACGTCTCTTCCATGGAATACAAGCTATTACGCGATTTCTTCGTTACCGCCCCGATGATTTACTCGGCAATCGGAAGATTGGCGGCGCAGAATGCGAAGGCAGGACAAATCCAGAAAATTCGCGAAATTCAGGAAAAATTCAGGGTAGCGATCGCGATCAAATCAACCGCCGACATGGTTTACTGGAATCAGTGTTTTCACGCGCTGATGGGTGAGATGTCGGATAACCCCTATCTGAAGCCCAGTTATGACCGTTTGCTGATCGACCATGCGCGTATCAGTCAAACCTTCTACCGTCCACACGATCAGGAAATGGAAGGCCGCATGTACAGCGCGCTTCAACAGCACGATGAAATGATTGTGGCGATCGAAGCCGGGGACAGTCAGGCAATTGTCGATCTGATTGTCGAACACTGGGAATTGTCGCGAGATTTGATCGAGTATTTTGTTAAACCCGATCCGTTGGCTTATGAAATGCCAACGGAGAATTCATGAGGCAGGATTCTATCGATGAGATTTGAAGGAATTTATACCCCGGTCATAACACCGTACCGGGACGATTTCAGTATTGATTTTGATCGACTGGGTGAAATTGTCGATTTTCTGATCGATGCCGGCGTGCACGGTATCATTTCCGCGGGTACCACCGGGGAATATTACGCGCAAACCATGCAGGAGCGCTTCGAGTTGATGAAGTTCATCAAGCAGAAGATTGCCGGACGCAGCAGTTACATCGTTGGTACCGGTGCGATTCGCACCGAAGATTCGATCGAATACGCAAGCGCTGCCGTCGAGGTGGGTGCCGATGCGCTACTCGTGGCGACGCCGCCTTATGCGATTCCGACCGAACGTGAAAACGCCTTGCATGCTCTCGCCATCGACCGCGCTGCGAACCTGCCGATCCTGTTATACAACTTTCCGGACCGTATGGGCGCGCACATGGGGGAAGAATACCTCGATCGGGTTGGGCGCTCGCCCAACTTCTGTGCCATCAAGGAGAGTTCGGGCGATCCTAACCGTGTTCATCTGCTGGCGCGTGATTATCCTCATATTCAATTGTCTTGCGGGATGGATGATCAGGCCCTTGAATTTTTCGCCTGGGGCGCTCGCTCCTGGGTTTGCGCCGGGTCAAACTTTGCGCCCGAGATACATATCGCTCTTTACCAGTCTTGTGCGGTCGAAGGAGACTTTGACAAGGGACGTAAAATTATGTCGGCGATGATGCCGTTAATGGGCGTACTGGAACAGGGCGGCAAGTTTATCCAGTGCGTCAAGCATGGTATGAGCGGTCAAAACCTGCCAGCAGGCCCGCCACGCAGACCATTACAGCCACTCAACAAGGACGACAAACGATCTCTGGAACAGGTGATCCGTGTCATGAATACAACTTATGATGAAATTAAAGAGGGTAGAGTCTGATGACTGATTTACTCACTCACGCAGAGTACCAGGCCATTGCGAGCGACTTGAACCTGCCTTCCAACGCATTTATCGACGGCAGGTTTCAGGCGGCGAAATCAAAAAAGACCTTTGTCTCGATCAATCCTGCAACCGGTAAAACGATTGCCGATATTGCGGCCTGTGACGCCAGGGATGTCGATCTCGCGGTGGACAAAGCACGCGAGGCATTTGACGACGGTCGCTGGAGCAGAGTGCACCCGGGCGAGCGCAAGAAGGCCTTGATCCGACTCGCCAAGTTGATGAAACGTAACTGCCACGAACTCGCGGTCATGGAAAGTATCGACTCCGGTAAACCTGTACGCGATTGTGCCAGCATCGATTTGGCGGAGACAATTCATTGCCTGATCTGGCACGCAGAAGCCGTCGACAAGATTTACGACCAGACCGCGCCGGTCGGTGACGATGCGATGGCGATGGTGGTGCGAGAACCGATTGGTGTGGTGGGTTGTGTGCTGCCGTGGAACTTTCCCATGTTGATGCTGGCATGGAAGATTGCGCCAGCGCTTGCGGCAGGTAATTCGGTGATCGTAAAGCCGGCCGAACAGACCAGCCTGAGCGCATTGCGCATCGCCGAGCTCGCACTCGAAGCCGGTCTGCCGCGTGGCGTGTTGAACGTGGTGACGGGAATGGGCCCCGAGGTTGGTGAGCCGATGGGACGACACCCCGGAATCGATATGCTGTCGTTTACCGGGTCGACCGAAACCGGGCGTCGCTTCCTGCATTACTCGGCCGAATCCAATCTGAAAAAAATCGTGCTCGAATGTGGTGGCAAAAATCCGGCAGTGGTGCTCGCGGATGCGGAAGATCTGGACCTGGTTGCCGAGCATGTCGTTAACGGAGCATTTTGGAACATGGGTGAAAATTGCTCAGCGAGTTCTCGCCTGATCGTACACGAAGCGGTCAAGGATCAATTGATGAAACGAATCATAGCGCGTTCGCGTAACTGGAAAACCGGGGATCCCCTCGACCCACGTCATCATCTTGGTGCCATGGTAGACAAGGAACACTTCAAGAAGGTGTCGGCCTACCTTAAAAAGGGTAAGGCCCTTGTCGGTGGCAAGACCGAGCAGGGGCGCTATGTGTTGCCGACTATTATCGATGGTGTCAAACCCGGTGACAAACTCGCCCAGGAAGAGATTTTCGGTCCGCTGCTGGCTGTGATTACCGTGCGATCTACCGACGAGGCAATTGCAGTCGCAAATCAAACTGACTATGGACTCGCGGCGAGCGTGTTCAGCGCCAATGGTAAGCAGGCCCTGCGTGTCGCACGCGAGATCAAGGCCGGCACGGTTACCATCAACTGTTATGGCGAAGGTGATATAACGACGCCATTTGGTGGCTACAAACAATCCGGTTTTGGTGGTCGCGATAATTCCCTGCATGCGCATGATCAGTATACCGAGCTGAAAACAATCTGGATCGATCTGAGCGATCGTAACGCGGGTGAATCGGTCGATTAAGACAGTGCGCCGTGTAGACCGTAAAGCAGCCGATCTCGGGGAGAGCGGCTGGAACGCCATTCTGGCACCCCGCGAATCCCAGCAAGTGCTGGATCAGGATATCGAATGTGATTATCTCGTGGTTGGAGCGGGATTTGCCGGGTTATCGGCAGCGCGTCGACTACGCCAACTGGATGCGGGTGCCGGTATCGTCATTCTCGAAGCGCAGCAAGTGGCCTCTGGCCCCGCCGGACGTAATTCAGGATTCATGATCGACCTGCCGCATGCCCTGGCGAGTGGCAGTTACGCGGGAGAGAGTTCAAAGGATCTGCGCAACATCAGAATGAACCGAGCGGCGATTGCTTTTGCCGCGGATAATGTCCGTGAATTCGGTTTTCCTGCTGAATGTTTCGATCCTTGTGGCAAGATTAATGCCGCCGCCTGTCGTGTCGGTTCGGCGCACAATGAAAGTTATGCTCGTCACCTGGATACCATCGCCGAACCCTACGAGTTGCTCGATGCTACAGCCATGCGGGATACTTGTGGCAGCGTTTATTACCGGGGTGGTTTGTTTACTCCGGGCACGGCGGTGATTCAACCGGCGTTATATATCCGCAGTCTTGCCGATGCACTGGTTAAACAAAAGAGCTGTCAACTATACGAAAATTCGCCACTGCTGGAATTGGCGCGTGTCGGCGAGCGCTGGCGCGCGAGTAGTACCAGTGGTTCGGTGACCGCGAGCCGGGTAATACTCGCGGTCAACGGTTTAATCGAGACCTTTGGTTTTTATCGGCGAAGACTGATGCATATCAATCTTTATGCGTCGATGACACGTGAACTCGAAGCCTGGGAGCTGGATGAACTGGGGGGTGCTAAACGTTGGGGGTTTACTCCTTCAGACCCGATCGGCTCAACTTTGCGACGCATCGATGGTAGCGGTGGAACCCGCCTGGTGATTCGCAACCGTTGCACCTATGAAGCCGGATTGAGTCTGCCCGAAGATCGGCTACAGACGATCAGGCGCGATCACGAGCGTACTTTCAAGGCGCGTTTTCCGAAATTGAAGCAGGTTGAAATGGAGTATTGCTGGTCAGGTCGTTTATGTTTGAGCCGTAACGAAGTCTGGGCGCTGGGGGAACTTGAAGACGGGTTGTTCAGCGCCTGTTGTCAAAATGGTCTCGGGACTACGCGTGGCACAATTGCAGGCATTGTTACAGCTGAAATGGCGAGTGCAAGCTCTGAGCAAAGCCTGGTGCCCGATTATCGTAGCGAAGCGCAACCTCAGCGCCTCTTTCCCGAACCTTTCATGACGCTCGGTGCCCGCGCTGTTATTCGCTTAAAGGAATGGCGGGCAGGCAAAGAATTGTGAGCGCCGGCTGATTGCGGAAAAGTGATGTCAAGGCTGGGCGGAAAGCATGTTACAGGACAAAAACCTACCTTGCCCGCGGGACCAGAATCCGATCGTTGCCAGGATAGGCAGGCTTCACGGGAATGTCGGATAAAATCTGAACGTTTCCGGGTCATTTCGATACCTCGGACCACCGCGTAAGCAATGCCCCAGCGTGCCGGGTTGATCTATCGGAATCTTGAGATATCAGCGTGAATTTTTTCTAAAAACCCAGCCGCGCGGAAATGACTTAGACCTGAACCTACGGATTCAGGTTAGAGCTAAGTCTTCGTTCCCATTGTGAACTTGGTGCCTGGTGGTCGATTGGCGGTGATTTTTTGCCCGCGCAGGCTTAAGATGCGGTGTTGGTCCAGC
>JAAESG010000078.1 GCA_024229615.1 Gammaproteobacteria bacterium | reverse complement strand
AACACGCGCGTAGTAGAAGGCGCTTTGCGCTGGATCGAATTCCGGATCGGTCCAGGCCGCTGTAAGCTCGGATGCGCCGATGGTGTTGGTCCAGCTTGCTGACGCTATGTCAACCGTATTGCCGACCGCTGGCAGCTTCCCGTCAGCACCAGGCTTGCGGCCATCCGACCAGGCAACGTCATAGACCTTCTCGTGCGTCTTGCCAGCGCTATCGATCCAGCCCTTAATAATCTGGATTCGGTCAAGATTCGCTCCAATCGGATCACGAAGCGCATACACCATGAAGGATGGCGCTTTTGCCCCATCAGGGGGTGCTGGTAAATCTCCACCCATCGGCACGCCTTTCTCATAACCACGGAAAACAGGCTCACGGCTGTTGATGTCGACATCGGTGTAATCCCAGCCGCCGAAGAAGCGCACCACCATGCGGGGACCGGTTGTCGCATAAAGTTCCTTGCGATCCATCGCATCGAAGATCGAAGCGCGGGTGTTTTCGTGCGCCCAGACCGCGGTAATGCCCGAAGCCAACTGCTGCCAGCTGAAAATCTCTCCGTGTTCGGTTTTCATAAACGGGTGGGTCAATCGTTCCGGCGACGGCTCGTAGCCGGAATGCTTGCCGAAGAAGTTGTT
>JAAESG010000077.1 GCA_024229615.1 Gammaproteobacteria bacterium | reverse complement strand
TCAAACGGCTGAAATTGGATTGCTCACCCGGGGGCGCGGTGAAGTTTGCAAAATCCGCATGACCACCCCGCGTACTCAAGAACGCGGCCGACGGGTAATAGCGCGGCCCGATGATCGTGCCAGCGTCGATTGCGCGGCGCAGACCGGCATTCGCTCCACCCGCATCGCGTACCGTGGTGAAACCCTGCATCAGGTACATCTCGGCCATCTTGGTTCCGTGGATGGCAAGATCCTCCCAGGTGCTGTTCGCCTCCATTGCGGGCAGTGTCGGCCCGGGCAGCATCAGGTGGGCGTGGGCTTCGATGAACCCCGGCATCAGGGTCCGGCCGCCGCCGTCGATTACGGTGGCGCCTTCGCGGGTTTCGATCGCCGACTCGGAAATCGCCCGTATCAGGTTACCCTCGACCAACACCTGGTGGTTTTCATAAAGCTTGTTCTCGGTGCCGTTGAAAATGTTGACGTTGGTGAACAGGGTTTGCGGAAGTTCTTTCTTTTCCGCGGCCTGTGCGTTGAATGCCAGGGTTGCGCAAGCGGCAAACAGGATTATCAAAAGCGATTTCATTTTCATTAACTCGACTCCGGGAGAATGTTGATCCGAAAAAAAATACGGACTTTTTAATTGCCAATTACTATGGCTGAAACGGGAACATGCGATTAATCGCTGGACCGCGTCAAAGTCTCTGCCAGTAGAAACCTATAATCAACCGTTAGAACTTGCCATTTTGCGACAATATTGGTTAACTCCACTAAAACAGGTTCAACTTGGCGGGAATCAAAACCCAGACTATGGAAAGTAAAAATATTCATCTGGTAAAAGCGGCTTTCCACACACAGTTTAAGACAGCGATGGAAAGCTGCGGTGTTTCTGCGGATCACTATTTCAACAAGGTAAATTTACCCACAGTGGTGAGCGACCCTGAAAGCCTGCTTCCCGTTAATCCGTTCTACCATTTAGTAAACAAGGTTGCGATTGATGAAAATATTCCTGATTTTGGCTCGCAGGTTGCTCGCCTAACACCCTGGCACAAAGTTTTATCTTTAGGCCCATTAATACGGGATAGTAGTGATCTGAAAAACCTGCTCGATACATTTTGTGAGATTGGAAGCAGTCAAAGCTCTCCTGTTTCTTTCAAGCTGATAGATGAGAGTTCACATTTTAGCTTTTGTTATACAAACACACTTATGTATAAAGGAGATGTTCAAATGGAATTGTATAGAATTACCAGCATGATTCAGTTGGTGCAGCTATCGACCGGTACCCGATGGCGACCTGAAACCATTCGTTTAAACATGCCGGAAAACAGAGCTGTCGATGCATGTCCATTATTAACAAATAGTGAAATCCGTTTTTTACAGCCGATCTCGGCTATTTCTATTCGACCCGATTTACTTCAGCTACCAGTCCATTTAAATACTCCCGACAAACCAAATATCGATGATAGGGATGCTGATTTTAATACTAATTTTATCAACTCAATACGTCAGATAATAGGCTCGTACTCGCAATCAAAAAATATCAACATCGAAGAAGTTGCCAGTATTGCAAATATGTCCGTTCGCAGTTTGCAACGGCGATTAAAAGCCGAGGGTTTAAGATATAACGACCTGCTAAGCCAGGCCAGGTACGGGCATGCGAAAGAGAAACTGAAAAACTCCGAATTGCCGGTGTCCGAGATCGCCAAATCACTGGGCTATACTGATCCCGCGCACTTCACCCGCGCGTTTCGACGCTGGTCCGGGTTATCGCCTTCTGCTTTTCGTAAGATACGTGATAGTTAAATTTGAATTAGTAGTGACAGTTACGAATGGCGCTAAGATAAGGGGGTTTAGCGTAGTTTATCAATCACTTAGATCCCCAGTTACTATGGTCGGCAGGGTAACTGTTTCATGGTAGTCAGGCTTAACTTAGCGCCATTCGTGACAAGGTGAATTAAGGTGACAGTTACTTTAATTCCTTTGCGTGAAATAAAGTAACTGTCACTTTAATACACGCGGGAATGACGGCTGGCTAACTCTGGATAACCGTCGGGAAAGCCTCCAGTCCTGTCATACCGCGACTTGATCGCGGTATCCAGTGAGCGCGTGGACTATGTCTGGGCCCCGCAATCAAGCCGTGAAATGACATTAGCCACCGCCCGAAGTGCGCACCAGCACGAGATCGACGTGGTTCGGGCTACCGCGCGTCAGCACGCGGTAGCTACGATCGGTGGTGAACAGCAATTGATCGCGATCACGGATAGTCGCGCGCACCGCGTAGGTAAAACGTGCGTCGATTTCGGCGAGGTCGTAAACCAGCTCGAACGGGATCGGCACCTGGTGTTCGGGTTTGATCGTCTGCGAGGCGATGGTCTTCGCCGATGCGTCGGCGATGGACACATCGAGCAACTTCACTTCAACCACGGCCTCGGGCGTCAGCGCGATACGCTCGCGGTAAGTCACGGTGCCGGTTACCGACGCCGGTTCACCACCTGCCAGGCTGGCGGTCGCGCTCATCGCCAGCACAAGCACAAGGAATGCAGGGGACAGTACCCCTGATTCAAATAAGTGAATCAGGGACGCTTTTCCCCGTTTATTCATCACAGTGTCAGGCGCAGTCGCAGGCCGAGGACCGTTATTCTATCCTCGTCAGGATTCAGCGCCGGGTCTTCAAGGATCTGCAGGCTCGGCGTGATCGCGAGATTCTGCGCCAGCTGCAGGCGGTAAAAGGCTTCCAACGTGGTTTGATCGCCGAGCCCTGGCGCCGCGAGCTCGCTATCGTTGTAGGCGATGCCGACCAGGTCGGAGCGGTTGGCGAAGTAATAGATGCCGCCCACAGTCAGCGAGTTTTCGGCAATTTGCGGATCGTTCGGCGCATCCGCGTCCGAGGAGCCGATCTTGGTGAACAGCATCCAGGTATTGTCCCAGGTCCAGTTGATGCCGAGCGTGGCCCCGTCGGCGGCGTCGATACCGGCGTCCTCGCGCTCATCGACCTGCCACAATGTTACGTGCACGTTTCTGAAATAACGCTGATCGCGACCCGGTGACCAGCCAAACTCGACCGTCTTGTACAACTCGTCGGTATCGAAATCGAACCCCTCCTTAGTGGCCACGCCGTTGGCGTCGCTGGCGGAACCGGACAGGTACAGGGATTCGTTGAACCAGTGACCGGCGCCGATGCCAAAACCCCAATCGGGCAGCGCGATCGACGTATTGAACAGGATGGACAGGTTCTGAAATGACGTCCACGGGTTGGCGTAACCGAGCACGTCGAAAAAGTCGTTCGGGTCGTAACGTCCGACGATCAGGCCGGTCTGGCCGTCGTTCACGTATTGGCTCCAGTAAAAATCGCCCAGGATCGTATCGACATCGGTAAACAGCGCGCCGGTCTGGCCGATGTAGCCGGCCTCGCCGCCGAGGATGCCGGGCGCAATATCCGACCACGCGGCGCGGTTATCGACGCTGAAAACCAGCTGGCCGCGATTTTTCTCGCCGCGGTTGAGCGCCTCCCACTTGCCCGAAATACGGAAAATGCCCGAAGTCGCGCTATCTTCGCCGAGCGACTCGTCGACTTCCTGGTGCAGCAGCGTATAGGCGAAACCGAGCTGCAAGCCACTTGCCTCGGCTATCCCCTTTTTCCCCGCGAACCAGGGCGCGAGCGCCTCGTCGAAGGCCTCGAAGCGCATTGCCGGCGATTTTTCCTCGTCGTCTTCCTTGAGCTGGCGCACGGTCGAGCCGGGCCCGGCGAAACCTTCCTCGTTGTCGTAATTAGATTTATACGATTTATGCGCAGCTGACGTATCGACCGCAGCCACGGCAAAAGTCGGGATCAATGCGGCGAGCAGCAATAGTGATTCGAATTTCATGGTATCAATTGTCCAGTGTTTATTCGGGGCAGGCGTTTTCGACCCAGGATGTAACATTGACATCGGCGCAGGCACCACAGCCGTTGGAATAGGTCTTGGTCGAGCCGTCATTGAGCGTGCCGCAAACGGGCCGGTAATCCATAGTACAGACTTGCGGGCGCGGATCCTCGCAGATTGTGCCGCCAGCAACGCCCAGCGCCTTATCGGCTGTTCCCGAGGCACATGCGCCCAGAAGCAGGCTGGTTGCGGCAATCAGCACACCGCGATAAATCACTTGAACCATTCCGCCAACGCGTTTTTGACTACCGGTGCCGCCGAGAACGAGATCATCCACTCGGGACCGAAGGCATCGGGTTGCTCGATGTAATAGTTGATCTCGGCGCCAAACTTCCACGGGCGCCCGCCGACAGCCGCGGTTTTGCTGACCGAGAGGTTTAACGGGATAGTCCACTCGTCTTCCTGGTGGTCGTAATTCATGATTGGTGAGGTGCCATAGGTGATACCGCCGGCCGCGAACCTGGAATAGAAAAACTGTACCGTGGTCAAATTGACATCGATATCACCGCTCACGTCCCACTGGTGGTTGGGGAAAAAACCCCAGATCAACTCCTTGCTGATCTTGCCGTAGAGGAATTCAGGCCCGAGAGTGGTGGCTTCGCCAAAACCCAAATCGTCGTCACCGGTCGGCAGCGATGAAATGATGCCGACCGCGACAAGTTGGCCGGGGTCATCCTTTTCTGGCGCGAACGCATAGGCCAGGTCAAAGGAGATGTCCCCCAGGCCGGTATCCTCGTCCCAGTCCGAACCGCCCTGGAATAACGGCTGATCGACGATAAAAGGGATAGCGGGACGGAAAATGATTTTTGCCCCGCTATCCCGCTTGAAAGGCAGGGATGGTTGAAACAGCAGCGTCGTACTGCCCTGGTCGTCCGCATCGGCGAGATCTCCTTCGAACCCGCGGAACTGTAATTTGAAGGTTAACGACGCAACGGAGGTGTTGGGATTGGCCAGTTCCTTGGACATTTCCTCGATGCTTTTCTCTTCAGCATACGCATTCATCGAGCAGACCGTTAACAACACAGATGCAGCGAGCGTAATCGATTTGTTCATAATTAGCATACCTTCCTAAATTGGTTATCCCGAAACGAGGAAAATACTGACATCAAACTTAACAAAAATTAAGCGGCGTATTCGGATTCTGTGCAATATCATGTTTGATACAGTCAGGTTTGTAAATTGCCATTTCGCGTCATTTTTTTATGCCAGACCCTGTATTAACGGGATGTCGATATCAGCGCTAGTCGTCGCGTTTGAAGGCAAGCCGCCTATCGCCGCTCGCCAGGACCAGGGCGTCGCGATCATTGAATTAAGGTGACAGTTACCCTAATTGGCTCCGAAATCTGCACTTTTCTGCTCCAGGTTGAAGGATTGACCGGGC
>JAAESG010000076.1 GCA_024229615.1 Gammaproteobacteria bacterium | reverse complement strand
ACGGAGAAACAAAAAATGTGATTTTTGTTTCTCCTTCATTTTCAACGACTTAGCAGTCATTGAAAATGGCGGTGCGTCCCTGCACCGCGGAAACTCTAATAAATCAGAGTTTCCCTAGTTAACAGTCAGCAGGTCGGCGTCGATCAGGTCGAGCAGTTTTTCAGCGGTAGTACCGATCAACTTGCCACTGATACCGCTACGCGCGATCGACCCCAGGATGACGATGCTCGGGTCAATTTCCTCACAGATAGCGCACAGGGTCTCGATCGTGCTTCCCTGGCGCAACAGGATGCGAGTAGGATCGACGTTGTAAAGTTCACCCAGCTGTTCCTGACTAATTTCTTCGCCGTGAGACTTGATCGGCAGGTGGTCGCTATCGATCATCTCGGAATAGGCACAGGCGATATACAAATCCATACCGACGATATCGGCAAAGGCCCGAGCGTCGCGAATGATTTCGCCATTAAGCCTGGCATGTTGCGGATCAGTAGACTCGAGATCAAGACAGGCAAGCAACCGGTCTGAGCGCCAGTCTTGTCCCTGATGGGTAAACAGTATCGGACTGGCACAATGGTGAATCAGATGATAGTCGGAAGTCTTGCTGAAAAATCGTAGTGCCTTGCTGTGATGAAAGCTGGACTTGACGATCAGGTCACAAGCAGATTTTTCGATTGCCCGAATCGCGGATTCAACCCACTTGCTATTCCAGATAACTTCAGTCGTGTATGACACCCCACTTTGCAGACAGGGCTCCATCAGGCCCTCGAGCCATCCTTCGGCCTCCTCCAGGCTGCGGTGCTTGAAGTCCTTGCGTGACGAATACTCCTGCGCCTGCCTGACATCTCTATAGGTGCATAGAAATGCATGGATATGGCAATTCCCGAGCTTCGCGATCAGCAGGGCCTTGACCAGCGCTACCTGGTGCTCGGCAGTGGGATCAACGATAACGAATAAACTGGTTTTTTGTCGTTTCATAACAGACGCCTCCAGACAGGCGAGATCGTTCGCATTATTTTACGGTCAGGCAACTGCATTCGGCAAGCTGCGTAATCTTGTGCGAGGTGCTGCCGAGCAGCAGGCTCTTCAGTTTGCCGAAACCGCGGCTACCGGTTACGATCAAATCGGCATTGCGATCGGCGGCATAAGCCACGATTTCTGCGGCAACATCACCCAAAGCCGCCTTGTGCTCAACCTGTTGGATACCCAGCCTTTGGGCACATTCCACTGCCTGTGTCAGCAGAAATTCCCCGTATTCGACTAACACTTTGGTCGAGTCGGTGGAAGTCCGCTCCATACCATCCAGTAAACTCAAGGGTGCATCCTTTAGATTAACCATCAACCTGGACACGGGTTCGATGACATGTTCGATTTCGCCCATCCTGCGTAATTCATCGGGGACTTTCATATGATTGACATCAATGACATAGATAATGCCGAGCGTAGCCTGCTCCTCACCGGCCAGCTTGACTGCGATTTCCAGTGCCTTTTTTGCGTTGTCGGAACCGTCAAATGCAACTACGATCGACTTGAACATCAGATTTACCTCGGTCTGTCCTTGATTTCATTGCAACACTATGTGCAATTAAGCTTATTGACCTCAATCAAATAGTGCCGGACTTACCGCCTGCAGTTCCAGGACCTTCACTAGCAACCGTAAAGCGAGACCTGAACCACTTATGCAACTCCATCACCACTAATACAGAGAGCGCCATTCCAAGCAGCGATAACCACTGCCCGAAAGTGACCGGGCTGGCACCGAGAACATCGCCCAGCCACGGCGTATACATCGCACCGATATGAACCAGCTGCGCGATGCAGGTTCCACCCAGTAAGAGCTTGTTGCGCAACGGATTATGGCGGAGGACTGACAGGGATTCCGAACGACTGTTGAATACATGAACGTTTTCAAACAACACCATCAACAACAGCGTACTGTTACGCGCCTGCTCCAGGTTGAAGCCCAGATCCAGCAGGTATTTAAACAATCCAAACGCAACCACACCGATGACGACTGCCGAGATGATCACGCGTTCCAGCATGATGCGATTGAATATCGCTTCTTTTGGCGATCGTGGCGGTTGTTTCAATTCCCCACCCTCACCGGGCTCGAATGCGAGCGCGATATCCTGGATACCGTTGGTGACCAGGTTTAGCCACAGCAGTTGTACCGCTAATAAGGGGAGCGGAAGCGCCGTAATCATCGCCAGCACGAATAGCACCAGTTCGGCAGCGCCGGTTGAAACCAGCAAGAATATAACCTTACGCACGTTGGCGTACGCGATACGGCCTTCTTCGACGCCATCGACGATCGAATCAAAGTTGTCGTCGGTGATGATGATCGCTGCAGTTTCGCGAGCCACATCGGTGCCGTTTTTCCCCATCGCCACGCCAACCTGCGCCGCTCGTAGCGCCGGGGCATCGTTGGCGCCATCACCGCTGACCGCGACGTAATGTCCATTGCGTTGCAGAGATTGCACGATATCGAGCTTCTGGGTCGGCTCCACGCGAGCGAATACCGATGCCGTTCGGGTCATTCGGTCCACTTCCGCTTCGTTGGCGGCGGCTTTGAGTTGGGACCCGGTTATTACCTGTGACTCGTCGTCTAGAAGATTCAGTTCGCGTCCGATCGCCAATGCCGTCACCGGGTGATCGCCGGTTACCATAGCAACCTGGATCCCGGCATCGCGGCACTTGGCAACCGCAGCTTTCGCTTCGGGTCGCAACGGGTCGATCAAACCAACCAGTCCGATCAGAGTCAGGTTTTGCAGATGACGGTGTACAAACTCATCCCCGGATTGAACCTCGACATCGCCACTGGCCAATGCGATGACCCGATATCCCTGTGAGGCGAGCTGCCTTGCCTGTGCCTCGACCGCCACTTTATCCAACTCGCCGATTCCATCGCGAGACATCTGCCGGTCACACATCAGCAGCAATTTTTCAAACGCACCTTTGACAAACGCCCTTGGTCTGCCATCAACCCAATTGAGGCTGGCGCTGTAAAGTCGCTCCGATTCGAAAGGAATAGTATCGATTTCCGGGCAGTTGCTAATTACTTCCGTTCGCACCCAGTTCTCCCTGTGAGCCATGATCAACAAAGCCACGTCAACCGCATCACCATTGCTGGTCCAATCACCGTTCTGGTGGCCCAGGTAACCTTCATTGGCCAGTATTGCGCACTGACAGGCCATATTGAGCAGATTCCGATCCTGTTCATTCGGTTCGCCACTTGAGGTCACTATCTCGCCATTGGGTTGATCGCTTTCCCCGTTTACTTCCCAGGTTTGATTGTCTGCAAAAGCAAGCCGGCGCACGGTGAGCTGGTTTGCGGTCAGGGTACCTGTCTTATCGGAGGCGATATAGGTACAGGAGCCAAGTGCTTCGACCGCGATCAAACGGCGCACGATGACATCACGACGCGCCATACGACGCATTCCGATCGCCAGTGCCACTGTCAGTGCGACCGGCAAGCCTTCAGGGATCACCGATACCGCGAGCGCGACCGAAGAGAGAAATATTTCAGAAACCGGCATTCCCCTGACCAACAGGATAGTAGCCATCGCCAACACCGCGCAGCCAACGAAGATCGCAACGCGTTGCGTAAATCTCTCCATGCGCACCTGTAGTGGCGCCTTGGCGCTAGTATCGCCGGTCACCGATTTAGCAATCATGCCCAATTCGGTGGCAAGGCCGATACTGACCACCACGCAGGTAGCGCGGCCGCGATTGACCAGGCTGCCGGCAAAGGCCATGTTGATGCGATCACCCAGTACGGCGTCATTTTCCAGCACCGTCTCAGCCTGTTTAATAACGGCGAACGACTCTCCAGAGAGTAACGATTCATCGATCTCCAGATTGTGACTTTCGAGTAGCCGCATATCGGCGGGCACCCGCTCCCCCGACTCCAGCAGCACGATATCCCCCGGCACGATCTCTTCCGAGTTAATTTCATAGGCATCGCCTTCGCGCAAAACTCGCACCCGGGTCATCATCATCTTTTGCAGCGCATCGGCGCTGCGTTGTGCGGAGAATTCCTGCACCGTGCCGATGATCGCGTTAAGAAACAACACTGCACTGATAAAAATCGCATCAGAGAATTCGCGGATCAACAGTGACACCAGGGCCGCTGCGACCAGAACATAGATTAACGGGCTCTTGAACTGATTCAGGAACACCTCGAACAGACCGGGCGGCCTCTTTCTCGGCAATGCGTTGGGTCCGTACTTTTGTTGGCGCAGCAACACCTCTTCGTGGGTCAGACCGGTCACTCTGGCTGTGAGACGAGACAGTATCTGTTCTTTGTTCAATGCATGTGGATATACCGTGATCAACTTTTCAGGTCCTGTCTGCATCGAAGGCTTGCTCATGTTCTGGAAACTGGTTGCGTAAGTGGAAGTGAAACATGAAGAAACTTATATCAAAAACATTGCAACAGGATTGATGCGAGTCAATCGGATGCAGACCATCGATTGACGATGAGATCAAGCGCATGGCTTGAATTATCGCCCGAAACCCTTACTTTGAGTTATAATTCACCGTCTTGGGGACGACTTGGCTTCGACGTGGGTCGCGAAACCTGAGGTGCATGCCGAGCATGTAGGGAATCTCGT
>JAAESG010000075.1 GCA_024229615.1 Gammaproteobacteria bacterium | reverse complement strand
GCGCGCGTCACCACACACCTGTCATCCCTAACACACCTGCCATCCCGCCTAACACACTTGCCATCCCGCCTAACACACTTGCCATCCCGCCTAACACACCTGCCATCCCGCCTAACACACCTGCCATCCCGCCTAACACACCTGCCATCCCGCCTAACACGCCTGTCATCCCGCCTAATACTCCTGTCATCCCGCGGCTCCGACCGCGGGATCCAGTAGCCCCAGTTTTTCTCCTCGACTCTGGATACCGCCAGTCCGACAACTTGAAAGTCTGGCAGAAACTTTTCCCCGCCTTTCATCCGTCGCCTAAAAGCGAGGGGTCTACGGATCCCCTATCGGGGACTCTAAATCGAGCACCAGGCCTTTTGCCGGTATCGTTGCCAATGCGAATATCGGTCGAAATAGCACCAAATACCCGCAAAATTTCGTTACAAGTTTAATTTTACGTTCTAAACTTAAGCATGAACCTGACGGTTTATAATTATGAACGATCAAGTAAAAATCAATTTCTTTGCTTCGACCCCGGAACCCTGCAGTTATCTGGATGATCGGAAATCCGTAAGTGCGTTTGCCAATCCTCATATGGACATGGATATGGGGACCTATAACGAATTGATTCAACACGGATTTCGTCGTTCAGGGGGCTATATCTACCGGCCGCATTGCCCGCATTGCCAGGAATGTGTTTCGGTCAGAGTCCCGGTAAAAAAGCATCGCTATTCACGCAATGAACAGCGCGTCATCAAGCGTAATGCCGACCTTAAAATAGCCATCATGCCGGGGCGTTTTCGCGACGAGCATTTCGACCTTTACCGTCGATATATCGAAAGCCGGCATCATGACGGCAGCATGGCTAATCCGAGTAAATCAGACTACCACCGATTTCTGATTTGCGACTGGACCGATACACTGTTCTTCGAATATCGCCTCAACAGGATTCTGATTGCGGTCGCCGTCTGTGACCTGACCAACGGTGGCTTATCCGCGGTTTATACCTTCTTCGACCCCGATTATGCCGAACGCAGCCCCGGTCATTTTGCGATCCTCAACCAGATCCACGAAACCCAGTTACGCGATCTCGACTACCTGTACCTCGGCTACTGGATTCGCGACTGCAATAAAATGAGTTACAAGCGTCGCTACAAGCCACTAGAGGCCTATCTCAACGACCACTGGGTCCCGCTCGAGCAGACTTAAAGGGGCGTCCGAGCAGGTGTTGATGCCGTTTAGACGGTCAGATAGTTGCCCAGTTTATTCCAGTCAAATGCGGGTCCGGGATCAGTTTTACGCGCAGCCGCGATATCACTGTGCCCGGTGATCGAGTCACGGCCAATCTGCGGGTACTTAGCGCATAAACTCCCAATCAGCCTGGCCAGGCTGACATATTGAGCTTCGGCGTAGGCCTCGTCATCACAACCCTCGAGCTCGATCCCGACCGAATAGTCGTTGCAGGCCGTTTCACCGTGCCACTGCGACTCTCCCGCGTGCCAGGCACGATCCAGAAAGGACACG
>JAAESG010000074.1 GCA_024229615.1 Gammaproteobacteria bacterium | reverse complement strand
TAGGCATCATCCAACTGGGAAAAGGTGAAGTGCATATTGTCGATTATACGGTGATCATCTGTTCTTGATCTTTCGTATCAAAGTCTCGATGGTAACCGATGTCAGCCACTCTCTTTCGCGTCTTGAGCGACCGCTATGGGCTGCGAGTTCAACTGATCGACGCAACACTTTATTCTTTATAAAAAAGAAGGAGTGTTGGTAATGAAATATAGAACGCGCATTTACTATAGCGAAGAACAAAAGGCATTAATGTGGGATCGATGGCAAAAAGTATCTGGGAATGAAACTCCCGCATATTTTATTACTGCTTCAATACCTCGATCAGCGGCTTGCCGATAGAACCCGATGGCGGCTTCACGCCGAGAGAAGCTGCCAGCGTCGGGGCAATATCATATGGTGTAACCGGACGACTTACCGTTGCCGCTGGCAAACCACCGCCGGCAAACATGACCGGTACAAAGGTGTCATATCGCCAGGGCGAGCCATGGGTTGAAGCAACCTTCAGCCCATCGAAATCGTTGATAAAAACATTGGGCGAGAACACCAGGTAAATATCACCGGAACGTTTGGCGTGAAAGTTCCTGCGGATAGAACCTACCATCCGGGTATCGGGCAGATTGCCCAACTGCAATGCCGAACTCGATACTGCGTAGGCAACCCCCTTGAATTTCTTTAGCTCGTTTATAATGGCCTCTTCGACCTCGGCCAGTTCCAGCTTCTTTTCACGAATCAACTTACGATCCAGATAAAGATAGGGCGGGAAGTAGGCTTCGATCAACTTCTCGCCAATACCAAACCGTTGCTTCAATGCAGTGATGGCGGGCGTTTTGTCCAGTGCTTCGACATCAAAATAAAAGGAATTGACGAAACCATGTTCATGCAGATGTCCCGGCACTTCCGGTTGACCGTGATCCGCTGACAGTACGATCAGGGTATTTTCCAGTCCCACTCGTTCATCGATGGTGGCAAATAACTTCGCCAGTGTTCGATCGAGATGCGCGATGTTGTCTTCGCTTTCCAGGCTGGAGGCGCCAAATATGTGACCGATATAATCGGTTGACGAAAAGCTGATGGAAAGATAGTCAGGCGTATCGTCCTGGCCAAGCTGTTCTTTTTCCAGCAGGGTGTTGGTAAAATCCAGGGTCAATTCATCGCCGGCCGGGCTGAGGGTCAGCCGCGTGGTGAAGTATTTATCATCTGCCTTGCCATAGGGGTGCGGAAAGGTCCGCCCAAAACCCGGAAAGTCTGTCTCGTATTCACGGTCATCGGCATCACCAAACTGGTATTGCTTTGCCGAGTGCAACAACTCCCAGGATTTCCCCGCGTATGCCTGGGCCGGCTTGCCTGCATTCCATTGCTTAACCCAGTCGGGATATTTTTCGTAGTAATAGTTACTGGTCACGAACTCGCCATTCTGCTTCGAAAACCAGAAGGCCTTGCCGGCATGCCCGGCCATCGAAACCGCTCCCCTGTCTTTCACGGATACCGCGAAGATCTTTGACTTTCCGGAAAAATGCACGGCTAATTCATCACTGAAGGTCGAAGTCAGGATATTGTTCGGTGAACGGCCATCCACCTTTGCCGCCCTTTGTGTAGGATCAATCTCGGTCTCTTCGTCGACGTCCGCACCGCTGGTCAATAGCCGGTAGTTGGCATCCTCGATATTGTAGACAAGCCGACCCTGTTCACGGTCAAACCAGACATTTCCCACCATGCCATGTGCGGCGGGTACCGTGCCTGTCGCCAGTGACACGTGGCCAACAATGGTTTCGGTGTTAGCGTGTCGGAAGTGGGCATTGTCGTAATGAATACCCCTGTCCATCAGGTAACGAAAACCGCCTTCACCCAGCACATTTTTGTAACGGCTCGGCAAATCACCGCGCAAGGCATCGACGGTAATTTGTACAATCAGTTTTGGTTGATCACCCGCATGAGCAACTAGTGGCGCACATATTGAAAGGCACACTGAAACCAGCGTCAAAAAACCTATTCCCTTTATTGCAAGCACTGTCTGTCCCTCCCGGTTGCTTTTTGAGCACAGCGTAAATCAGTCCGTAATATAATTGATTTTACTAATAGAGTTAACACAAATTGTCTGTAGGAGTAAGATTCTATCTGTAAACCTCCACCAATTAGTTGCACGCATAATAAGAGTTTTCCAGCACTTACCTAGCGTCTGGATATGGCCGAAGAACGAAGCTGCTGGCCGCTCCGCGAGGGGCAGCTATTGAGAAAACAGAATCTTTGATTCGATTTCTCAGGAGAGAGAACAATCCGATAGAAACCTACAAATCAACCGTTGATTAGACAGCAGCGCTTGAGTGCCCTCCATCGCGATAACAGATATGAGGTATCCGCTATATGACTTTGTCTAAAATAACAGTACGAAAAGTCTCTAGGTCAATGTTGCGCCCACAAATCACCACCGCGACCTTCTTGCCACGATAGTCGCTCGCGGTTTTGAGAGCCGACGCGACAGCTACCCCTGCTGAACCTTCTATGATGAATCGTTCGTTAGCCGCAATGTCGCGCATAGCACTAGCTATCTCTGCTTCACTGACCAGGACGTGACGATCTATCACCTGCTGACAGATTGGGAATGTAATTGCACCCTTCTCAATGCCCCCTGCTGTTCCATCAGACAAGGTATCACTTTCCTCGGCTTCAAAAATTTCCCCTCTTTCGAGACACTGATGCATAGCGGATGCATTTTCGGGCCAGCAACCAATGATTTCTACCTCTGGCCTTAGCGATTTCAGATAGCTGCCGACACCCCCAATTAATCCGCCGCCACCTACGCTGGCGAATACTGCTGCCAAGTCAGGGCATTGTGAATCCAGTTCCAGTCCAATGGTTCCCTGCCCGGCGACTACATCGGGGTGGGAATAGGGTGAGAAAAAGGTCTTCCCCTGGCTTGCAACTGCTTCGTGCGCGGCCTTTTCGCATTTGGCATATACGCCGGGCACCAGAACCGTATTCGCACCCAACCGCTTCATATTTGCGAGCTTCAAAGGAGATACAGAGTCTGGCAAATAGATGGTGACGTCCACGCCAGCAGCACGAGCTGCGTGAGCAGTTGCGATACCGTGATTACCTGACGATGAAGCGACGATACCTTTTCTCCGTTCCTCATCATTTAGTAACAGGACTCGATTTAAGGCACCGCGTAACTTGAAGGATCCGGTTCGCTGCAAATGTTCGCCTTTCAGAAGAAAGGAGGTGTCCGTTCGCTCGCTGAGCACTCCCGACTCATCCAACGGAGTTTGCCGGACACCGCCCTCGACCGACTTGATCCGTTGATCGGCCTCCTTGACATCTTTTAGTGAAATATTCATCGCTTGAGATCCTAACCTCATCGAAGCCGATTATACTCTACATAACGCTATACTCGTATTTAGATGCCGATTGGGGACGCTAATAATGAGAATCACCAGCGTCTCTTGTTGACCGAAAATTGCCGAATAACTCACTTTCGTGTCGGTCCGCTCCGGGCACGTGGTTGACCTTGAGCCTCAAAGTAAGAGGGTCCGCTATCGGTAACCGATTTTATCCGTTGTAAAACGTATCCAGTCCCTGATGGCGACGAATATCAGGATAACCCAGACCCTTAATAGATTAATCCAGTTTGGCATAACCGGCATTGATGGCGATGTTCTCGAGATCGACGATTCCCTGGTAATCCTGCAGGGTCACCGCTTCGAATCCTTTTAGGTGCAAGCGTTTACGAACCGCCTCTGGCGCCAACCCTAATGCCCGGTTCAATCCATCGACCCACTGGTTGCGGTCGACCGAGTCAACAGCTGTCAGTGGTAACACGAAAGGCAGCCCGCATGTTTTGGCACTGAAGCCAATGCTGCGTACCCGCGACGTGAGCTCGGGCCATTGGTCTTCGATCAATTGATAACTGACGCAATCGATGGCGGCAATATCGGCGTTGCCGTCTGCGACCGCTTCCAGGCTATGCAGGTGCCCTCCACTGATTCGTACGCTGGAGAAGAAATGGGTCGATGTCGTCAGGCCGGCGACGGCATGTCTGAAAACGTTCATTCCACTGTTTGAATCCGCATCATTGATCACCGCAATCTTGTTCTGGCTCTGTGCGAGAGAATCGATAGTCGAACTCGCGCCAATGATAAAACGACTCGAATAAAACTTACCATCGGTGCCAGGCACATCGAATACCGGCACGCAAAAAGGCGTTAGATAGTCTTTCAAACGAGTCATCAGCGGGTATCCACAGGTGTGCCCGAAAAGCAAATCCGGCTCACGCAACAATGTCTGGTCTGATCCGAGACTCAAGGATATGGCTGCATCACCTGACACTTCGATAAAAATATCGAACAACTGCTGCCAGGCCTGTTCCAGCTCGGGAGTGAAAGCATACATTCCGCAAGCGATGATTTTATTTCCGTGACTGCTCATGAATGACAAAATAACCCTCAACTCAATCAAACACCAGTGTCATTTGCTGATTCACACTTTGTTATCTCGACCACCTGCCATGTTCCGGTCCAGGTACAAGTTTTGCCCAAAAAGCGTACTCTAATCAATTGAATTCCAGTTAAACTAGACGCAATTCGAATGACTTCAACCGATTTGATTATAAGGAAGATCCCCTAGTGCCCCACTCAACTTATTTACCCGAAAGAATGGGGTCGGCCGTGGTCGAGCCGAATGGCAGTTTCGAGGCTGGCTCGCACCAGGAATTCATCCTGACTTATACCGCCGGCTATTTTGGTATCGACGATACCGGTTCACTCAAAATCGTGCATCGCTTCGCATCCGATATGGGTCGTCCCCAGTTCGACGATTCCGGCGCCGCCAACTACGTCACCGCCGAAGCCAGCAACGGTGCCGTATTGCATCTCGAATACGATATGAAACGCAATATTCGACCCTGGGACAAGACCCTCTACATCAAGGTTGTCAGGGGTTTTCTGCGCGAAGGCGACCAAATCGTGGTGCGTTTTGGTGATCGCCGCCAGGGATCTCCGGGCATGCGCATTCAGACCTTTTGCGAGGCAACCTTTGAATTCAAGGTGCTGGTAGACGCCATCGCGACCTATAACTATGTCGAACTGCCCAGGCAACCCGAAATCTCGATCGTGCCTGGTCCACCCGTGCTGTACAAAGCCATATTGCCAACCCTGCAACGCCTCGGCGAAACCTTCCGACTCTGCCTCAAGGGCGAGGATCGCTGGGGTAACCCGTCCAATCTTTGTCAAGCGAAGCTGAACTTGCGTGCGAACATGCCGGTCGGCGCCCTGCCCGACTCGATATCGTTCGACAAGGGTCAGTTCGCATTCATCGTCGAGGGTTTGAGCACCGATCAATGTGGCGATCTGATTATCGAACTGGTCGATAGCGACGCTAACCTGATCGCGAAATCCAATCCTTGTCGTTGCGTCAAAGATTCAGCGCTGCTGCCTTACTGGGGGGACCTGCATGGTCAGTCCGAGGAAACAATCGGCACCAACTCGGCACGTGATTTCTACGAGTTCGCGCGCGATAAGGCGTTTCTCGACATCTGCGTTCACCAGGGCAACGACTTCCAGATCACCAACGAGTTCTGGCAGTGGCTGAACGAACTCTCATCCGAATTTACCGAGGATGACCGTTTCGTCGTCTTTCCCGGCTGGGAATGGTCGGGAAATACCGGTCTGGGCGGCGACAGGAATGTGCTGCATATGCACGAAGGCCGACAGATCCACCGGTCCTCACACGCGCTGGTCGATGATTTGTCCGATATCGATACCGATGCCAATTCGGCAGCCGATTTGTTCGAAGCGCTCAAGGATGAAGATTGCACCGTGTTTGCGCATATCGGAGGTCGTTATGCCGATATCAAGATCGCACATGACCAGCGCATCGAAAAAGGCGTGGAAGTGCATTCGGCCTGGGGTACCTTCGAATGGCTGGTACAGGATGCCTTCGAACAGGGCTATCGCGTTGGCATCCTTTCCAATTCCGACGGGCACAAGGGTCGTCCGGGAGCCTCGCATCCGGGTTCGACCAAGTTTGGCGCCTACGGCGGTCTTACCTGCGTGCTCGCACCTGCCTTCACGCGAACCGGGATCATGCAAGGGTTGCGCAAGCGCCATCACTACGGGACTACCGGTAGCCGCGTCATTCTCGACACGCGAGTTAATTTTGATGCCGAAGCAACACTTTTCGAGGATGACCCGAGACTTGGAAATATCGACTCTGAACCCGTACGCCAGGCGATGATGGGGGATATCCTGCATACCGCGCAGGCACAGGTCAGGTTCAGCATCGACGTGCATAGCGCGGCACCCATTGAGCGTATCGATATCAGAAACGGGCTGGATACGCTCGAAGTATTCCGACCCTATGATGAAACAGAACTCGGACGACGTATACGCGTGATCTGGGAGGGTTCCGAGTATCGAGGTCGCGGTCGTGAAACCATCTGGGACGGCTATGCCGAATTGAACGACAATCGTTTCGTATCATTGACACCGATTAATCGTTTCAATCTCGATCGTCGCTTCGAACAAACCGAGCCCGGACGCGTCGAGTGGAGCGCTCTGACCACGGGCGGATTCGGTGGATTTGAAGCAATCTTGCAGGACCTGGACAAGGGTAAGCTCAAAATTGAAACCGATCTGATTCAGCAGGAGATCGATGTCCGGGATATCGGCCGCGATGAACTAATTTTTGAAAATGGTGGCATCGAGCGCCGTATCAGGGTATTTCGTCTGCCCGAGCGCAATTCACATAGCGTGGTTAAAATTGAACGCGAAATCAGTCTGAGGAATGACCGCGACAACGCCCTCTACGTACGCGTCACCCACGAGGATGGCCACTACAGCTGGTCCAGCCCGATTTACTTGATCCAGGTATGACCCCGCTTTGCAAGTTTTGGCGCTGACACCATCGCTGGGGATCGAAATCAGCGGCATCGATGGTCTGGACAGAACACTGAGCCAACAATTATTGGCCGATCTGTACCGGCATTGTACCCGCCCGGAGCATGCGTGCTGTTTCAAATGGTCCCCTGGCAGCGTCGTGCTCTGGGACAATCGAAATACTCTGCACTACACGGTTAACGACTACGACGGTTATCGGCGTTGCCTGTATCGGACCACTATAAAGGGTGAACCACCTCAGCCTGCCTGAGGGCATTTCAAGCCCCGTCACAAGCGAAAGGTTCGTTGAGGAAATTGACCTGCACCCATTTCAAAGTAGCTGATCTGCTGCCAAAAATCGTTTCTGGCATTAAATTCCGGGATCTCAGGTTTTTGCCTGATAATTGTGCTATTTATAAACTGATTTAAATACAATAATTACTACATGACCGAAGTGAACATCGAATCTGACGAAATCGATCTGCAACCGATCGAGGACGATACGACCACCAATTTCTCAGACAATGAGAAGATTCCGGTTGAGCACATCAATTTCGAGTTCGAACAAACCAATAGATTGCACGGTTTATATCGCCAACTCACCATATTCAACGATACCCACTGCTATCAATCGGTCAAAAACAAGCATCAACGTAAATATAAATATCGCATCGATCTCGCATATCTTGAACCTCGGCCTTTCAGATCCCGCACCGTGGTCTGGAAATGGCTGTACGCTTGCGTTGCCCTGCTGGGCCTGGATATGGTCCTGTTTTTTGCGGGTTGGCTCGATACCTCGTCGGTTAACTTCCTTGGCTTGTTCACGGCGATCACCGTGGTTGCGGTGATGTGTCTACTGGCATTTTTCTACTATTCCCGCGACAAGGTCTATTTTCGCAGCCAGTACGGACGAATCAGACTGGTGGAATTAAGCAACAAGAATCCGGATAGCGAAGCCTTTCGAAGCTTTGTCACCAAGTTCGTCATGCAGATTAAAAAGAGCCAAACTGCAAAAGACTTCAATCAAACCAAGTTTCTGGCGCGAGAGCTGCAAGAATTGAGACGCCTCAAGGACGAAGCCGTTATCCCGGAGGAATCCTACGAAAAAGCCAAAAGGCTCATATTCAATCACAAGGCTTTCAGCGCAATCGGCTAATTAGTCGAAATCCAGGCAAATCAAAGGCGGGTATTGCCATTACCCGGGCCCAAGTTTGGTGTAAAATAGTCTCTTTAACCCTGCGTTCGATTCATGCACCTAGATTCTCTCACTGCAATCTCCCCGATTGACGGCCGTTATGCGGCTAAAACCGCTAGCCTGCGTCCTGTGTTCAGCGAATACGGCCTGATATATCATCGGCTGCTGGTCGAAGTACGCTGGTTACAAACCCTGTCAAAAACCTCTGAAATTGGCGAGGTTGCCGAGTTTTCGGAGTCCGCCCATGCCCTGCTCGATTCGATCGTGGAGAATTTCGATCCGGCCCAGGCTCAGCGCATCAAGGAAATCGAGCGCACCACCAATCACGACGTCAAGGCAGTTGAGTACTATCTCAAGGAACAGGTTGTGGAATGCGACGAGTTGAACGCAGTCTCGGAGTTCATCCATTTCGCCTGTACATCGGAAGATATCAACAACCTGTCGCACGCGTTAATGCTGAAATCCGGCCGTGACCAGATACTGCTGC
The DNA here is from genome assembly GCA_024229615.1 of Gammaproteobacteria bacterium. GTDB lineage: Bacteria > Pseudomonadota > Gammaproteobacteria. Next base: position 2,014 of record JAAESG010000074.1, on the reverse strand, counting down.
CACTGGCGAACGAAGTCGTCGAACTGGTCAGTCAGCTTGCTCATCAATACGCTGCCGTGCCGATGATGAGCCGCACCCATGGACAACCCGCGTCTCCGACAACCCTGGGCAAGGAGCTCGCAAACGTGGTTTATCGCTTGCGCCGTCAGCTGGCCCAAATCGAGTCGATCGAGATGCTCGCCAAGATGAATGGCGCAGTTGGCAACTATAATGCCCACTTAAGCGCCTACCCCGAATGCGATTGGCCCACCATTTCCAGGAGGTTCATTGAATCGATGGGGTTGTATTGGAATCCCTACACCACCCAGATTGAACCACATGACTATATTGCCGAGCTGTTCGATGCGATCGTTCGTTTCAATACCATCGTCATTGATTTCAGTCGCGATACCTGGAGTTACATTTCGATTGGTTACTTCACGCAAAAAACCATCACCGGAGAAGTCGGTTCATCGACCATGCCGCACAAGGTCAACCCGATCGACTTTGAGAACGCCGAGGGCAATCTCGGCATTGCCAACGCCCTGCTCGCCCATCTTGCGCAAAAGCTGCCGATATCTCGGTGGCAGCGCGATCTGACCGATTCCACCGTACTGCGCAATCTCGGCACCGGCTTTGGGCACGTGTTAATCGCGCTGGACTCACTCAAGCGCGGGATTGGCAAGCTCGAAGTCAATGCAGCGACCATTGCCGCCGATCTCGAACAAAACTGGGAAGTACTCGCAGAGCCCATCCAGACTGTGATGCGGCGTTATGGTATCGAGCAGCCCTATGAAAAACTCAAGGCATTGACTCGTGGACAAAAGATCGATGCGGAGGCTGTACGCAAATTCGTCGAAGCACTGGATATTCCCGAATCCGCGAAACGTGAACTGATCGATCTGACACCCGCAGGCTATATCGGCAACGCGATCGAGCAGGCTGAGAGCATTTAAATCGCGATGTGGCAGTTACAGGACTTTGATCGCGACGATTTTGTAAACCGGTACTGGCAAAAACACCCCTGCATTCTGCGAAACGCATTTTCAGGGTTTGAAGATCCCCTTGTTTCACCGCTGAGCCCGGAAGAACTCGCCGGCCTGGCCTGTGAGGAAGATGTTCACTGTCGTCTTGTCATTGAAAAAGACGGCAGCAGTCCATGGCAGGTGCGCTACGGGCCTTTCGAAGAAAAGGATTTTCTACAACTGCCCGAAAGTCACTATTCGTTACTGGTATCGGAATGCGAGAAATGGTTACCCGAACTGACTGAGCTGATCGACCAGTTTCGATTTATTCCAGACTGGCGCTTCGATGATTTGATGATCAGCTATGCCCCTGCCGGAGGCTCGGTCGGCCCGCATATCGATGAGTACGATGTCTTCCTGTTACAGACCATGGGTTCGAAACGTTGGCAATACTGCGAGGCCCGTACGGAGCAGGCAAATCTCATTGCGGGACTCGAGCTGGCGATACTGCAGGAATTTGACCCGGATCAGGACATCGTATTGAAACCTGGCGATGTCCTATACCTGCCCCCAGGTTTTGCCCATCATGGCGTTGCGCTAGATCGTTGTATGACCTATTCGATCGGATTCAGAGCGCCCAATGCCTCCAGTGCTCTCGAATCATTTGCTCTCGAAACCGAGCGACCCGGGATCAACGTCAAACGCTACGCCGATCCCGATCTCGAACTCGATCGTCATCACGCCGAAATTACCGATACTGAAATTGAACGCTTCCGTGCGCTTGCAACCGATTTATTACAACAGTCGAAGGAGCTGTGGCGAGATGCAGTCGGCAAGATGCTCTCCGACAGCACTGTAGTGGTGGCAGAAAATAACGAACAGCCTGTCCACATACCCGATTTGCAATCCGGCAACTGGATCAAACACCCGGAAACACGAATGTTTTACCACCACTCAGAAAACGGTATCGCGCTGTATTACAATGGCCGGGTTCATGAACTACCCGAAGGTCAGGAGGTTCTGGAACAACTGCGGCAGTTATGCGAACATCGACAATGGCCGGGTTCGCT
>JAAESG010000073.1 GCA_024229615.1 Gammaproteobacteria bacterium | reverse complement strand
GAATTGAAAAAAAACTTTTCGCATATAGGGGTAGACGCGTCTAAATTGAAACGGCATAATCGACCGTGAATCAATGCCATCACGGAATTGCATCGAATGCCGAACGTTACGACGCCGGTCATGGTCCAGGGCGATCGGGAAATTTTCCCGGAGGACATCGACCATATTCGCATTATCCTGCAACGGTTTCCGGGATTATCCCGCAAGGAGGTGGCCCATACCCTGTGCGAAACCCTGAACTGGTTGACACCAGCCGGCCGACCGAAGATCGACGCCTGTTTCAAACTGCTGCATCGGCTGGAGCAGGAAGCTGTCATTCGCCTGCCGGCGAAACGCGAGCAGTACAGCCACCCCGGGGCTCGCCAACAGCCCCAGCCGACCCAGGTAACCGATAGGCCGTCCCCTTTGGAGATGTCGCTGGCCGATTTGGGTCCGGTAGAGTTGATTCCGCTAACGGATAAGAAGCAGCAGGCACTGTGCAACACCTATATCCAGCGCTACCACCCCTTGGGTTACAAGAGGCCCTTCGGGTATCGGCAGCGCTACTTCATCGAGGCCGGCGTCCATCGACTGGGTTGTGTTGTGCTCAGT
>JAAESG010000072.1 GCA_024229615.1 Gammaproteobacteria bacterium | reverse complement strand
TTTTTTTTTCTTCTGGGGAATCAATAGATTGCGTCATGCGCCGTCATGAACCTACGGATTCAGGACTATGTCGAGCGCTCTGACCGAGCCAAATGCAGGCAGGCTGCGGCATAGCGTCGCAGTAGAAGGGTGGTGAGATATGCGGCCTAGTACTCCTTGAAGGAGTACCAGGCTGGTATCAGCATATTGACAGACTAAAGAAGACCGTTCCTGTACGACTCTGGGGAAGCCTCATTGGAGCGATGTTTATTTGGCGCTGTGGCGACTGACTCCGTCGTCGCCACCGAGAATTAACACGTCGGCCGGACGCTGTGCAAAAAGACCGACACAAACCACGCCCACAATCTGGTTGATGCAGGATTCCAGTTCGATTGCATCGTGGATCTGTAGCCCGTGAACATCGAGAATCTGATTACCGTTGTCGGTAACAAAACCTTGCCTCAAGTGGGGCTCACCTCCTATCTCACGAAGCTCTGCGGTTATCAGTTCGCGGGCCATCGGGATGACTTCGACGGGTAGCGGGAAGGCGCCCAGGGTATCGACCAGCTTGCTGTCGTCGGCAATACAGACAAACAGTTCGCTCGCTGCCGCAACGATTTTCTCGCGCGTCAATGCACCGCCACCACCCTTGATCAGGTGTAGTTGTTGGTTGGATTCATCCGCACCATCGACGTAGAGGTCGAGTTTTCCAACCTCGTTCAGATCGACTACCTTGATGCCATGACTGCGTAACCTGTTGCTCGAAGCTTCGGAACTGGAAACTGCGGCCGACACGTGATCGGTCATTTTCTCGGCAAGCAAATCGATAAAATGATTGACCGTGGAGCCGGTACCAACACCGATAATTGAATCGGGTTTTACGTAATCGATTGCCGCTTCGGCAGCAGCGCGTTTTTTATCTTCCGCTGTCATGGATTTACCTGTTGCTTCGTAAGCGATCAATTATGATAATCAGCTGCTGACTGCGCAAGTTATTGCGCGGTTTTAATAGTTATATACAGATGATTTGAATACGGGCTATGCGAAAAGAAAAATTTTTAGAAAAAGTGTTAACTGCAAGGGTATACGACGTCGCCCGTGAGACACCACTGGATTTTATGCCGCGGACTTCCAAGCGTTTTGACAGCAAGGTTTACATCAAACGAGAAGATTTACAGCCGGTGTTTTCATTCAAATGTCGGGGTGCGTTCAACAAGATTTATCAGGAACTGCAGAGCAACCCCGGGTTAAAGGGTGTGATCACCGCGTCTGCGGGTAACCATGCGCAGGGTGTGGCGCTGGCCGCAAAAAAACTCCATCTGAAAGCTACCATCGTCATGCCGACCACGACGCCGGATATCAAGGTCACGGCCGTCAGGTCACATGGTGCTAAAGTGGTGTTGCACGGTGAGAATTTCGATGCCGCCAAGGAGTACTCACTGACACTTGCCAAAAAAGAACGCCTGGCGTTCATTCACCCCTTTGATGATTATGACGTAATGGCCGGCCAGGGCACCATCGGGCATGAAATCATCCGCCAGCATCCAGGCAGAATTGATGCGATTTTCATCGCGGTTGGCGGTGGTGGATTGATCGCAGGCATTGCCGGATTCATCAAGGCAGTCAAGCCGGAAACACGAATTATCGGCGTAGAACCCGATGATGCCGCCTGTTTTTACGAAGCCCGTAAAGCAGGACGACGAGTAAAACTCAAGGAGGTCGGAATTTTTGCCGATGGTGTCGCAGTCAAGCAGATCGGAAAAAATAACTGGACGATGATCCGGCAAAATAACCTGGTCGACGATGTCATCACTGTATCGACTGACCAGATATGCGCGGCGATCAAGGATACTTATGAGGATACTCGCGCGATCTGTGAGCCTGCTGGTGCTCTGTCGCTTGCTGGATTGAAAAAATACACGGAAATTCACGACCTTAAAAAGCAGACCCTGGTAGCCATTAATTGTGGTGCCAATATGAACTTCGATCGCCTGCGACACGTTTCCGAACGTGCCGAACTCGGTGAAGATCGGGAAGCTTTGCTTGCGGTTGAGATTCCCGAGCGTCCCGGCAGTTTCAAAAAATTATGTCAGTTAATTGGCCACCGCTCGATCACCGAATTCAACTACCGCTACGCCGATGACGAGGTCGCACACGTATTTGCCGGAATACAGCTGACCCACGGTGTGGATGAAAAGAACAAGTTAATCACCAAGCTCGGCTCGAATGGATACCGCGTCGTCGATATGACCGGTAACGAAGTCGCCAAACTGCATACGCGCTACATGATCGGTGGACATCCCGGCAGCAGCGTATCTTCTGAGTTACTCTATCGCTTTCAGTTCCCGGAAAGACCGGGTGCGCTATTAAATTTTTTAATGAAGGTGGGTACTCGCTGGAACATCAGCCTGTTTCACTATCGTAATCATGGCTCGAATTTTGGTCGAATCCTGATGGGTTTTCAGGTGGATAAGGCTGATAACAAGGCTTTTAACACATTTCTCAAGAGCATCAAAATCCCCTACTGGAATGAAACCGAGAACGAGGCTTATCAATTGTTCCTCAGATAAGCGATCCAGTGTTTGTTTATCTCGATGGCTTACAGCACAGGTAACCACTTGGGGGAAGGATACCGACCACGGTGTCGTCGCAAATCTATCAACCTTGAACCGAAGGTTCAGGTGGGGTTATTGGTAGCCCATTAGGCTTCCTGACTCGTCAGGCATGCACATCAGTGTTACACGGAAGACCCCGAGATTGATAAATAGGCTCAAGGATTATGATGAATGCTAACGATCACCGTAGTCAGTATTAAACAACTATGGCTCTAAATTATCGAAAAGTAAAATTTAAAATTCTAATGAGGCCCAAGGAATCACTGAAACATGAAGGAAATCACATTTTGTGTTGTTCCTGCTCTATCAAATTAGCGTTTGCCCCGGAACCTGCGCGGCCCACTCGATTAGGGGATGACTTATGCAGAACTAGCCCGCATTTCTCACCACCTTATCTACTGCGACGACGCTATGCCGCAGCCTGCCTGCATTTGGCTCGGTCAGAGCGCAACATACAGGCTGGGCACGACCTCTCGTCGTCTCGCAACGAGTGGTGGTGAGAAATGCGGGCTAGCTTAGATTTCTAATTGACGGGCTTGTTCGAGGACACGGGAAATCTTACTTTCCAGGTCTTTGAGCCGTGGAGGTAGCTCGCGCCCGATCTCTTTATCCACGTTGCTGGTCTTGAGCAGGTCGTTGGCCATGTTAAGCGCAGTGATGACGGCAATGCGTTCGGAGCCCATGATATTGCCGCTGTCGCGTATCTCACGCATTTTGACGTCGAGAAACTTGGCGGATTCAAGCAGCGCGGATTGTTCGCCTGGCGGACAGGCCACCTTGTAGTCCTTGTCGAGAATAGAAATGTTGATGGGTTGAGCGTCTGTCATGAGCCTAATTCGAGTGAGCGTAATCGAGAAATCATCGCCTCAACCCGGCTACGTGCCATTTCGGTCTTTTCGATTAGCTGAGAGCGTTCGCCAACCAGCTTGTCTTTTTGCTGTCTCAAGCTGGTATTTTCGTTTTTCAGTGAGCCTACAGTGTTGATTAGCTCGTCGATGCGTTGCTCGAGCTGCCTGAGGTCGTCTTCGGTATATACGTTTTTATCTGAGTCCATAGCGTAATCATCGGGCCTTATGCCGCACAGGTCAACATTCAGTTGTTTTTTGCGGCTGCTTACGGGTGTTAGAATATAAAAATTATACAATTCTGCAGGTTTTCTACAATGCTCGATTTTGACCTGGTGCAATCGGCGCTTGAACGCCTCGATGCGACTGTCGATGCGTCCGAAGCCCACGGTACCCTGTGTGCGTTATTGATTGATAATACTGATTTCGCGAGCTGGCTGGCGCACACCCTAGACGATCTGCCGGATAAGGGCAATGTGCTGGCCGCAGAGCAACTCGGCGTGCTCGAGCAACTATTCGAGCAAACCCTGACCCAGATTAGCGATGTGGATTTGAATCTGCAACTGTTGCTACCGGACGAAGCCGAGGATTTCGGCCTGCGTCTGTTGGGATTGTCGGGCTGGTGTCAGGGTTTTCTGTATGGCATCGGTGTAAACAGTGCAACTACCGAGGAATCTCTGGATGATGAATCGCGTGAGTGTTTGTCAGATTTAACGGAAATTAGTAAGCTCAGTCATGACGCGGAAGCCAGTGAGGAAGCTGAACTGCAATTTGCCGAGATTGTTGAACATGTACGCATGTCGACGCTGATGTTGAATGAGTCATTGAACCCGTTGAAACCCGCGTCGACGGTACATTGAGTATCATTCCGAACCCCGGAAAAGCACGAGCCCAGCGCTATAACCCTGATTTCCAGGGCTTCGCAATGTCGCATCCGGGATGATGTAAGAACCTAACATTTGAGCCTTAAATGAAACCTGCCGAGTTTAAACGTCGTCGTAGCCAGTTAATGAAAATGATGGGCAAGAATTCGATTGCCATTTTACCCTCGGCATCGGAAATCATACGCAATCGTGACGCCCATTTTCCGTTTCGCCAGGACAGTGATTTTCTCTATATGACCGGTTTCAATGAACCGGACGCGGTGATGGTGCTTAAACCGGGACGTAAGCACGGTGAGTACATCCTGTTTTGCCGAGAAAAAGATTCATTGCAGGAAACCTGGAACGGGCGCAGGGCTGGACAAGAGGGTGCGATTGACATCTACGGTGCGGATGATTCGTTTCCGATCGACGATATCGATGACATTTTGCCGGGGTTGCTCGAGGGAACCGATACCATTTTCAATATCATGGGTCTACATTCGGAGTTCGACAAGCGCCTGATCGGCTGGGTGAGTCACATCAAGGAGCAGTCACGTGCCGGCTTGCATGTGCCATCCGAATTCGTATCGCTTGACTATTTGCTACATGATATGCGGCTCTATAAGAGTCGCGAGGAACTGCGCCTGATGCGCAAGGCGGCAGCGATTAACGTGCGTGCTCACAAGCGGGCAATCAAGTTATGCGCGCCTGGCAAGCATGAATTTCAACTGGCGGCCGAGTACGACCACGAATTTAAAGCGCATAATGCCGACCACGCCTACCCGGCGATTATCGGTGGTGGCGCCAATAGCTGTATCCTGCATTACACCGAAAACAACGATGAATTGATCGACGGTGATTTATTGTTGATCGATGCTGGCTGCGAAGTGGAGGGATACGCGTCCGATATCACGCGTACCTTCCCGGTTAACGGCAAGTACTCGAACGCTCAACGCGAGGTATACGATGTGGTGCTTGCTGCTCATCAGGCAGCGGTCAAGCGGGTCAAACCGGGTAATCACTGGAATGACCCACACAATGCGGCTGTTCGTGTCATAACACGGGGCCTGATTGAGCTAAAGCTGTTAAAGGGCACTGTCGCGAAGCTGATCAAGGAGCAGGCTTACAAAAAGTTCTATATGCATCGCACCGGTCACTGGCTCGGGCTGGATGTCCACGACGTGGGTGATTATAAGGTCGGCGATCAATGGCGCTTGCTGGAGCCTGGTATGGTGCTGACGATCGAGCCCGGAATCTATATCCCGGCGCATAGTCGGGGTGTCCATCGCAAGTGGTGGGATATCGGTATACGCATCGAAGACGATGTGCTGGTGACTCGCCAGGGCTGCGAGGTTCTGACAGACGCGCTACCGCGCAGGGCCGATGAAATCGAAGCCATGATGGAAAGCTAGATGCCAATGGCACTTACATTAGA
>JAAESG010000071.1 GCA_024229615.1 Gammaproteobacteria bacterium | reverse complement strand
GGTATTGCCGGGATGCAGGCAGCCCTGGATCTGGCCGAATCGGGTTACTACGTCTACCTTGTCGAAGCGTCGAGCGCCATCGGGGGGATGATGTCCCAGCTGGATAAAACATTCCCCACCAATGACTGCGCGATGTGAATTATTTCCCCCAAACTGGTCGAGGTCGGCCGGAATATCAATATCGAATTACTGACACTAACCGAGGTGAACGGCATTACCGGCGAAGAGGGAAATTTTGAGGTCAGTTTGACTCAAAACCCGCGATTCGTGGATATGGACAAGTGCATCGCCTGCAGTGCCTGTTCCGAGAAATGCCCTAAAAAGGTCCCCAACGCCTATGACAGCGGCCTGAGCAAACGCAAGGCCGTCTATGTTCAGTATGCCCAGGCAGTCCCTTTAAAATACACCATCGATGCCGAACAGTGCATCTATCTTACCCGGGGCAAGTGCAAAGCCTGCCAGAAATTTTGTCCCACCGGTGCCATCGACTTTGATGAGCAACCGAAGGAACTAATATTGAATGTCGGTGCCGTGATTT
>JAAESG010000070.1 GCA_024229615.1 Gammaproteobacteria bacterium | reverse complement strand
CGTCCCAGTTGGTGTGGGACAAGTGATGTGGCATCCCGACGCAGTCCCCCGCCAACTGGGACGCTCCCTTCGGGCGCGAAGCAAAACGGCCATTCGCCGTGTTGCGTCTTTTGCCAAGGGATGGGCCATTGGCTGCAAGACGCGCCTTGCGACTGGCCGCTTTGCTTCACGTTGAACCCGTCATTGTCAAATTGAAAGACCACTAGTAATTTGCGCTCCAGTAGAGTTTGGCACGAAGGACCTGGAAATAGTCGTAGTCTTCTGGATGAAGCAAGGTCAGAGGTTTGGGGTAACGGATAATGCGAACCCGGTTATCCTTATTCACAATTGTGGTCGAATGCCCGTCATAACTAACCTTGGCGAGCAGCGAATCCTGCCCCAGGCGGACTTCGATCGGTTGATCCGCCGGCAGCACAATAGGCCGGTTACTCAAGGTGTGTGGACATATCGGCACGATCGCGAGCGTATTCAATGACGGGTGCATAATCGGACCGCCACCCGACAAGGCATAGGCCGTTGAGCCGGTCGGCGTCGTTACGATGACGCCATCGGAACGTTGAATGTGGATTAGCTTACCACCACTGGATATCTCGTACTCGATCATGCTCGATGATTCATAACTGTGCAGAATAATGTCATTCATGGCAATATTGGTCGAGACCAGATTATCACCTTCATAAAAATGTCCTTCTATCAGAAATCTTTGCTCTACACTGTAACGACCCTCGATAACCGCATCGAGATAGGATTCAAAGTCATCGAAAGAGACATCTGCGAGGAATCCCAGTCGCCCCAGATTAATACCGAGCAATGGAGTGTCCACATCAGCCAGCGCTCGTGCCGCGGTTAGCAGGGTTCCATCGCCGCCCAGAGAAATCACCAGATCGACTTCTTCTACCAGTTGATTTAACGGAACACTTGCTATGCCAACCAGGGGCTGATCGAAATCGAGGCAATGCACAACGACCCTCGCATGACGCTTGAGTGCACTGACAACCTGCTGAATCTTTTCCTGGCGTGACTGCATATCACTGCGCACTACCAGGCCTATTGAGTTAAATTTCGAATGCATTAGCAGCTTATTGTCCGGAATCCCTTGATTTATTGAGGTTTAGTATACAGCTTGTGTTTCACTGCGATAATTTTGCAGCTAAACTATCGATTGCTAACAATATATCAGACCCGATGACTGAAAAATACGAACTTGATGAACGTGCCCAGCTTTTACTGCGGCAATTGATCAACTCGTACACACAAGATGCACAACCGGTGGGGTCGAAGCATCTGGCTGAGCTCTCTGGTTTGGATGTCAGCTCCGCAACGATTCGAAATATCATGGCCAAACTCGAGGATATGGGTTTGGTAGGCTCACCGCATACATCGGCAGGGCGTATCCCAACGGAAGCTGGTTATCGTTTCTTTATTGACAGCCTGCTCGAGGTTAATGATCTCGCCAGTGCATCGAAAAAGGTCATTTCGCAGAGCTTCAGCACTGATAAGACATCCGGTGATTTGATTCATAGCGCAACCGATATCCTCTCGCGCATTACGCATCTCGCCGGTATCGTCAGTCTGACACATGCCGCACCCGCCGAGGTTCGTCATATCGAATTCATGAAACTGAGTGAACGGCGGGTACTCGTCATACTGGTAATAAACAAGGACGATGTGCACAACAAGGTTATTCACGTGGAACGCGATTATTCCGAGCAAGAATTACAGCAGGCTGCACAAACTCTGAGTCACTACTTGATTGGGCGCAATTTTGAAAACGCGCGCAAGATTTTACTCAATGAACTCTCCGAGCTCCGATCCGATGTCAACAATATCCTCGAACCCGTTCTCGATGCGATGGAGGAAATCTGTAATCTGAGTTCACATGACGACCTGGTAACCAGTGGTGAGACCAACTTGCTTCAGTATACTGAGTTGTCTGATATCAACAAGTTACGTAACCTATTTAATGTGTTTAATGAGAAAACAGATCTGCTAAAGTTGCTCGATGGATGCACCTCGGCGGATGGTGTCGAGATTTTTATCGGCAGTGAGTCAGGCTACTCGGTATTGCGGGATTGCAGCGTGGTTGGCGCCCCCTATCAAATCAAGGGCGAAATCGTCGGCGTACTGGGGGTCATCGGTCCGACCAGGATTGCCTATGAACAGGTTATTCCGATTGTTGATATCACAGCAAAATTATTGACTTCAGCCTTGAATACTCAGAAATAATCCCTAAATTGTAGCCCACCCTGAATGTGCGGTCATAAGTCCGTGCTGAGAAGATTTAAATTGGCTAACAAAATACCTATTGGAGTGGTACATGGCGCACGAACAACCCAATATTGAAACTGACGACGAGCATTCCCTGGCAAATGAAGCAGATGAAAAGGCTCATTTGGAAGACGTGATTCCGGAGCCTGTCGATGGCGATGTCGCCGAGGATGAACCAATCGATGTCCAATTGGCAAAAGCACAGGACACGATTCAGGACTATTGGGAACAGATGATGCGTTTGCGCGCCGAAATTGAGAACAATCGCAAACGTGCGGAACGTGACCTCGAGAATGCGCATAAGTACGCGCTAAAGAACTTCGTCGAAAATCTGTTACCGATCATGGATAGTATGGAAATGGGGTACACTGCTGCCTCAGCCGACAACGCGACACTGGATAGTATTCGTGAAGGTTCAGAGTTGACGATGAACATGTTTATCCAGGTGTTGGAGAAAAACGGACTGGAACAGGTCGATCCTGTTGGGGAAAAGTTCGATCCGGAAAGACATCAGGCGATCAGCATGATCGAGGTGGAAAAAGCGGAATCCGGTACCGTCGTAGAAGTGATGCAAAAGGGATTCTTGCTCAATGACCGTTTGGTGCGCCCGGCAATGGTCGTGGTCGCTAAGTAACCCCAAAAAAATAACAAAAATTACTTGAAAGAATAATAAATAACCCTACATCGGGTGTAAGTTTCACTTAGAACAGATTTGGAGCATTTAAATGGGCAGAATTATAGGCATAGACCTCGGTACCACGAATTCATGTGTTGCAGTAATGGAGGGCGACAAGCCCAAGGTTATTGAAAACGCAGAGGGCGATCGTACTACCCCTTCCATCGTTGCATTCGGTGCTGACGATGAAGTCCTGGTTGGGCAGCCGGCAAAACGCCAGGCGGTTACCAATCCCAGTGACACCTTGTACGCTGTCAAACGCCTTATTGGGCGCCGTTATGAAGAGCCCGCGGTACAAAAAGACATCGACCTGGTGCCTTACAAGATTCTCAAAGCCGACAATGGCGACGCCTGGGTAGAAGCCAAGGGCAAAAAAATGGCACCTCCCGAAATCTCGGCGCGTGTGTTGCAAAAAATGAAAAAGACCGCAGAAGATTATCTCGGTGAAGAAGTGACTGAAGCCGTCATCACCGTACCCGCTTATTTTAACGATTCACAGCGCCAGGCAACCAAGGATGCAGGCAAGATCGCCGGTCTCAAAGTCAAGCGAATCATCAATGAACCGACCGCAGCGGCACTCGCCTATGGTATGGATAAAGCGACCGGCGATAAAAAAATTGCGGTCTATGACCTCGGTGGCGGTACCTTCGATATTTCGATCATCGAAGTTGCCGAAGTCGATGGTGAACATCAGTTCGAAGTGTTGTCTACCAATGGCGATACCTTTCTCGGCGGTGAAGATTTCGACATGCGTCTGATCGATTACCTCGCTGACGAATTCAAGAAAGAGCAGGGCATGGATCTGCGCGGTGACCCGCTGGCTATGCAACGCCTCAAGGAAGCGGCGGAAAAAGCTAAAATCGAATTGTCATCTAGCAGTCAGACCGATGTAAACCTGCCATACATTACCGCTGATGCGTCAGGACCGAAGCATCTGAATCTGAAGATCACCCGAGCCAAGCTTGAATCGCTGGTAGATGAACTGATTGCTCGTACTATCGATCCACTCAAGGTAGCGCTTGATGATGCGGGTCTGTCGGTATCGGAGATTGACGATATCATTTTGGTCGGCGGGCAAACACGTATGCCCAAGGTCCAGGAAGTGGTCAAGAACTTCTTCGGCAAGGAAGCACGCCGTGACGTCAATCCGGACGAAGCGGTTGCCAGTGGTGCCGCGATCCAGGGTGGTGTACTCGGTGGCGATGTCAAAAACGTACTCTTGCTCGATGTTACCCCGTTATCCCTTGGAATCGAAACCCTGGGTGGCGTGATGACCAAATTGATCGAGAAAAACACCACGATTCCAACCAAGGCTTCACAGACTTTTTCGACCGCGGAAGACAATCAAACTGCAGTCACCGTGCATGTCCTGCAAGGTGAACGCGATGTTGCCACGGCAAATAAGTCATTGGGCCGATTTGATCTTTCGGAAATACCTCAGGCATCACGCGGTGTCCCACAGATCGAAGTCACTTTTGATATCGATGCCAATGGCATACTTAATGTCTCAGCCAAAGACAAGGCTACCGGCAAAGAGCAAAAGATTGTCATCAAGGCGTCCAGCGGACTTTCCGATGACGAAGTCGATGCGATGGTCAAGGATGCCGAGGCACACGCCGATGAGGATCGCAAGCATCGTGAAACGGTAGAGCTTCGCAATCAGGCCGACGCCATGATCCATGCGGCTGAAAAGACCATCAAGGATCTGAGCGAGCAGATTGAAGACGAGGATAAAACCAATATTGAATCCGCTATCGAAGATCTGAAAAAAGAACTGGAAGGCACTGACAAGGAAGCCATCGAAGCCAAGACCCAGGCACTTGCCGAAGCGTCCAGTAAACTGGCTGAGAAAGCTTATTCGGCAGCTGCGTCAGAAGAAGGTGGCCCGGACCCTGTTGATGCGAATGCATCTGCACAGACAGATGCCGGCGATGACGTTGTGGATGCCGAATTTGAAGAAGTAAAAGAAGACGATAAAAACTAACGATCTTTTTCAGATCGTTATAAACCTGGCGCGATTTATCGCGCCAGGTTTTTGTTATTGATAGAAACGAGTCAATGTCAAAGCGCGATTACTACGAAGTTCTTGAAGTTTCAAACTCGGCACCGGATGCCGAAATCAAAAAGGCGTTTCGTCGTCTGGCGATGAAATATCATCCGGACCGTAATCCGGATGATGTCGAAGCCGAAGTGAATTTCAAGGAAGCCAAGGAAGCTTTTGACGTCCTTTCCAATGCAAGCAAGCGCGCCGCATACGATCAGTTCGGACATGCAGGGGTTGACCAATCCGCAGGCGGTGGTTTCAGCGGTGGCGGCTTTGGTGACGCATTTAGCGACATATTTGGTGATATTTTCGGAGGTGGTGGACGTTCGCGCGTGCGCAAGGGTGCCGATCTTCAATATAATCTTGAACTCAACCTGGAAGAAGCGGTTGCCGGCACCACGGTAAAAATCCGCGTACCCACGTTGAAACACTGCACTACCTGTTCGGGCAGTGGCGCCAAACCAGGAACTTCGGCCGAAACCTGTGATACCTGTGCCGGACATGGACAGGTGCGTATGCAACAAGGATTTTTCTCGGTACAACAGACCTGCCCCAATTGCCGAGGGAAAGGCACTACCATCAGCGATCCCTGCAACAGCTGTCACGGCGCCGGCCGGGTGAAGGAACACAAATCTTTATCTGTAGAAGTACCTGCTGGAGTCGATAATGGCGATCGTATACGGCTATCCGGTGAAGGCGAAGCAGGGGACTCCGGTGCACCATCCGGGGATCTTTTTGTGCAAATGCATGTCCGTCCTCACCCCATATTCGAACGTGACAATGCCGATCTTTACTGCGAAGTCCCAATCAGTATAGTCACCGCGGCCTTAGGCGGTGAACTCGAGGTCCCCAGCCTGGGTGGCAGAATGAATCTGAAGGTTCCCCCAGGGACTCAGACCCATAAGCAATTCCGGATGCGCGGCAAGGGTGTCAAGCCGGTACGTGGCGGCCCTGTTGGAGATTTAATTTGCCGCATTGTCGTGGAAACACCAGTAAAATTAAACGCCGAGCAAAAACAACTACTCGAACAGTTTGCGGAATCCATGGGTAAGGAAGCCAAGAAACACAGTCCGAATGAAAATTCCTGGATCGACAATATGAAGAAGTTCTTTGAAGACATGAAGTCCTGATCAGATGACGGTTCGTATCGCAATCGCCGGAGCGGCTGGGCGCATGGGTAGAAATCTTGTGATCGCTTGCAGCGAAGCGGACGATATGATTTTGACCCAGGCACTGGAACGGGAAAAAAATCCTTCACTTGGGCTCGATACCGGTTTGCTCGCAGGTCTTGCAACGAACCAGGTCTTGATCGATGCACAACTCGACCCGCAAGCCTTCGACGTTCTGATCGATTTTAGCCACCCTGGCGCAACCACCGAACACATCGATTTTTGTGTGGAACACGGTAAAAAAATGATCATAGGCACGACGGGTTGTGATGCGCAACTGGAGCAGAAAATTCAGCACGCGGGCGATACTATTGCCATTCTCTATGCGCCGAACATGAGTGTCGGTGTCAATCTTTGTCTCAAATTGCTGCAAACCGCGGCCACCGTGCTGGGTGACAGCGTTGATATCGAGGTCATCGAAGCACACCATCGTCACAAGGTCGATGCACCGTCGGGCACCGCGCTTAAAATGGGGCAGGTAATCGCCGAAGCCCTGGGACGAAACCTGGATGATTGTGCGATATACGGCCGCCATGGCCAGACCGGAGCGAGAGACCGTCAAACCATTGGCTTCGAAACTATTCGCGCCGGAGATATAGTCGGCGAACACACCGTCCTGTTTGCGGACGAGGGCGAGCGTATCGAAATTACCCACAAAGCCTCCAGTCGCATGACCTTTGCACAGGGTGCTTTACGCGCCTGTCGATGGTTATCGCAACAGCAAAAGGGTATTTTCAGCATGCAGGATGTTCTTTCGTTATAGTAATTATTGACATTAACTAGTTGATATAAGCATTTGTATATAAAGAATTTACTGATTTTCCTGCCATTCATGAAAAACTGAAGAAGCTTGAGATGGAGCTGACTGAACGCGATCCCTGCAAACAAACCGCCCGACGGTTCCAACTGGTCGCCGGTCATCCCTGAATGCTTCTGTTCAGGGTCGGCGCATGGTGACCAGCTCCTCGGAACTGGTTGGGTGAATCGCCACGGTATCATCAAAATCTTTCTTGCATGCACCCATACGAATCGCAACTGCAAAGCCCTGCAACATTTCATCGATCGCGGGTCCGATTAAGTGACAACCGATGATTTTTTCCTCGTCGTCCAGGCAAACGAGTTTCATTGCCGTCGGTACATCGTGACCGCTGATCGCGTTGTACATCGCGTTAAACCGGGTTTGGTAGATACTGACCCGATCTCCAAATTCCGCACGCGCTTCCTCTTCAGTTGCACCGATCGTGCCGATGGGTGGATGACTGAACACAACGCTAGGAATTAAATTATAGTCAAGGTGGCGATCGACCTGGTTATCATAGAGGCGATCTGCCAGACGCCTGCCTGCGGCAATAGCAACCGGGGTCAGCGGCGCACGCCCGGTAATATCGCCGAGCGCAAAAATATGTGCTTGACTGGTGCACTGGTAGAAGTCTGTTTCGATGTAACCGCGTTGATTGGCCTCCAGACCGGCGTTTGACAGGTTTAGTGTGCCAGCCTCAGGCACACGACCGATCGCATAGATAACCTGATCGACATTTTCCAGCCCAAGCCCCCGATTATCTTCAACTGACAGCAGACCAGAGTCTCCTCGAACAATTCCTGTGATTTGACATTGTGTACGCAATTCGACGCCGGATTTTTCGAGCGCCTCAAACAGGGTGGTTTTTAACAGGCTATCGAATTCACCGAGTACATGATTTTTTCTTAAAAACAGGGTCACCTGGCTACCGAGTGAATTCAGCACGCCGGCCAGTTCCACTGCAATGTATCCCGAGCCAGCGATAGCGACGCGATCAGGTTGCTGTTCGAGTTCAAAAAAGCCATCCGAAGTGATCGCATACTCCACGCCTGGAATATCCGGCAGACCCGGTTGCGTACCGGTTGCGATTGCGATGTGCTTCGCTGAATATTGTTGACCGTTAACCACCACTGTATTGGCATCGACAAAGCTGGCTTCGCCTACAATTTCATCGATGCCCAGCTCCTTCATGTAACCGTGATACCAGGAATTGATTCCACTGATATAGCTTTCACGTTTGGCAATCAACTGTGACCAGTCGAATCCATTTTTGCTCAGGTCGTAGCCATATCCTCCGGCATCTTCGACTACGTGTGCCAGATTGGCAGCAAACCACATGATCTTTTTCGGCACACAACCGACATTGACACAGGTGCCACCGATGGCGCCACGTTCAACCACTGCACAGCGCTGACCATAGCTGGCAGCACGTTCCACGATGGACAGTCCGCCGCTGCCGGCACCGAGAGCAATCAAATCGTAGTCGTATGCCTGTGTCATTTTATCTCCTGTTGTTTCTCTGCCCACCGTAGCGGCATTGAGTTTATCTATTCAGCCTGTAACCTGAATCCGTAGGTTCAGGTGAAAGACATCTCAGCAGACATCAAAAGGCCAACGAAGTTCCGCCATAGAGTTTGCCAGTCTGGCCTTCAATATCATAACCATAATCTATAAAAAGGTCGGTTTTAACAAAGGATTCAATTTTCCAGCGAAACCCGGTACCGACGGTATAGTACAGGTCGCTCAAGTCGATATCATCGAAGTCGTCGTATATATTGCCAACATCGACAAATAGCGTATGACGCAGGCCGGGATGTTTCCTGTAGGCAAAAATATACTCGAAATTGCCAAATACCCGGGCATCGCCACGATCGTCGATGCCTTCCAGGCCACGCAGGTTGGAGGCACCACCGATGCCGTAGTGAGTATAATTAAATGGGCTGTCGTTGGCGATTGCGAATACGACCCGAAAGTTAAAATTGTCATATCGATTAAGTGGCTCGAAGCCAATGGCCTGCATCTCGAGAATGCTGGAGTCATAGTCGGAATCGAGCCATTCGAATCCACGTGATATGGCTACGGAATAGTAGCTGCCGAATCGGCGAAAGCGTTCGCTATGCTCATCGTCAAAAACCAGTTCAAGTTTTAAACGATTGTAGTAACCAGCCTCACGTGCCTCCAACTCCTCGGGATAAGGTTCATCGAGATCTCTTTCTTCAAATGTGATCGTGGTTTCAACGGTCAGTGGAATGCTGATCGTATCGATATGCCAATCGCGTGACACACCCATGGAAAACAGTTTGACTGTTTCGATATTTTCGAAATCGTCAACTTCGGCGTTCTTGATTTTTTTATTGAGTCTCCATTTTAAATCATAGGGCTTGGCGAACAGGGGCAGGGTGTACTCGAAGCGAAACTGTTCCGAATCATCGCCATTGCTTTCCTCCTCCTGCTGGACCAACATATTGAGAGTTTGATCCGCCCCGTTCAGGTTATACATACGCAACCTGAAACCGGCCTTTACATCGCCATCGCCATTTCTGCTCAACCTCGGCAGTAGTAACCAGTATTTCCTCTCTCGCAAAAATATGTGCAGGGTCAGCTCGCCATTTTCGTGTCTCTCGGTCTGAAATCTGATTTCCCTGAACAATCCGGTATCGCGTAATTCCTGGCGAGCCTGCTTTAACAGGGGAAGGGTTAATTTTTGACCTTCGCGGATTCCGGTCCATTTAACAATATATCTGCGTTGGGTTTTGCGGTTGCCGCTGATCAGGATTTGATCGACGGGCTGGCCGAGCGAGTCAGGGCTAACTCCGCTAAATGATGCATGTACTGGCGCGGAGTGCATGGCACAATACACCACCATCCATAGCAAGCCATGGTATGTAAGTCTGGAAATGAAATGCATTAACTAATCTTGTGGGCCCCACAGAATTCGATCCAGGCTATTCTCGGTTTCGAGTTCAATGATTTTGACACCATCGAAGCGCACACCTTCCTCCTTGAGTAACTGCGCCTGTTCACGATAAGAACTGGAGCCTACTTCGAATGCGAGGGTTCGATTCGATCGTACCACGCGAAACCAGGGCAGTGGTTCTGGCGATCGGCCGAGTGCTGCACTGACCATTCGGGAATAGCGTGGAAATCCCGCGGCCCTGGCCACCTCACCATAACCCATCACACGGCCTGGTGGGATCGAAGCGACGATTTGCCATACTTGTGGATCGAACTTTTTCTGAAATCTACTCATGCCCGGAGTTTACTATCGGATACCGCTGCTGAAAAGTAAGCAATAGATCACCAAGCAGTCGCGAATATTATCCTCAGAAGTTATAATTCTCCAACTTAAATCGCATATTATGATTTAAATATCCAATGGAAATTCGCCAGCTACAGTCCCTGATAAAACTAATCGACTGCAACTTCAGTGTCAGCAAAACCGCCGATGAAATGTTTGTCGTGCAGTCGGCAGTGTCACAGCACTTGAAAAAACTCGAGGATGAACTTGAAGCAGATCTGTTTGTTCGCAAAGGAAAGCGCCTGATCGGCCTGACTGAAATCGGCGAACACGTGGCAAACCACGCACGTGTGACCCTGGGATCGATTAGCAGCATTCACGCTATTGGCAAGGATTACAACAATCAAAACGAGGGGATCTTGCGCATAGGCTCGACACACACCCAGGCGCGCTACGTGCTACCACCGGTAATAAAGGCTTTTAACCTGGCTTATCCAAGAGTGGAAGTGCAAATTCACCAGGGTACCCCAAAACAGCTGGTGCAATGGGCCGTCAATGATGATCTGGACTTTTCCATTTGTACCGAGGCGCTCGCCGAGTCAAGTCAGCTCACCAACATCCCTTGCTATAAATGGAATCGGAGCCTGATCACCCTTGCGGATCATCCGCTGCAAAGACTCGATCATTTGACACTTGAAGATTTATGCCAGTATCCGTTGATTACCTACGTGCACGGCTTCACCGGACGCGGCCGATTCAGCGAAACCTTCGCCGACGCCGGACTGGAACCGCACGTGGTATTGAGTGCAGCCGACGCCGATATCATCCGAACCTATGTACTGGAAGAGATGGGGATAGGTATTATAGCCAGCATGGCGTTGGATGAGGTCGACAGTGGTGTCACCAGCAGTCGTGATATCAGCCACCTCTTTCCGTGGGAAATTACCCGGATCGCTTATATTAACGACAAGTATTTAAGACATTATGAGCAAAAGTTTATCGACTTGTTCCTCGATTACGTGGCAACTTCCGACGAAGGCAAGGTGCATCGTCTTTGAAGTATTTACAATCGTCATAAATTACATTCGATAAGTCACGCAAGTATTTGTATTTAATAGGTAATTTCGCATCAAAATAATTGTTCTTGAGGACCCTCTCTACAGACCGCTATTGGCATCTTCGCGATTGCTCAAGTTATGATAATGCTGCCTTTTGCCCAGTTGCACCAACCTTCGCACCTCCGAAACCGCAACACTTATGGTCGGGAAATCACAGCTCCTCATCGCGCTGAACTCATTCAATATGCTGTCGTAGCGCTCGAGCGCATAGGCGTTCTGTTCCTCCCACAGAGCTAGCGCCTTGTTGGTATGGCGCTTGTTGTCAACAATCTGCAGTAACAGTTCAGTCAGGTTGTGCTGATTGGCATGCAGATCGTTACGCAAATTGAGGATCGCCAGATGATTCCAGTGATTGCGTACTATGGTTTCAGAGATAGCATCCCTGATCCAGTGCAGTTGCAATCGTTCCGACAAGGCATAGAACAGACGAGTCACATTCTCGGTATCACTGTATAAATTGGCCTTTATTTCAATGATGTCAAAAGCTGAGGCCAGGGTGGTCTTATTGACCAGTTCATTCGCCAATTTGACCGGCAGGCGGTACTTGACGAAACGTCGCTTGGTGGCAAGGTAATTCTTACGGGACTGGCCAATAATTGAATTCGAAATCACTTCGCATAAAATCTTGGTATCGGTCTTGTAGCGACCGATCACCTGACTGACGTTGAAATCTGAAGGCTGATTACGTAGCAACCAACTAATCGAACGCTCTAGTAACCCACTCACAGCCTGAAAACAGTCGTATCGATACTGTTCCTGAACGACATTGTCCTGTCGTTCCAGTGCGCGCCAGGTATTGTAAAGATCGAATACTTCGACGCAAACCACGTAGGCCTTGGCGATGCCCTCGATCGTTGCACCGGTTTCCTCGCGAATACGGGAACCAAAGCCTATGCCGATATTATTGGCGATCTGATTGCTCAGAATTGTCGCGATGATTTCCTTGCGCAGCGGATGTTGCAGGATTTCATCGGCATAGCGCTCACGAATCAGTCTCGGGAAATAACCCAGCAATAACGGGTTATAGCATTCCTCGGTCAACGAGGAGGACGCCAGCAGAGCATTTTTATAGGTCAACTTGCTGTAAGAGAGCAGGATCGATAATTCAGGTCGGGTCAGCCCCTGATTCTTGGCAATTCGATCGGTGATCATCTTATCGCTGGGCAGGTGCTCGAGTTTACGATTGAGTATTTTTTCGGTTTCCAGGTGGCGCATGAAACGCGCATGTTGATACATGTTTAGAGCGGCATGCTGTTCGATACTATCGATGATCTGGGTTTGACGATAATTGTTTAAAATACATTTCTGGGCGATTTCGTCGGTCATATCGACCAGCAACTGATTTCGTTCCTTACCGGTTAATCGTCCGATCTTGACCAATTGCGAAAGCAGAATCTTGATATTGACTTCGTTGTCAGAGCAATCGACACCGGCTGAATTATCGATCGAATCGGTGTAAATCAAACCACCTGCCTGGGCATACTCCACCCGCCCACGCTGGGTAACGCCTAGATTTCCGCCTTCGCCGATCGCCCTGGCACGCAATTGCCGGCCATTGACACGAATGGCGTCATTACTCTTGTCGGATACATCCGCATCGGTTTCGTTACTCGCTTTAACATAAGTACCTATACCGCCATTCCAGATCAGATCAACCTGCGCCTTGAGAATATAGACGATGAGTTCATTCGGTGTCAGGTGATCTTCCTTGCAATCGATCAGTTGTTTAATCTCGGGGCTGAGATCGATTTTCTTTGCCTTGCGCAAAAATACGCCACCTCCCTTGCTGATCAACTTCTTGTTGTAGTCATTCCAGGTTGAGCGATTCAAGCCGAACATACGTTCACGTTCCTTGTAGCTCGATTTAATATCAGGCTTAGGATCGATAAATATATGCATGTGGTTAAAAGCCGCGACCAGCTGGATACAGGGCGACAGCAACATTCCATTGCCAAAAACATCGCCGGACATGTCGCCGATTCCAACCACGCTGAAGGATTCTTTCTGAATATTCTTGCCGAGCCCTCGAAAATGCCGCTTTACGGATTCCCAGGCACCGCGTGCGGTGATCCCCATCTTCTTATGGTCATAGCCCTGCGAACCACCGGATGCAAATGCATCGTCCAGCCAGAAATCGTGCTGATTTGCAATTTCGTTGGCTACATCAGAAAACGCTGCCGTCCCTTTATCCGCTGCTACTACCAAATAAGGGTCTGCCAGATCGTGTACCCGAGTATTCTGGGGTTGTTCAAGTTCTGTCCCGACCCGGTTATCGGTCAATTCCAACAGTGAGTTTATATACAGCGAGTAACAGGCCTGGACTTCGGCATAAATTTCCGATGCAGGCAGCTGCGCAATCTGCTTGGTAATGAAGCCGCCCTTGGATCCTGCGGGTACAATAACGGCATTCTTGACCATTTGCGCTTTCATCAGGCCCAGCACTTCGGTGCGATAATCTTCGCGCCGGTCAGACCAGCGAATACCGCCGCGTGCTACAAGTCCGCCACGCAAATGTATTCCCTCGAAGCGGGTCGCGTAGACAAAAATCTCGAATCGCGGGCTGGGCTTGGGTAAACTCTCGATACGTTGGGAATCCATTTTAAAACTGATGTGGCCGGTATCATTATGAATATTCTGGAAATAATTGGTGCGCACGGTCGCATCGATCAAATTAAGCATGCGCTTGTAAATCAGATCGTGATCGAGCGACTCGATATCATGCAACCGGTCTTCAATCTCTTCGAAAAGCTCCTCATAGGAATCGCTTTTGACTTCCTCAGGGTTGAATTTGCGTAGAAAACTTCGCACCAGCAAGAGTGTTATGTCGGGATAACTGTTGAGCGTTTCAATAATATATTCGCGGCTGTGTGGAAAGCGTATCTGCTGCAAATAAGCGGTATACGCACGCAATATCTGTATGTTCGGTGCCTTGATGCAGGCGCTGAAAAGCAAATGATTAAAGGCGTCATTTTCACTGCGCTGACTCCAGATGCTCTCGAATAAATCGCTGAAATATCGCGGTATTCTCTCGGGATCGAGGTCACAGATATCATCACCACGTTCGAGGGTGAAATGATTAATCCAGTAGATCCGATTACTCAGTTTGATGCGATAGGGCCGACCGATTAAAACCTGTAACCCCATCGACTCAAATACGGGCATCGATTGCGAGAGTGGAATCGTATCTTTCAGGGTATAAAGCTTGATCGAGTAATTCTTCGCATCCCTGGAAATTTTTACCAGTCGTGCCTGGGCTCGATTGCGATTACCAATCGTCGCCAGGACCTCAAGGTCAGGGATCGCGTCATCGACCGAAAAGTCTTCCTGGTAATTGACGGAAAAAGTCGCTTCGCTAACTTTAAGCTTTCCCAGTTCAGCGATAGCATCGATACGCTTGAATAGTTGTCGGTACCATTGATTCATTGCCGCAGCCCTTGTGATTTGTGATTGCTTGTATTGTAAAGTTATTTCCAACCCGGCTTAACTCTATATTAGAATCCGGCACAGAGAAAATACTATTTTCCAAATTCCTGATAAGGATGAAAATAATGCACCCAGAGAAGCTCGTCATTCCACCCCTGTCTGATGATGAGGATCGTCAGAAAATTCGTAGTTACTATCTTGCCAGCGAAATGCAAGTCATCCAGGAGTTGATCACCGAGGCCAGTCTTGGCGAACAGCAGCGTGCCGAGATCAGTGATATGGCAGCAGAACTGGTGAGCAAGGTGCGCGCGAGCGGCAATCCGAGCATGATGGAAAACTTTCTTGCCGAGTACGGTCTGACCACTCGGGAAGGGGTCGCTTTGATGTGCCTCGCCGAAGCCTTGCTGCGAGTACCGGATGCACAAACCATAGACGAACTAATCGAAGATAAAATCTCTCCGGGGAACTGGGGTGAGCATCTCGGCCATTCAGGTTCTCCTCTGGTCAATGCATCTACCTGGGCGCTGCTGCTGACCGGGAAAATTGTAGCTCCGGAGGACGAAAAGGGTTTACTCACAACGCTGCACAGCCTGGTGAAACGTCTGGGTGAGCCTCTGGTACGCAATGCAGTGGGCCAGGCCATGCGTGAACTGGGAAGGCATTTCGTGCTCGGCACCAATATCAACAAGGCTCGAAAACGCGCCAGGGATCTGGAAAAACAGGGTTATTGCTATTCTTACGATATGCTCGGCGAAGCTGCCCGAACCGAGGCTGATGCGCGCTATTACCACCTCGCATATTCCGATGCTATTAATGCATTGGCCAAAGATTGCAAGCATCGAAACACCCCTGACAATCCTGGCATTTCGGTCAAACTGTCGGCCTTGCACCCGCGCTACGAAATTGGCCAATACCAACGCGTCGTCGATGAGCTGATTCCACGAGTTGAGTCCCTGGCCATGCTGGCTTGCTCGGCGAATATGGGATTCAACATCGACGCAGAAGAGGCTGATCGGCTAGATATATCGCTGGATGTGATCGAAGCGGTACTTTCAAATCCGGCGTTACGCGGATGGGACGGATTTGGCATAGTGGTGCAAGCATTCGGTAAACGCGCCTCACCGGTTATCGATTGGCTTTACGCTCTCACCAAACGACTGGATCGAAAGATCATGGTGCGCCTCGTGAAGGGCGCCTACTGGGATACCGAAATCAAGCGCGCGCAGGTCCTTGGGTTGTCCGACTACCCGGTTTTCACACGTAAGGTCAATACCGATATTTGCTATCTGGCCTGCGCGAAAAAGCTACTCGCTATGAGCGATCGGATTTATCCACAATTCGCAACACACAATGCACACTCGGTGGCAGCCGTGCTGAAACTGGCGAGTGAACAGCAGGACTTCGAATTTCAACGCCTGCACGGCATGGGTGAGGCTCTGCACGATCATGTACACCGGGATTCCGCCACTCGCTGCCGCATCTACGCGCCTGTTGGCGAACATCAGGACTTGCTCGCTTATCTGGTCAGACGCCTGCTTGAGAATGGCGCCAACAGCTCCTTTGTCAACCAGATTGTAGACACCAGCATCACACCTGAATCGATCGCTCGCGATCCTGTCGCGGTCGTTGCAGAACTCGAGCAGATTGCCAACCCCGGTATCAACCTGCCGGAAGATCTCTACGCCGAAGTCAGGCAAAACTCACGCGGCTGGGACATTACCGATCTGACCTGCCTGCAACAGCTCAATCAATCCCGCGAAACACT
>JAAESG010000069.1 GCA_024229615.1 Gammaproteobacteria bacterium | reverse complement strand
GCCTGGACAGCGACCCGCTGATCGTCGGCTGCTCAGTTTGGGCACTCAACCGCCTGCTAAACGCCGGAGACGACAAACAATTGCCGCCGGTCCGCGCGGTCCATGCCCAGGAAATCGATGGCCGCCGCCTGGGCGGATCCCTCTACGATTTCCTCAAATCCGCGCAAGTGGCCGAATTCCCACTGGACGAGACCTTCCGGCTCAACGCCCCTCTGACCTCATTCCCGGAAACCAAGTTTTACCCTAGACTGAAGTTACCTAGAAATAACCTTCCTTTACGCTTCTAATCAATTGATTATAAAAGAGAATATGGCATTATTGGGCGAAAAAGTGTAGGCATGTAAATGCCTCATTAAATGCTGGCATAGCAATTCATATTGAGCTATAATGTCGGCATGTATGTAGCTACGATCCCAAATCGCTCGTCACCGCCTGCCATTTTGCTCCGGGAGAGTTATCGCGAGGACGGCAAGGTCAAGTCCCGAACGCTGGCGAATCTGACCCAATTACCCACGGAGGCGATCGCGCTGCTCAAACGCTATCTCGCTGGCGAACGGTTTATTTCTGCGACCGAGGCGTTCGGTACGGTCCGGTCCTGGCATCACGGTCATGTTCAGGCCGTGCGCGAGGCCATGACACGGGTCGGCTTCGACCGGCTCATCGGCACAAGGCGTTGCCGGGAACGCGATTTGGTAATCGCAATGGTGGCGGCCCGCATCCTGGAACCGGAGAGTAAGCTGGCAACCACCCGCTGGTGGCCTATCACGACCTTGCCCCGCATGCTCGGGGTGGAGACGGCCGATGAGCAGGAGCTGTATGCGGCGATGGACTGGCTGCTGGAGCGCCAGGACCGCATCGAAAAGAAACTGGCCGCCCGGCATCTCGAAGAGGGCGGGCTGGTGCTCTACGATCTGAGTTCCAGTTACATGGAGGGCCAGTGTTGTTCCCTGGCGATGCGGGGTCATAACCGCGACGGCAAGAAGGGGAAACTACAGGTCAATTACGGCTTGCTCACCGATGACCAGGGGTGTCCGGTCTCGGTTTCCGTGTTCGAGGGAAACACCTGTGACGGCAAGACGCTGCTACCCCAGGTAGAGCGGGTGCAACAGCAATTCGGTATCCAACACCTGGCCATCGTGGGGGATCGCGGGATGATCTCTCAGACCCAGATCGATCAGCTCAAAGAGATCCCGAAGATCGATTGGATCTCCGCGCTTAGAAGCAGCTCGATCAAGAAGCTGGTGGATGCGCAGGCGGTGCAGCCGGATCTTTTCGATACGTGCAATCTATTTGCATTGACCCACCCGGATTACCCCGGGGAACGCCTGATCGCTTGCCGCAATCCGGTACTGGCCGAGCGCCGCGCCAACAAACGTCAAGCTTTACTGGAGGCGACGACCCGGACGCTGAAAGAAGTTCAGGCTATCGTGGAGCGGGGTAAGCTCAAGGGCGAAGAGAAGATCGGCCAGCGGGTAAAAAAGATCTTGGGTTCGACCGGGGTCGGCGAGTATTTTGCCTTGACGATCGACGACGGGCGATTCGAATTTCGTTTGCTCGACCCGGGCGCGGCCGCCGATACGTTGCTCGATGCCTTCGGCAAAAGGCTCGATCGGCTGCGCACCCGGATCGAGCGCGGTACGCTACGAGGCCGTAAGGCAATCGAGACTCGATTAACCCGAATTTCGAAGCAGCATAAACTGCAATCCCAAGTGAGCTTCGAGGTCCGTGAGGATGGTTTCGATTTCCGCTTCTGCGACCCAGAGGAAGCACGCCAAGCGGCGATAGCAGGGTTCTGCGAGGCATTGCAGCAGGTACGCGTTTTGGTCGAACAGGGGCGCTATGGCGGACGAGACAAGATTGGCCTGCGCCTCGGCAAGATCATCGATAAGTACAAGGTGGGTAAGCATTTTGTATTGGCCATTCGCGACGATGGTTTCGCCTTCTCAATCGACGAACCGCGGGTAGCGGCCGAAGCGGCGCTCGATGGGATCTATATCGTGCGTACCAGCCTGGAAGAAGAACGCCTATCGGCCGAGGATACGGTGCGCAGTTACAAGCGTCTGAGTCAGGTAGAGCGGGCCTTCCGTTCGATCAAGACGATGGACCTCAAGGTGCGTCCTATCTATCACTATCTGGAGCCGCGGGTACGCGCGCACCTGTTTCTGTGTATGCTGGCCTATTACGTGGAGTGGTATATGCGCGAGGCTTGGCGGCCCTTGTTGTTTTGCGACGAAGACCAGGAAGCGAAATCAACCCGGGATCCGGTGGCGCCCGCAGAACGCTCCGAAGCGGCTATGCAAAAAGTCCATACCCAGTGTTTAGCCGATGGCACTGCGGTTCATAGCTTTCAATCATTGATTCATTTACTCAGCGGTATCGTTCTGAACCTCGCTTGCGTTCCTGGGATGGACGATCCTGCTTCGACTTTCGAGATCATCACCACACCCAATGAAACCCAGCAACAGGCTATCGACTTACTGAAAAATATCCGAATGTAGGCAGTACGGACACTTCGTTTTTTCGCTATCTATATGATAGATAAGATAATTGTCGGCTTTTCTTCCAGCAACTTCAGTTTAGAGCTCTTGCACCGGCTTTCGCCTCTCCTGCCCTGATACTCAGCCCCAACCTGACGGGCCACCCTTTCGGGATCGTCTGCCACTACGCTGGTTCATT
>JAAESG010000068.1 GCA_024229615.1 Gammaproteobacteria bacterium | reverse complement strand
GTATTTTCGGTCCAGGTCCGTATAAAACAGGGTCAGCCCATCGGTTGGACGTTGACCCTCCGATTTGGCCGAGGTTCGTGTCAGAAGCATGATCTTATCCGCTTCCATGGCGGTAGAAGTCCATATTTTTTTACCGTGCACCAGGTAACCCTCATCGCAGCGTTGTGCGCGCGTGGTGATCGATGTGGTATTCAGGCCGGCATCGGGTTCGGTTACACCAAAACAGGAGCGGGCTTTTCCTTCGATTAAATCGGGTAGCCAACGTTGCTTTTGTTCGTCATTGCCGAATACGACGATTGGATGCGGACCGAATATATTGATGTGAATTGATGAAGCTGCACTCATCGCACCGGCCGAATTGGCCACCGCCTGCATCATTATCGCGGCCTCTGTCACGCCCAGGCCGGCGCCGCCATAGGCTTCCGGCAGGGTAATACCCAACCAGCCGCCCGCCGCCATCTGCTGGTGAAATTCAAAAGGGAATTCACCGCTCTGGTCGTGTTCCAGCCAGTAATTGTCATCGAATCCAGTACAAATTTTCTCGACTGAATCACTGATCTGCTGCTGTTCGCTGTTGTAAGAAAAGTCCATCAACCCGGTTCCTCGGCGTTCAGTTTATCAATGATCTGCTGTCGTAGCACCGATCGCCTGAGTTTTCCGGCAGCCGTCACGGGTAAGGCATCTACTATCTGCAGGCGCTCCGGCCACTTGTTCTTCGCCAGTCCCTTGTCGCGGGTAATAGCAACCAGTTCGGCCAGCTCGGGCGTTTCAGCATCCGGTTTCGCCACCAGGCAGGCACAGATTCGCTCACCCAGGCGCTCATCGGGTATGCCGATAATTGCCAGTTTCCCAATTCCGGGTTCTCCGATCAGCGCCTGCTCGATTTCCAGTGGCGAGATATTGGCGCCGCCGCGGATAATTAGCTCTTTTCGCCGCCCGGTGATCTTGACATAGCCCTGCTCGTCGATCACGGCCAGATCACCGGTACGGAACCACCGGTCTTGCATGAACGATTCCTGATCGAGTTGTGGATTCTTGAAATAACCCAAGCATTGCTGCGGTCCGCGCATCACCAGGTCACCTTCCTGTCCGGCTGGAAGTTCCTTTTCGTCTTGCCCGAGAACCTTCAATTCGGTGCCGAGAAAAGGCTGGCCGTCGGTGCTGGCCACCTGATTCAAAGGCGTGCCGGGCCGACAGGCGGTACCGATACCCTCGGTCATACCCCAGATTACCGAGGTGAACGTTTGCGGCAGTTTTTCATGTGCCTGCCGCAGCAACGACGAGGGTACTGAGGCCCCGCCACAGAGTATTACCCGCAGTGACAACTGTGCGCCCAGGTCGGCAAACCGCTTGCAGTTGAGCAGATCATCGAGCAGGGTTGGTGTGGCCAGGGTGAAGGTAGCTTTTTCACGCACCATGGTTTCCAGGGCCTGGTCCGCATCCCAGGCATCCTGCAGAATCAGGCTGGCCCCAAGGTAAATAGCGAGACGAAGACCATGGGCGTATCCGGCGGAAAATCCCAGGGGTGCACCCATGAAGATAATATCTTCCGAACTGAGATCATATATTGGCGCCGTCGTGGTATTCAGGGCACCGATCGAGTTTGAACTGTGCATCACGCCTTTCGGTATCCCGGAAGACCCGGAAGTAAACAACAGGCAGTTGAGGTCATCTGCACTTGACTGCGTTTCCGGGCGCGTCGCCTCCGCCGGGCCATGGGCGAGAAGC
This sequence comes from Gammaproteobacteria bacterium, assembly GCA_024229615.1. Taxonomy (GTDB): domain Bacteria; phylum Pseudomonadota; class Gammaproteobacteria. The sequence continues at coordinate 5,368 of JAAESG010000068.1, read as the reverse complement.
TCATCAAAAGTCAGCCACCCGGAATACTGTTGCTCTGACCCCACAACCACGCGCAAATCAAGCTCCGGACAATTTTTTACCGCACGATCGATCAGTTCCACAAAGTTTTTGTTACTTAGAATATCCGGTACGACGATGCCTTTTGCATCACTGATAGTAAGCACTCCGGTGAATTCATGTTCACCACCGGTAATCGGTAAATGCACGCCTACTGCACCCAGATAATTAAGCGCCAGGACAAACACCGGTACCTGTTGCCAATTGGGCAAGGCAACCACAAATTTATCCCCCTTGCGGATACCCAGGCTTTGAAGTGCCACCGCCAGACGGCAGGATTGCGATGCCAGTTGCTGGTAAGTCAGGCTGCCGAAACGCCCATCTTTCACAGCGAGTTTATCTGGCGACGACTGCACTGCCTGCTGTAGAAAGTCCGTCAGTAGCCGGTCACTCCAATAGCCCGATTTCCGATAATATTCTGAGTGATCGTACATGATTAGCTGTCTTCGCAGCCGTTACATCGCATAACCGCCGCTGATGCTGATACATTGGCCGGTTACATAGGATGTTGCATCCGAGGCAAGAAACATCACCATCGGCACAATATCGTTGGGCACGCCGTAGCGTCGCAAAGGATAGCGCCGAACGACTTTTTCCAGTACTTCGTCATTACAGAATATTTTCGCCTGCGGGCTATCTGAATGCCAAAGACTGTTATCGCCCGCATCCTGTGGATTCTCCGGCAGAGTAAGGCCCGGGCAGATAACGTTGACGTTCAATTTGTAGCGTCCGAACTCGCGCGCCAGGGCCTTGCTCAGGGTGATCACTCCTCCCTTGCAGGCGCCGTAAACCGCTTCATTGTATTCACCGACACGCCCGGCATCGGAACCGATGGTAATAATCTTGCCGTAGTTCCTTGAAATCATCGATGGCGCCGCCGAGCGGATACAGTTGATTGGCCCCCACAGGTTGATTGCTATTTCGCGCTCGAAATCTGAGTAGGGTTTATCGATAAACTGGGCATTGGCGGTCCAGCCGGCGTTGTTTACGAGAATGTCGATCTGGCCGAAGTGCTCCAGCGTCTCCTGGGTCATGTTCTCCACGGCTTCCCGATCCCCGACATCTGTTTTGATGAACAGGGCCGCGTCAGGCCGGGAATCACACAACTCCCGGGCCACCCGCTGTCCCTGTTTTTCGTCAACATCGGCAATAACTACATTCGCACCCTCGGCAACAAAGCCTTCGGTAATGGCTTTGCCAATGTTCGATGCCCCGCCCGTAACAATGGCAATCTTGCCCTGCAGTCTCAAGTCCATCGCTGTTTAACCTCGCTTGTAAATCCTAAGATATCTCGCGGAAGGAGCACGAGCCCCGCCGATCACTTCCTTTTTTGAAATTGCTCCAATCGCTGTTTGATTTCATCCGCAGCATCTTCCCGATTGCGCGCAAAATAGATTTCCTCGAGCCACAACGCATCGGCGGCGGGCATGTCATAACCCAGCATGGCCACTTCTTTTACCAGGCGCACGGCCGACTTGCCGTTGGCGCAGATTGCGTCAGCAATCTTCAACGCCTCCTCTAGCAAGTCCTCGTCCGCTACCACTTTTTGTACCAGGCGCAAACGCAACGCTTCGTCGGCTGAAACCGGGTCCCCGGTCAGCATCATCAGCATGGCATCGCCAAGGCCAATCAAACGCGGTAGCCACTGGGTTCCGCCACCGCCAGGCAGGGCGCCCAATTTGACCTCGGGCAAGCCCATTTTTGCGTTTGCCGCGGCGATGCGGATGTCGCAGCCCAGCGCCAGTTCAAAGCCACCACCGAAGGCATATCCGTTTATCGCCGCAATGGTTGGTTTACTGATTTTCAGAGAGTTTGGCGTTACCCAATAACTGGTTCTCACCTTGGGTGCCAGGTACAAAAAGTCCGGTGCTTTTTTGATATCTATACCGGTAGAAAATGCCCGCCCGGTACCGGTGTAAATCAATACACGCAGGTCATCGTCCGCTTCGAACTCTTCCAGTCGGCTGCGATGTTCCCGCATCAAGTCCATATCGAATGAATTCATCGCCCTGGGTCGATTCAGCCTGATAATGGCCACCGCCCCACGGGTCTCCCATATCAGCGGCTGCTCTTGTTCCTCGCTGCTTTTATCCTCGCTCATGATTAATACCTGTGCCCGGTTCAGGGGTGTTTTATCAAAAAATCGTGAATCAGATTATTGGTGGCATCACTGGCCTCCCAGTGCAAGCAATGACCCGCTTTTGGAACGACCTCAAGTATGGAACCTGGAATAGCCCCGGCGATTTTTTCTGATGCACGGGGGGGGCAATAGGGGTCAGTTTCACCGGCAATAACAAGCGTTGGACAGTCAATCCTGTCTAAATCCTGTACTATCGGTTCTTCCGCAAGTCGGGCCATGGCGCGGCCGGCATTGAGGTAGCCTTCGGCATCCTTGACTGCGTCGACACGCAATTTCTGATATTCGGCAATCAGTTTTTCATCGCCCAGAGAGAAACAGCCCCGGGCATCATGCTCGTTGATTGCGGCAAGCGTTTCGAGGCCCCCCGAACTCACCTGCGCCATCCGGTCGCGAAAAAACTCCTGTCCAGCCTGGCCCACGGTACAGGAACTGGCAATAAGGATAAGACCCGATGTCTGTGCCGGGAAATCCAATGCGAAACGCTGGGCGATAACACCGCCCATTGAAAAACCAATCAACCACACGGGCCCCGTATTCTCGGCGCTGAGAATTTGGCCCAGGTCATCGGCCATCTGGGCAACTGTACCATTGGCTGCGCCGACCGGACTGGTGCCAAATCCACGCACATCATAAGCAATGACCCGCATCGATTGCTCAAGGAAAGCTTGTTGTCTTGACCAGACATGGCGTGCCTCGGACAGGCCGTGGATCAATATGGCTGTTTTTTGGCTGCTGGATGTTGTTTCGATCATAAAAACCGCTTGATGCTTTGTTCAGTCTTGTTTCAAGTGTTTGATGATGCCCTCATGCAGGGCCTCCATGCGCGCTTGCCGGCCGCCTGAGCCGGCACGAAATGCCAGGGTAACACCATGTAGCCCGAGTTTCTCCAGTCGCTGTATACGTTCCAGACACTCATCCGCGGAACCGACAATGGCAACATAATCGGTGAATTCACCCGAAACCGCTTTTTTATGACTTGCATGTGAAGACATATGCTCGAGGCGATCGTAACTCTCGCTGGCACGATCGAAATCATCTTTGAAAGGATGAAGGAATTCGGGAAGATTTTTCCATTTGCTGAAGGTTTCGGCCTGCGATGCAACCCAGTGACTGACATCCTCTCGGGCCTGTGCGCGATCATCTGACATTCCGATCGCCGCCCACAGATGGAATTCGATCTCATTAAAATCTCGGCCGACTTCTTCAGCACCACGGCGTACATGATCCATTTGCCACTGGGTGAATTCTTCGTTGGCGCCACCCATTAAAATAACGCCATCGGCAACCCGGCCACACATGGCCAGAATCCTGGGCTGATTGGCAGCTACGAAAATTGGAATTTTCCCACTGGCGGTAACCAGTCGATATGGCTTTCCATCTTCCCCGATAACCTCGTTGCCGCTACAAAGCGTATTGATGTTATTGATCGATGTCTCGAGGTAGTCGATAGTTGCCGGTTTTAAACCAATCGAATATACCCCGGTCCACCCGGATCCGAGGCCAATGATCGCTCGACCGTTACTAACCTCGTCAAGCGCGGTAAAACCGTTGGCAATGGTGGTGAAGTGCCGAGTCACAGGATTGGTGACACCGGTGCCGAGTTTGATGGTTTTCGTATTTGCCGCACATAGGGCCAGTGCTACATAACAATCTTTCATCGATAGTTGAACGTCAGCTATCCAGGCACTATCGAATCCCAGTGCCTCGGCACTTTTGACAACTTCAACCGTGTGCGAGATGGGTTCCCGATGACTAATTCCTAGCGATACTCCGACTTTCATATTGATATATTCCTCAGATTAGAAATCCTTCTGGTGAATTCATTCCTGTTATTGCACTGGCGTGTAAATTCAAAACATAACTATTGCATGATCACCAGATGTGGCTTCGAAGAGTTTTCCGTATTAATGCGGCATAGGTTACATAATTTTCGTCCTAATTATAGTTTTTTCGACGTTATGTTTGCTCCTTCACCTCCAGGGTCAGTGTATTCGTCGAGTCGGTTTCGGCGGGGCATTATTCTTGAGGGGGGTTGTTAAAAGCCTTGGCCACATTCCTGAATTTGATCAGTGAACTGCTCATACCGGGCCAGCGAGGTACGGATTCCGAAACCGGCCAGGCCTCGCGGTACTGACTCGGGTTATTGCCAAATTCCTCGGTAAAAGACTTGGCAAAATGTGAAAAACTCGGGAAACCGCTGGCTAATGAAATCTCGCGGATGCTCATCGAGGTCTGGGTTAATAATGCCCGCGAAAACTGTAACCGTAGAATGCGATAGAAACCAATCGCGGAAGTACCGAGGTATTGCCGAAACAAGCGCTCCAGTTTGCGTTGCGATACGCCCATGACCTTGGCTATGTACGGAATTGGAAGCACTTCTTCCAGATTGTTTTCCATCAGGATAATGCATTCCCTTATGGTGGGGTGCAGCGATTTTCGATTTCCCAATCGGACTTTTCGTTGGGATGATTCCGCTTCCCGTATTGGGTCATGTAGTATTTGTTCGGCCACCTCCTGGGCCAGCTGAACACCATGATGCTTTTCGATTAGATGCAGCATCATGTCTATACCCGCCGTGCCGCCAGCACTGGTTACCCGATTACGGTCGATCACAAACAGCTGTTCTTTCAGCGCAACGTTTGGGTATTGCTCCTTAAATCCCGGAATCCAGCTCCAGTGCACGGTAGCATCGTAACCGGACAGCAATTTTGCCTTGGCAAGTACATAAGCGCCCATGCACATACCGCCCAGCGTCACGCCGTAATTATCCTGCAATCGCAACCAGCTAAATAGTTGCCCATCTTCATAATTCTCCACATTCCAGCTGCCGCAGACAATAATGGAGTTCCATTTCCGTTTATCTCCAGTTACCGAATCCGTTTCAATCGACATCCCGTTACTTGCCTTAATCGTTCCACCCGAACCCGAGACAAAGTACCAGTCGTAAAGAATCTCACCGGCAAGATAGTTAGCCACTCGCAACGGTTCAATGGCTGCGGTCAAAGCCAGCATATTGAATTTCGGAATGAGTGCAAAACCAGTGATGTGGGTAGAGGTTTGGTATTGCATCTTAGCTAACACGGAAATTTCACAAATTTGCGCGAATATCGCGCAGGATATTGATTTCACCAGGAAATTCCCGAAGAAGTCTCGTATCGCTGATTACGAGCG
>JAAESG010000067.1 GCA_024229615.1 Gammaproteobacteria bacterium | reverse complement strand
TACTTTGCGCAGTCGCATTTGGGCGCTGCCCGGATCGGCGACATCAAGTATGTCCTGATCGATCAACCGGAAGGTTGGTTTGGGTACACGAACAAACTCAACTTCCCGAACATGTACAACCTTCGACTCGATCCGTTCGAAAGGTTGGGCTATAAACCGCATGAGTCCTGGATGAGCTTCGAGCACTTCTTCGGGCAGAATCTCTGGCGCACGGTGTTTCTGCAGCAGGAAGTTGTCAAACTGGCGGAAACCGCCAACGACTATCCGCCGATGCAAGCGGCCGCGAGTTTCAATCTCGATGCGGTGATAAAGAAGGTTCGGGAGTCTGCCGCGGGAATCGGGCAGTGAGCCGATAAACAGGAAGTAAGTTGTTGACTGGTGTTGGCGGGTGCGTTCCAGCGCGCCCGCCTCACTTGTCATTTAACTTGAATAGAAACCAGTAGGAGAAAACATCGTGAACTTGAAAAAATTCCGGACTGAGTCCAAATTCCGGTTTTTGATCTCGGGGTTTGTTGCGATTTTCGCATTATTCCTCTGTTCCGTTTCATACGCAGCAGATCCACTGCCGTCGTGGAACGAAGGCCCCGCGAAACTGTCAATCCTCGAGTTTGTTGCGGCCGTCACGGACAAGAACAGTAAGGACTACGTTGCACCGGCCGAGCGCATCGCCACCTTCGACCACGACGGCACCCTGTGGGTGGAATATCCCATGTATACGCAGATCCTTTTCGCCTTTGAGCGCGTCAAG
>JAAESG010000066.1 GCA_024229615.1 Gammaproteobacteria bacterium | reverse complement strand
TTGTAAGTTACGTTATAAAATTCACTTTTATAGACTCGCTTGATGAACTCGTCCAGCGCCTTCTTCAGCTTCGGATTGCGTTTACGTAAGGCGACAGAGTGCGCGACCTGATCATCCAGCACATAGGCCGAACGCACCGCGACTCCCTTGGCCAATTCAATATCCAGCAAGTGTTCGTCGGTCAGCGTCGCCTTGTACTTTCCCCTTGAAACCATCTGTATTAATTGCTCGGTCTCAATCCCGTCGTCGGTAGCGCGTAGACTGAAACGCGCACCCTCTTCCTGCAGATTGGAAAGTCGCTCCCAGTAACGGCTATGATGACGCACGAAAATGGTCCTATGATCGAGTTCGGCCAGCGAGTTCGCCGAATCATCGTGATGCACCACAATATGCTGCCTGGCGTAATGATAAGGCCTGGAAAACTCAACCCCCAGCCGGCGCTGTTGTTTGTCGGGCTCGATGAAGCCCATTGCAATATCCGCCCTGCCCTCTAGCAACCAGGTGGTTAACTCTCGATGACTCGGCGGTACCACTACCTCGAGTCGTAAGCCATGATAGTCGGCGAATTCGCGCGCCAGTTCGTATTCGAATCCCATCAATTCACCGCGATAAAGAAAATATGAGGCCGCGTTGTTGCGCAGCATCACGCGCAGCACGCGACGCTTCTTGATCGCGTCGAGATCACCATAATGGCGTTGATCACGCTTTTCAGCCATGTGTTCCAGTTGCAGGTAGCGATTGATTTCATCGAGCAGTCGCGGTGCATTTTTACGCACCCCCCAGCCGATATCACGCTGACTGCTGAAATTCGTCGCCACCCTGAGGTCATCACGATAGCTCCGGTAAATCTCGACCAGGTTGCTATCCAGAATAGTCGCGTCAATCTTGCCCGCTGCGACCGAATCGAGTACCTCTTCGGTTTGTACACCATCCGGAATCTCCAGGATTTCGATATCGGGGTAGCGTTTTTCCTTGAGCCAGTTCAGCGCATGCCAAAAGGTCGAGTCGCGGTTGACCATCACCGATTTACCGTTCAGGTCGCGTACCCGTTGAACCGATTTATCGCCGCTGGCGACGATAACCTGCTCAACCACGTGGTCGAGTGGCACCGAAAACGCCATTTTCTTTAGCCGTTCATCGTTTATCGTCAGGTTGCTGATGACGATATCACCCTTACCCGCGACCAGTGCCGGAATTAGTTTAGAGAAGTTATCGACCAGCACCAGTTCGGGAATCAAGCCGTGTGAGAGTGCAAATTCTTCGGCGATACGCTGCTGCTCAGCTAACGGGGAACCCTTGCGCGGCAGATAGGCGGATTTGGTATTATCCCGCGTCAACAGTATGCGCAGCTTGCCCTGACTCAATATATCGACGAAGTCTCCATCGAAGACCTGGGCCTCGGCAAGGTTACTGTAAGTGCGGTTTAAATAGGCTTGGGCAGGGCTATAAAACAACCACAGCAGCACCGCTGGCAGCAGCCTGGAAATAGTTTTACTGGTAAATGTATGCCTTTCGAACCATGCCATAGTCAAACACTAAAGCGTTTTCTGACCTCTTTGTCAAAACTAAGGAAGCTCTGAACAATTCATCCTGAATTGTCAGAGCACGGAGAAACAAAAAATGTGATTTTTGTTTCTCCTTCATTTTCAATGACTTAACGGTCATTGAAAATGGCGGTGCATCCCTGCACCGCAGAAACTCTAATAAATCAGAGTTTCCCTAAAGCCGGTGCCGGGGCGATCGGGAATGACAATTTCACCATCGCTAATTTCCATCGCCTCGTTGAAAATCTGCACATTCCAGGACCTATGTTCGACCGATATGCAATTAGGCTCGGACCCGGCGATACAGAGACCGTACTCAGTAAAATATGCGTCGATATGAGAACTTCAAAAACCGACGCGAGTGCCGCGACACGGCGCATTTCGCTCAAACCACCGATCGATTGCTCAATAGGAAATTTCGCTAATCACATAAACCAGTCGTCCGCCTGGAACTTCGACCTGGACTTCGTCACCGAGTTCGCGTTTTAGCAAGGCCCGAGCCAGCGGTGAATCGACGCTGATGTAGTGTTCTTCGCGATCGAACTCATCCGGACCAACAATGCGATAGCTGACGACGTTACCATCCTCATCCTCTAGCCTGACCGTGGCACCGAAGAAGACGCGCTCCGAATTCGCGGGTTTTTGATCGACAACATTGAGTTCCGGCAGGCGCTTCTGCAGGTATCGAATTCGCCGGTCAAGCTCGCGCAATTCTTTTTTACGGTAAATATACTCGGCATTCTCCGAACGATCGCCCTCGGCGGCAGCGGCCGACAGGGCCGCAACGACTTCACGCCGTTTCAACCAGATCGACTTTTGCTCATCCAGCAGTTTACGCTTTCCGTCAGAGGTAACGTAAGCCGACCTGCTGGCGGCGGGGGGACGGTAACGACTCATCGTTTAAATCAATATCGAATCCCGATGCAACAGAATCCAGCTCATTTTCTGAACTGGGAAATCTGCACTTCGGTACCGTAATCGGCATAATCACCATCGGTACGCTTACCGCGAAAACTGGCCCACTCGATGCTGTTGTAAAGACTTGGATGTTGATCGTCGATCACCGTCGGTAAAGGGCTGACCCTGGCGTCTGCCGATGGATTGAAGAAAAACGGCAGGCTATAGCGTTCCCTGGATTCCATCGCCAGTACCCGGTGCACGGGGGCGTGATACCTGTCGTTCGACCAGACCTGCATCATGTCACCGGTATTGATCACTATTGCCCCGGCAACCGGCTGAATATCATACCAGCACCCGTTCCGATGCACCTGCAAGCCACCGATCTCGTCCTGGTTGAGCACGGTCAATGCACCCGCATCGGTATGATGGTGTATACCCAGATCCGCGACCGGTTGATGCTCATCGCTCGCACCCTCGATCGGATCGTGCACCGGGTAATAGTTCAGGCGTAAAAACCCGGTATGGTTGCTGGCAAAATCGCCATACATGAAATCGGCGGGCAAATCGAGCCCGATGCAAAAAGCCTCAAGCAGTTTCAGAGACAGTTCGGTGCAGGCGTCGAAATATGCCTGCATGGTGAACTTGAACCGTGCCTGATCAACGGGCCAGCGATTGCTTTTGCCATAGATTGGATCCTGGCCTTCACCGGTAAAGTCGAATACCTGCTTCTTGTCGCGCTGGTTCTTGGTCAGTTCATTGTGATAAAAACCCCAGGGGTTATCACGCGTACGCAACACCGCCAATTTGTCTTCTATGGGTAGAGAGAAGAAGCGATGCGTTTGTTCCCAGACATCATCAATCATCGCCGCCGGAATACCGTGATTAGTGATTTGAAAAAATCCCCAGCTTCTACAGGCTTCCGCTATCTTGCCGATCGCATCCTTCGCCGCAGCGCTATTCGAATCAGCCCGTAATTCCGTGATATCGACAATTGGTACCTGCTGCAGAATTGAAGACTGTCGCGCAACCGGGTCTTTGTCGTAATCTTTCTTGCCGTGGACCATATCTTTGTTCACTCTACTCGACGAAATTCGAATCAGTATAGATATTGTGCCCGCATACGTAAAACGCGCGACACAGTTTTCCAAACCTAAGCGATCATTGTGCGCTGCAATTCGCTTGGGTCTAGCCTGCATATTGCACCAGTCGGTCTCGCGCCTTGACTTAACCTATTGAATTGTTGGAGTAAGCTGGCAATATCTCGGATACTACCAAAAATACAGTTTGTAACCGGCCCAAACCCTATCCCGGCGCTGACTTGTCCGGATACGCCTGAACTTGGTCTTCCCTCAATCCATAGCTAGAGCTATGGATTGAGGTCCAGTCCGGCGTTCAGCCGCATTTGTCCGGCGTCAGCATCCGGGATACTGATGCAATATGCAGGCTAACGCTCGTCAGTCCATCCC
>JAAESG010000065.1 GCA_024229615.1 Gammaproteobacteria bacterium | reverse complement strand
TGTATCGGCTGCAACCAGGCCTGCATCGGGCACTACCACCAGGGGGTTCGCATCTCCTGCATACAGCATCCGGTTACCGGTCGTGAGTTGATACTGGGTACCCATTCCCCGGCAAAAAAACCCCGCAAGATCCTGGTCGCCGGTGGCGGTCCCGCCGGCATGAAGGCGGCCGCCGTTGCCGCCGAACGCGGCCACCGCGTCATCCTGTGCGAGAAAGGCCGGGGCCTGGGTGGTCAGACACTATTGGCGCAAACTTTGCCCGGTCGCGCCGAGTTCGGTGTCATCGTCGATAACCTGCGCCGCGAAATGGAGTTGAATGGCGTCGATATTCAACTGAACAAGATGGTCGACAAGGCATTGATCGAGACAGAAAAACCGGATGCCATCATCGTTGCGACCGGGGCCACGCCTTACCTGCCCGACCTGGAGGTCTCGGAAGAAACCCACACCGCCGACGCCTGGCAGATATTGAAAGAAGAAATCAAGCCAGGTGCCTCCGTCGTCATCGCCGACTGGCGCTGCGACTGGGTCGGCATGGGTTTAGCCGAAAAACTTGCACGCGACGGGTTACAGGTGCGACTTTGCGTAGACGGGGAAATGGCAGGGCAGAACCTGCAGAAATACCTTCGCTGGCACTGGGCTGGCGAGTTGCACAGACTGGGCGTCGTGGTCACTCCCTATGCCCGTTTTTTCGGGGCCGATGGTGACACGGCTTACTTCCAGCATACGACCAGTGGCGAACCGATCATCTGCGAAAACATGGATACGCTGGTGATTGCCCAGGGACATCGGCCCGACACCGCACTGGAACAGACGCTCACCGGCATCGATATCGAGGTTCACCTGGCCGGGGACTGTCTCAGCCCCCGCTCCGCGGAAGAGGCCGTATACGAGGGGCTGATGGCGGCAAGAAACATCTAGTCAAGTCCGGACCAGGGACTCACGGATAACGGGATCAGGTTGTACATCTGAAAAGCGTTTCGAAGGGCAATGTCATTTGTAAGGCATGACCCGAATGGCACATGATCATTATTCGCGAATGTCACCGTCCCCTTAAGACTCCTCCAGCCGGCCTACACCCTCGCAAACTTTGAGGCACGGCGAAAACAAAAATTCCACATTTATTCCACCGATACCGTGCGGCTTTCCGCCCACTGGCGCAATGCTGCGATCTTTTCCACCATCAGCACCGACAACGGCCGGGTTTTTTTGATTTCATCGATTAGCAGCGCCATATCGACGGCGCTATCGCGCGCATGCGCCGTATAGACTGCGGACACCACCAGTTGCTCGATTTCGGAGCCAGAAAAACCCTCGCTCAAATCCGACAGTTGACACAGGTCGAGGGCATCGGTGTCGAGACCGCGCTTATCGAGATGTATCTGAAGAATACGCTCACGTATCTCGCGTGTCGGAAGATCGACAAAGAAGACCTCGTCCAGCCTGCCCTTGCGAATCAGCTCGGGCGGCAGGCGCTGGATATCATTCGACGTCGCGACGATGAATACCGGTTTGTTATTTTCGGCCATCCAGGTTAACAGCGTACCGAGGATACGTTGCGAAGTACCGTCGTCATGCTCGCTGGTGGAAATACCTTTTTCGATCTCGTCGATCCACAGAACACAAGGCGACATGACTTCCGCGGTTTTGAGAGCTTCGCGAATATTACTTTCCGACTCGCCGATGTACTTGTTATACAGATTGCCGAAATCCAACCGCAGCAACGGCACCTTCCAGACCCCGGCGACGGCCTTCGCCGCTACGCTTTTGCCACAGCCCTGTACACCGAGCAGCAGAATACCCCTGGGAATTTCCATGCCGGGCGCATCCACCGACTGATGGAAAAACTTTTCGCGATGCGCCAGCCATTGCTTTAACGCATTCATGCCTGCGAGTTCCGAAAAGCTGCTGGTTTTGAACTCAAAGGACAGTAAATCGTTACCGCTTAACAGGCGATACTTGGCCTGCATCACTTGCGGGAGATCGCTTTCGGTGATTGCGCCGTCGTCGACTATCGCCGAACGCGCAAGCGATCGTGCATCGTTGTAAGTCAATCCTTTCAGATTGTTGACTAACTGTTGCAGCACTTTTTTATCGGTACTGACGCGCCGGTTTTCTCGCTCTCTGGTGTAAGCGGCAGCCTCTTTGCGCACAATTTCGAGCAGCGCCGCCTCGTCGGGCAGCGACAGCGTCACGTTCACCGAGAGCTTCTTCACCTCCGGCGGCATTTGCAGCTTATGACTGACCAGCACCAGACGGGTTCTGGTATCGCGCACCGACATCGCCAGCTCCTTCAAATGACGCACGATTACCGGATCTTCCATGAACGGATGGAAGTCGAGCAGCATGTAAATCGCTTCCAGTTCGGAACTGTGAATATGCCCCAGCGCCTTGGCGGGATCCTTCAGTAACGCCTGCGGATCCATATCCAGATCGACGCGCTGCATTCCAACCGCGACCGACCATTTAAAAATCGGAAAGCTCATGTTCAATGCAATTTCCTTCATCAATTCGATCGCGCGAGCTTCTTCGTGCGTTTCGAGGGTCAGAATTGGCGTATGCGACCTGAGCAACAAGGAGATGTCGTGATGTTCCATGCAGGAGTCGAGTTGTTGTTTGCTATCAGTTTAGTTGCTGCAACCCGCTTGTCAAAAGAGCATGCAAGAATCCGGAGCCTGCTTACTCAATGCATGTATAACAACCGATCTCCGGCAAAACCGCCGGAAAACCAGGCGCTGGCCTGCATATTGCACCAGTCGGTCTCGCGCCTTGACTTAACCTATTGAATTGTTGGAGTAAGCTGGCAATATCTCGGATACTACCAAAAATACAGTTTGTAACCGGCCCAAACCCTATCCCGGCGCTGACTTGTCCAGATACGCCTGAACTTGGTCTTCCCTCAATCCATAGCTAGAGCTATGGATTGAGGTCCAGTCCGGCGTTCAGCCGCATTTGTCCGGCGTCAGCATCCGGGATACTGATGCAATATGCAGGCTAACGCTCGTCAGTCCATCCC
>JAAESG010000064.1 GCA_024229615.1 Gammaproteobacteria bacterium | reverse complement strand
GTTTATCACGCTCAAGGAATTTATCGGCTGGCCCGATTCGCGTGGCTTCAACACGATCACGATCGCGCATATTACCTTTTCGATGGCTTACGTCGCGGTCATCATTCAGTCGCGGCTCGCCGGTATGGCGCAGGACCTGGAGGAAGCCGCGGAAGACCTCGGCGCCAGGCCTTTTCGCATACTTACCGACATTACCCTGCCGCTGCTCGCACCCGGCATGGTCGCCGGCTGGCTGCTCGCGTTTACGCTGTCACTCGACGATCTGATTATCGCGAGCTTCGTCTCCGGCCCCGGCGCGGTAACCCTGCCGATGCTGATTTACTCGCGCGTGAAGCTCGGGTTGAGACCCGATATCAACGCGCTTGCGACGATCATTATCCTGGTGGTCGCGATCGGAGTTTTACTCGCCGCCTGGATCATGTTCCGCCAGCAAAAACAGCGTGAACTCGAACTCAAGATGAGCGAAGAACTCTAGCTGATGAACGATAACCGCGGACAGCATAGCTATTTGCTAGTCATCCTTTGAGCCAAAAAAAAACCGCCATATCCCGGCCGCCACAAAGCAAACGAGTAACAGCGCAAGCGGGAGGTAGTAGGTCTCTATTTCCGACAGCGCCGTAATAATCGGCTCATCGTCGCAATCAATCCTGAAGAATATCTGTAAGCCAACAAATCTTAGAGTGATTAGTCCAATCAGGATAACAACACAGACCTTAACCCAGGTAATTATCCCGCTCTTGGTGCTACGGCTCGTCGTCGATCTTTTTTTGTGACCTAAATCTTCACTCATATGCATTTATCTTAACAACCAACCATTGACGCTCAGGCCGCAATCCCGGGCCTGACACCTGAACAAATTTTACTCTGACCCCAAACCAGAGCTCAAGCTCGGGACCTACGATCCTGGCCCGGGCCGCGCAATTTAGGGACGAATTAATGTGATCACGAGCAAAGCGGCGCGGCGAGCCTGTAGCAAAGAAAAAAGTCGGTCAAGAAATACTAAAGCGCCTATATTTAACCCGAAAGTCGTAATTGACATTCGATAATTTTGTGATCACAATTACCGGCCTAACTATTTTCCATTGCTGATTAATTGCCCATGTTGCGAGGCTTACGTATTTCGCGAACCTCCGCCAGGGCTAACCATGTGAGTTGACATGAAAGACTGGATCGAACAAAACCAGATTACCGAAGTCGAGTGTATCGTGCCCGATCTGGCGGGCGCCGCACGCGGCAAAATCATGCCGGCTGCGAAGTTTAACGACACTACGACACTGCGCATGCCGCAGGCTATTTTCATGCAGTCGGTGACGGGCGACTACCCCGACAACTGGGAGAGCATCAATCCTCTCGATGTCGATATGATTTTGCAACCCGATCCCTACACCATCCGTATGCTGCCCTGGGCCAGGGAGCCATCCGCCCAGGTCATCCACGATTGCTATGACATGCAGGGAAACCCGATCGAGTTTTCTCCGCGCCAGGTTTTACGCAAGGTGCTCGGTTTTTATAGTGCCGAGGGCTGGAAACCAGTCGTAGCGCCCGAGCTTGAGTTTTACCTGTTACAGCCAAACCTGGATCCAAAAAATCCGCTACTGCCTCCGATCGGACGAACCGGCAGAGCGGAACGCAGCGGACAATCCTACAATATCGATGCAGTCAACGATTTCGACCCGATGTTCGACGACATGTATGACTTCTGCGAGAGCCAGGGTCTCGAGATCGACACCCTGATTCACGAAGAGGGTATGGGACAGATGGAAATCAATCTGTTGCACGGCGACCCGCTGGAACTGGCCGACCAGGCTTTTCTGTTCAAGCGCACGGTACGCGAATCCGCGCTGCGCCACGATCTATATGCAACCTTCATGGCAAAACCGATGCAAGCTCAGCCAGGCAGTGCAATGCATATCCATCAAAGCGTCGAAGACCTGGAGTCGGGCGAAAATGTATTCTCTACCGCCGATGGCATGCCGAACGCGTTGCTGTTAAGCCATATCGCAGGGCTGCAGCGTTTCATGCCAGAAGCCATGGCGTTGATGTCACCCTATGTCAATTCTTATCGGCGTATCGTCAGGGAAATGTCGGCGCCGATAAACTTTCACTGGGATTTCGACAATCGCACAACCGGTTTTCGAGTACCGGACAACAACCCCAAATCGATGCGCATCGAAAACCGCATCGCCTCGGCCGATGTCAATCCATACCTCGCAATCGCGACTTCGCTCGCCTGCGGCTTTATCGGCATGAAACAGGGACTTAAACCGACCGAGGCGCTGCGTAGCAGCGCTTACGATCAACCGATTCAGCTTTCACGTCACTGGTACGATTCACTGCAGCGGCTCGCTGACTGCAAGGAACTTCGTGAAATCATGGGTGACTCTTTCATCGAGGTTTATGTTGCCGTGAAAGAAGTTGAATTTGACAATTTTCTCAATGTAATCAGCCCCTGGGAACGGGAGCATTTACTGCTAAAAGTATGAGGTGAAGACGATGAACCAGGCAAATATCATGAACATGAACAACACCGAAAAGTGGCAAAGTCTCGACGGTGCTCATCACCTGCACCCGTTTACCAATCCTAACGATCTCAAGCAAAAGCCGCCACGCATCATCGAATCAGCACAGGGCGTTTACCTGACCGATTCAGACGGCAATGAATTGCTCGATATGATGGCAGGGTTGTGGTGCGTCAACATGGGCTATGGACGACAGGAAATTATTGACGCGGCATCGTCACAAATCAGCCAGTTACCCTACTACAATGCCTTTTTCAAGACTTCCACTCCACCTGCCGCGGAACTCTCGGCACTGCTCGCCGAAGTGACGCCAGCTCACATGCACCATGCATTTTTCACCAGCTCCGGGTCGGAGGCCAACGATACCGTCCTGCGCCTGGTATGGCGTTACTGGGATATCATGGGCAAGCCCGAGAAACGCGTGGTGATCAGCCGCAAGAATGCCTATCACGGCAGCACCATTGCCGCTTCGAGTCTCGGCGGCATGAAAGACATGCATGATCAGGGGGGCGTGATTCCGGATATCGCGCATGTTGACGAGCCTAACTGGTTTGCAAAGCGCTGCGAACTCGGAACCGATCTCGATCGCGAAGAGTTCGGTCGCCAGGCGGCGCAATCGATCGCCGATAAGATCGAAGAGCTTGGTGTCGACAAGGTCGCAGCGTTCATCGCGGAACCTATCCAGGGCGCTGGTGGGGTCATCGTGCCGCCGGACAGCTACTGGCCCGAAGTGAAAAGGATTTGCGAGCACTACGGCATCCTGCTGATCGCCGACGAAGTCATTTGCGGCTTCGGGCGAACTGGTGAGTGGTTTGGCAGCAACTACTACGATTTAAAACCCGATCTGATGCCCATCGCCAAGGGCCTGTCTTCGGGTTACCTGCCGATCGGCGGGGTTATAGTCGCGGACCCTATCATGGAGACGCTGGTCAAATTGGGCGGGGAATTCAACCACGGTTACACCTACTCCGGACATCCCGTCTGCGCGGCGGTCGCAATCGCCAACCTGAAGCTGATGATACACGATAATATCGTGCAAACCGTACGCGAAACGACAGCTCCATACCTGCAGAAACGCCTGCGCGAACTGGGTGAACACCCACTGGTCGGAGAAGTGCGCGGTGTCGGTATGTTTGGTGCACTGGAGCTGGTCAAGGATAAGCAAAACTATATCAAGTTCGACAAGGATCTGGGGGTCGGTATCACCTGCCGTGAATTCTGTTTCGACAACAATCTGGTCATGCGCGCGGTCGGTGACGCGATGATTATTTCACCGCCGCTGGTCATTCAACAGGCCGATATCGATATTTTTATCGAACGCGCCTGGCAATGCCTCGACTTGACCCAGAAGGCGATTGCCTGACAACATCCGTATGAGTTTCAAGCCGGCCCAGGATCGCAGTGACAGCGACGACTACCCGAATTCCTACTACCACGCGAGTCGGAATAAAAGCGTTGAACTAACGCCATTGGACGGCTCTCGCCGCGCCGATGTCTGCATCATTGGTGGCGGCTATACCGGTCTGTCGTCGGCATTACACCTCGCCGAGCGCGGTTACGATGTCGTCCTGCTCGAAGCGCGTAAGCCAGGCTGGGGAGCTTCCGGACGCAACGGTGGACAACTCTGCAGCGGACAACGCAAGGATCAGATCGCACTCAAAGAAATGGTCGGTACCGACTCGGCCCGCCAGTTCTGGGAACTGAGTGAGGCCGCCAAGAACCTGAGCAAGCAGTTAATCAGTGAGCACAACATCGATTGTGATTTGAAGCCGGGGATCGCGCATCCAAACCACAAACCCGGTTTTGCACAGGAGACCGAGAAGTACGTCGAATTTCTGCAACGTGAATACGACTATCGGCAAATCGAGTACCTCGGTCGTGAAGCCATGACCGAACTGGTTGGCAGCGACACCTATTTCGGCGGCAGTCTCGACATAGGCGCCGCACATCTGCACCCGCTTAACTATGCACTCGGCATTGCCGATGCCGCGGCAGCCGCTGGTGCACACCTCTACCAGTCGACGATTGTCGAAGGCTACGAAGAAGGCAGCCCCAACCGCATTCTTACCAACAAGGGAGTGGTTGAAGCAGACGCCATCGTACTCGCCTGTAATGGTTATCTGGGCAAGCTGGATCGACGCGTCTCCGGTAAAATCATGCCGATCAATAATTTTGTCATCGCGACCGAGCCTTTGAGTGAGGCTCAGCTGAAAGAAATCAATCCGCGTGACGTGGCAATCGCCGACTCGCGTTTCGTGGTCAACTATTATCGATTGTCGGCTGACAAACGCATGCTTTTTGGTGGCGGCGAAAATTATCGGCAAAATTTTCCGAGTGACATCGCCGGCTTCGTGCGCAAGCCCATGCTCCAAGTGTATCCACAGTTGGCCGGCTCACGCATTGATTATGCCTGGGGTGGTGCCCTGGCGGTTACTCTGAATCGCATGCCTCATTTCGGTCGACTCGGCAAGCACAACACTTACTACGCACAGGGATACTCCGGACAGGGCGTTGCCATGGCGACACTGGCCGGCAAACTGATTGCCGAAGCGATTGCCGGTGAAGCCGAGAACTTTGACCTGTTTGGCAGCATCCCGACCAGAGATTTCCCCGGCGGTGATCTGTTACGCTGGCCAGGACTCGTGCTTGGGATGAGTTACTACGCACTACGGGATCGATTTTAACGCAATGATCAGGCTGCAGATTAACCCGGCCTTCAACGATCTGCTGCAGGCGCACAAGCTGGGTAGCTACCCTCAAATAATGCACACCACGCTCGGTGAGACGATCGAGGAAAATGAGCTACGCGACGTTCACCGACTGGATTTAAATGGCCAGAACTTCTATTTGAAACGCACCCGATCGGAAAAAGCGTCCTCGGCTTTGGAGAGCTACAGCCGTTTAAGACTGGCTCATAGCAAGCCATATAAAGAGATGTTGCAGTTCCGCTACCTGGCGCAACTGAGTTTTAACGTGGCCGAAGTTGTTGGCTGCGGTGAAGAATTGCATTGGGGGATCCCGCTGAAGGGTTTCATCATTACGCGCGAGGTTCCCGGCGAAGATCTGGCGCTGGTATATCGCGGGGCCGATGAAGACAGACGGCGCAGCATCATGACCGGGTTTGGATCGCTTTTGGGCCGTTTGCACGACCGGGGCTTCTTCGGATCCACGCGTCTGAAGGACATTTTTATCGACGGTGATCCGCTGGACTCCCCGCTGCTCACCCTGATTGATCGCGAAACCAGGAATCCTTACCCCAAACCCGCATCCGCGAAAAGAATCCTTAGCAGGTTGATGTTCAATATCCGACGGCAGACGCAGCAGGGTGAGATTTTCAGCACCAACGAGTGGCGTGCATTTAGCGAGAGTTACTGTCGTTCTCTGTCATCGCACCTGGAGTTTGAAGCCGAATCGCTGCTAAGAGGGATCCTCCTTTTAGTAGGACCTGTTAACACTATTTGAAACGCCGCTGTTGCGCCGGGTGAACGGATAGTCAGTTTAAGGATTTCAGCGCGAGCATTTGCTCGACCAGAATGTCATCCTGAAGCTGCAGATGGTAACCCTGCTGTTGGAGATTTTCGAGCACTTCACACGTATCCTCCTTGGCGAGTTGACGCTCCTGCGTCAAATCGAAACTGAAGCTGAATTCGGGTGGACCGAAGACGCGTAACAGGTCCTCGGGAATGGTCGAAAAATCGTCTTTATCGATCAGGTAAAGATAGGTATCGAACTTACGATTACTACGATAGATATGGCAAAACATGGCGGACGGGTACTGTTTGAATAAACGCAATGTTAGCACACAGAAATCGGGATCGGCCATAGCCGGCCCCGATTTTATTGGCTAACTGGGGGCGTTGGTAAACTCCGGATATGCTTCCATTCCACACTCGGAGAGATCGACACCATCGTATTCCTCCTCTTCACTGACACGGATGCCCATGGTCTTCTTGAGCACAAACCAGATCGCCAGGCTGGCCCCAAAGACCCAGGCAAATATGGTCAGGGCACCTACGATCTGGCCGATAAAACTGGCGCCGTCATTGGTCAAAGGAACAGCGAGCAAACCCCACAGGCCCACCACACCATGTACTGAAATCGCACCCACCGGATCGTCGATCCTGAGCTTATCGAGTGCGACGATTGAAAACACGACGATTGCCCCTCCGACTGCACCAATTAGCGTTGCCGCCAGTGCTGACGGTGTCGATGGCTCCGCGGTAATCGCGACCAGACCGGCAAGCGCACCGTTCAGGGCCATGGTCAAATCGGCCTTACCGAACAGTATACGGGCCAGCAGTAACGCGGCAACCGCACCGCCCGCAGCAGCGGTATTGGTGTTAAGGAATACCATCGCAACCGAATTCGAACTGGCGATATCACCGAGTTTCAGAACCGAGCCCCCGTTGAAGCCGAACCAGCCCATCCACAGAATGAAAGTACCGAGCGTTGCAAGCGGGAGATTGGCGCCAGGGATCGCGTTGATCTGCCCGTTTTTGCCATACTTACCTTTACGTGCGCCGAGTAACATCACACCGGCAAGCGCGGCGGCAGCACCTGCCATGTGCACGATTCCGGAGCCGGCAAAATCCGAAAAACCGAAATCATCGCCGAGACTGTATAGACCAAACACACTGCCGCCACCCCAGGTCCAGTTACCCTCTAGCGGGTAGATGACAGCGGTCATGAACACTGCGAAAACAACAAATGCCCACAGTTTCATGCGCTCGGCAACCGCACCCGAGACAATCGACATCGCAGTCGCAACAAACACCACCTGGAAGAAAAAGTCTGAGGCGCCCGAGTAAACCGAGCCTCCTTCAAAGCCGGCTTCAGCCGAAGCAGCCAGCGCATCGTCGACCAGGGTCTCGCCACCGGCAATTTCCGACAGGAACATACCACCGCCATACATGATGTCGTAACCGACGACCATGTACATGATGCAGGCGACCGCGAACAGGACGATATTCTTAGTCAGAATTTCTGTGGTGTTCTTGGAGCGCACCAGGCCGGCTTCGAGCATCGCGAAGCCGGCCGCCATCCACATGACCAATGCACCGCAGACCAGGAAATAAAATGTATCAATTGCGTACTGTAAGTGAAAAATCTGATTTTCCATATCTTCCTCCTAAAGCGCTGCGGGGCCAGACTCACCCGTACGAATACGGACAACCTGTTCAAGAGCAGTAATGAAAATCTTGCCGTCACCGATTTTGCCGGTATTGGCACTGCCGGTGATAGCGTCAATGACCTGATCCACCAGATCGTCATCGATTGCTACTTCCAGTTTTACCTTGGGTAAAAAATCGACCACATACTCGGCGCCCCGATACAGTTCGGTATGGCCTTTTTGACGTCCAAAACCCTTCACCTCCGAGACCGTCAACCCCTGCACTCCGATTTCCCCGAGTGCCTGGCGAACGTCATCGAGCTTGAACGGCTTGATAATCGCAGTGATTATTTTCATGAGTAACTCTCCGAATTAATTTCGATCTAAATTCTGGCTACTCTGGGCAAGCAAGCAAATACTCGTTAAAATCAGGTATATAAATACAATATCTGCACCATTCTTGTGCGATATGATTGGTAAACGCACCACTATGGGGCAACAATGATCGACAACCAAACCATCAATCGTTTGTCAGAAAAGATAAACGCACTGTTACCGCCGGGGTTGCAACAGGTCAAATCAGATTTCGATGCGCGCCTGAAATCGCTGCTACAGCAACAACTGGCCAACTATGAAATGGTGAGTCGGGAGGAATTTGATATTCAGGCTCGTGTGCTAGCGCGCACCCGGGAAAAACTGGAGATTATCGAAGCCAGGCTTAAGGAACTGGATAAGACTCTGGGGTAAAAAGGGTTAAGCAATGATCTCAACCCTTAGTTTAAACCTGAATCCGTAGGTTCAGGTTTAAGATAGCTCAATCTTCGCGAGCGCCGGTATTGATTCCGAATAGCGCATAAGGTGGGCACCAGCGAAACAACGCCGTCCCCAGCACCACCACGCCAACTGCCACCACGACGATTCCCAGGTTGCCTTCAATCAGATTCAGAGGCCAGCTAACAATTGCCGCAATGCCGACAAGGCCACGAATGAGCCGGTCGACTGTTCCTACATTCGGTTTCATTTTGTTCTCCTTAAGTTAATCGAGGCATATACGCCGGACGACAGCGTATTTGCCACAACTTTACTGGTTGCCTGATCCGTCCACGCTGACGTTAACAGGCGTAACCGGGGCAAAGTAGTTACCCATGTTCATCATGCTGAACATCGGTTGCATTGACTGCGGATTCATCATCCAGTTGACGCGAGGAGTATACCAGGCCGGGTCAGCGAGTGAGGTAATGGGCTGGTAAAAAGCGGGATTGGCCATCGCGTTCATCCAGTGAGTGTAGTAAGCCGGGTCGGCCATCTGCATCATCGGTTGATACATTGCAGGATTCATCGGCGCCATCATCCAGGACATAACCATATTCGGGTTCATGAAATGCGTCATCGCGCGACTCATTTTGTTGAAGTCGGTCATTCCGCTCATCCAGGTGTCCCACATCACCGGTTCTGTAGCACACTTGCTCATGACGTGAATCGTACGTGGGTCGTTAACCACCGACATCAATTGTATGAATTTGCTCGGGTCGGCCATGGTTTCAGCCATGACTTCCATATCGGTGAATGCTTTCAGCTGAGGTCTGATCGAGTCAAACTGCGCACTGTCGGTATCGGCGCATTGCCCGTAGTATTGCTTGGCAAGTTCAAACTTGTGCCCGGCCGCAGTCGCCTGCTCTTCGGCCGCAAAGGAAGAAGATCCGGCCACTAACAAGCCTAGTGCCAATAACATCGCAACAGGCGCAGCCTTTAGTCGCTGAATATCCATTTGTTGGTCCTCCAGTTATTATCCAGGGAAAAGTAGTTCAGTTATTATATTAATGATTTCTAATATTCTAATATTCCTTTAGGGATAATAATATGGCGCATTGGGGTAATTTGCGAATTTGAAACACCCCATTACTCCCCTATCCCACGGGACCTTTGGTACTTAAAAATCGCCTGTTTTTCATGTTAGACTTACCCGGATTACGCAGGAAGCGTACCTGGCCTGCTCGGCCCCACAATAGAAAGGATTCTGTTATGTCACTCACCCAGCTCAAAACCCGCGCCCAACTGGGCATCAATGCACCCGAAATTCGCGTCGAGGTTCATATTTCCAATGGCCTGCCGTCTTTTACCGTGGTTGGTTTACCGGAAACCGTGGTTCGAGAAGCGCGCGACCGCGTACGCTCTGCAATCATCAATTCGGGATTTGAATTCCCGGCACGCCGTATCACCGTCAACCTTGCGCCGGCGGACTTGCCCAAGGAGGGAGGCCGTTACGATTTACCGATAGCGCTCGGTATACTGGGAGCCTCGGAGCAGATTCAAATCGCAGGACTCAAGCGAGTTGCCTGTTTTGGGGAATTGGCATTGAGCGGCGCATGCTGCAGGATCGAGGGTTTGCTGCCTGCACTGATCGAGTGTAAAAAAGCCGGAGAGTCAACCATCATACCGCAACAGAATAGTTCCGAAGCTAGCCTGATAAGCGGCTTATCCATCCAGATAGCCAGTTCCCTGGCTGAGATCTGTCGAAGCCTTAACGGCGGCAAACCACTACCCTTACTCGACCCGTCGCCAGTACGAGAGGTGCAGAAACAGTCACTAGATCTGGCCGAAGTCAAAGGTCAGTACCAGGCCAAACGTGCACTTGAAATTGCCGCGGCAGGTGGTCACCATATGCTGATGCTGGGTCCTCCCGGCACCGGCAAAAGCATGCTGGCTCGACGCCTCGCCACAATCCTGCCGCTCATGAGTGAAGAGGAAGCCATGAGTAGCGCAGCTATTCGATCGCTATGCCAACAAACAGTGAGTCCGCAAAACTGGTTCGTACGTCCGTACCAGTCACCCCACCACACGGTATCGGGGATTGCGCTGGCAGGCGGTGGCAGGCATCCAAAACCGGGTGAAATATCACTGGCACATAACGGCGTCCTGTTTCTGGATGAATTGGCAGAGTTTGATCGGCGCTCCATCGAAGTCTTGCGCGAACCGCTCGAAACCGGGCGAATACACATATCACGTGCCTCAGCCAAGGCCGAGTTCCCGGCACAGTTTCAACTGATCGCAGCAATGAATCCATGCCCAGGCGGCTGTGACTCCATCAAGGCCTGTGATTGTTCTTCCGAGCAACTGAATCGCTATCGTAACAAGCTGTCGGCACCACTACTGGATCGTATCGACATCCAGATCGAACTGGCTCGGCTCGAGCATTGGCAATTGATAAATGGAAAAGATGAACTGAGCGAGCCCAGTAAAAAAGTAAGAGCCCGCGTGCAGCAGGCACACGAAATACAACTCGCACGCCAGGGTTGCCTGAATGCTCAACTGGGCAACCTGGATTTGGTGGAAATCTGCCACCTGGGTAAAACAGAGGAAAAGGCTTTGCTTGGCGCATTCGACAAACTGCGCATGAGCGCGCGAAGTTATCACAAGCTGTTAAAGTTGGCTCGAACCATTGCAGACCTGAGCAAGGTGGGAGCTATCGCGGCAAGCCACGTCGCCGAAGCCATTTCCTATCGCCGGCAAGATCGGCGTCGCGCATAAAAAAGCGGAGTTTAACTCCGCTTTTTTTAGGTCATTTCTAATTTTTACGTCTACGCGGCACCCCGGCGTGCGCTGGGTTGACGTATCGGGATGACATCGCCTGCGGCGATGTCACTTGGATTCAGCGAGGATGTATTCGATCACCGCGCGAATCTGGTTGTCGTTATACTGCGGACCGCCACGAGGCGGCATCGCACCAACGCCACTGATTGCCGATGTAACCAGCGAGTCGAGTCCTGTCGCCAAACGCGTCTTCCAGGCGCCTGAATCGCCAATTCCAGGTGCGCCCGCTGCGCCGGTAGTGTGGCAAGCGAGACAGGCACCCTGGTAAAGTTGATCCGGAGACTTGTCTGTCATGCTCCCCGCGGCAGAAGCCATGGCAACATTTTCGCGCATAGTATCCAGTGAGACCACCGGTTTGAGTCGCATCGCAATGACTTCGACAGTATCCGGCTCAGCCATCACTCCTTGATCCGAGGCATGTCGAAACACAACCTCGTCCAGAACAATAGCGAGCAGGAGCAAACCACCGAGAACGGTTATATTTTTCGGCGAAAAAGTTTCGACTTGAGCCACACTCACTAGCTGCCCCCAGGAAATGGACCGGGTTCTGAAACGCCGGGCATTATCGTCGAAAAGTTGCCAATTCGTAAAAAATTATTTGTAGATTCTATTTATACTGTGGCGCTTTGGTTTACAATCACCGCGCAACCTTAGTCGGGTACCGCAAGAAAAACGATGCGCTCGTAGCTCAGATGGATAGAGTGTTGGCCTCCGAAGCCAAAGGTCGTGGGTTCGACTCCCGCCGAGCGCGCCATCTAATTTGTGCAGCCCACTCCTGTGGGCTTTATTTTGCCTCGAAAGCGGGCCCTGAGAGAATATTCCCGTGCTTCCGATACCGTTCAACGAACCTAACCAGGCCTCACTTTTTATTTGTTATATTATTTTTCATAGGTTGCAGCGATATACCGGTGCTAGTTCATAAAATGAATTGTAACAGCCCTATGGAAATCACAAAAATAATTGCAGTTAACGCGGCGTCAACCGGGACAAAAGCGAGTTGCGCCGTAAACTCTCCAACCTTCTCACCAGCAGTCTTGTTACCGACAGCCGGCACCTGATCCTCGACAACATAAATTTTTGCAATATTATCAATATCAACTTCGACAATTTCGCCCACTACTTCTTCCTTCCGGTTTCGTAGTCGCAACAAACGAAATCTACTTCCCCCCGTTATTCTTGTGGTGTTCACGTCCGTTACAACCATCTTCACCATACCAACATGCCATGAAGATATGTTGACTTTTGATTTTGTATAAACCATGACTGTTTCACCTGCTTCAAAGGATATCTCAGACCCTAACGGATTCTCCAAAAAGACCGCCATCGCATCGAATTCAATAATTTGAGAAACAGATTCCGTATTTGTGGCGCAGTCGCTGATTCCCATAAGCAATAAGCCACATGCAATTGTCGAAAATATCTTTCGACCGAACATAATATGGATGTAACATCGGGTGTATAGACGAGGTGTTGACCTGGATCAATATGGTACTAGATTAGCGTCCGCAGTATGGTCGATCCCAGTTTAGGGAGTATTATCCTTGTGCTTGGCAGCATGGACAATGAAACATCGGTCTTCCACCGACATTGGATCGATAAATCCTGCTGCTACAAACATAACATCTCTCACTCGCTCTTCTGTAGACACTAAATCGATGCTCTTCTCTGAGAGTTTTGCCTTTTTTCTGTAACCGTTTAACCAGGTAAGGCGGATTGGTAATGCCGCCAGTCACGTATGATCGCCTGGTCAATTTTAATATTTGACTTGCTAATGACCACAGCTGGTGATTGTTGCATTTTGACGGTTTCGTACCAGGATGAAGTCGCGCAAAAAAAAGTATTTCCGCGCAAAGATAGGTACCTATGCCAGCAACAAATTTCTGGTCGATTAACAAGTTCGATATTCTGCGATTCCGAAACTTTTTAGATTGCAGCCTTTTAACGATGGTCCCGGCGCTTATTTCGCCGGATAAAACCTCAGGGCCTAAACTGCTTAGAAAGCAGTTATTCTGTAAATCGGTATCGTGAAGCACCTCGATTGTTGATGCGCTATATAACAGGGCAATATGGTTTCCAGCCTTTAGCGAAACGCGTAACTTTCGATTGGTGATTGGTATTTCTTCCGGCGTAGTGATCAACCAACGACCATATAATTGATTGTGTGTAAATAAGTTCCAGCCATTATCAAAGGCAGTTAAGATCGCTTTGCCTCTTGTCGCGACAGAAGTGACTTTGCGTGATGAAAGCAATGTCTCGTATCGTTTTAAATGAGGAAACGAAAATTTTATCTCATCTATATAATTGCCTGTTAATACAGCATCCAAGCTGTCAGCAATCCTTTTGATCTCTGGGCCTTCAGGCATTTTGGTTATACTTGCTTAGGACTTTACTTCGCGAGGTTGACTATCAACCTCGAGAGCAATCGATTTTATTCGCGCCACCATAGATCGTAATCCATTGCCTCGGGTAATGCCTAAATGTTGGAATAAATTCAATTTATCGAAATTGCTTTCCATCTCAAATTCAAGAATTTGAGATGGTGTTTTGAATTGCATGTAATTTTGACCCAGCATTTGCACAATTAGCTGACCCCCTAAATTAGTTGGCAACCTTTATTCGCACTTGATTTAGGATCATATTCCCGGGTCAATCTTGAATGCAAATGTCCGCTCTATTTGGATCAGTTTTCGCTGCAATTTAACACAGAGGAATTCACCTCCAATCTTCTGCCGATTTAGCTCGACGCTCTGTGTGTCCTTTTTATCCTAGCCCAATAAATAGATCTGTCCCGGTTTTTCCGTGGGCACCGGCGGCCTCGGCGAAAACCAGCAGCCGGAAATGCTCATATTATGCGGCAACCCTTCGCGGGCGGCTGCTTACCCAGTTCGAAGCCGTATCACGTGTCGAGATCGACAAAGACAACCGGCGCGGCCCCGATCCCTGCCTCTGACGTCATTGCAGCGAAAGCAACGCCGCAAGGCGCCATCCCGGAAAGTGCGAAGCACTTGTCCGGGATATTGATATGGGCCGCACGAGCCATTGCCGGAGGTTCGAAAGCGGGGATGACTTTCTTGATCCTCAACCAGGTCCAGGTCAACCGCTCGGGTTGTGGGACAGATACGTCGTGCGCTGGCAGGATTACATGAGATTCGGCTCGGTGGGCTAAATCATCGCAGCTTTACGTCTACCGAATCCGACCAGTCCAAATAAGGCCGTGCCAAACAACCAAATCGCCGCCGGCACAGGTACCGCGGAAACTTCTATTCCAGTCAAACTGGTCACGTCGGCAACTTTAAGATCGTCTCTTGACGTGCAGCCATCTTGATGACAGGTGGCTATGTCTGACCACACAGTAGTAAAAGCAAGGTCACCCCATAGCCCACCATTCTGCAGAATAATATGAAAAACAGGGTCGTTGGCATATCCGGGACCGTCACTTGGGTCTAGCAGGACGAGAGCATTACTAAAGCTCATATGCTGTAAGGTATAGGACCTCGCAGGGTGAAAGCCACCGGTGCTAATGATGGAAATATCAGAAAAAATGCTTGTATCAGTATCGAAACGAAACGTTCCATCTGCAGTAGCTCCGCCTGTATATCCAGAACCAGAAAAGCTGTATTCGATAAGAGCTGCGTGACTTATTGAGGTAGTGGCGGCAAAAGCCAACAAGAATAAAAATTTAACGGCTGATTTCAACATGGTTCTCTTTTTTCATCAATTAATAATACATTCAAGCATAACAGGCATTCCAAAAGCCTGATATCATCTGTTCAGGGGAAATTACTTCTCTGTTTTTTCACTGTACGTGAACGTGATTTATGTCTGCATGGCCACATGGTCGTGGGTCAGATCCTACTTCGCAAATCGCGGTACCAAAAAAAAAGCCCACCCCGGTTTGGGGGTGGGCTAAATATAGTTAAAACCTGAGGAGGAGGAGGGGTTTTAACTTGTTGCCTGGGCAGTAGAACTGCCGCAACGGCAATGGTGTAATAATAATCACACAACTGTTATAATAACAGTTACAATTTTTTGAAAACCACTACATAACAGTTAACCACTTACCATGACAGTTACGCGTTCTGAAACCTTTAAATACGACCAGGTATCGCGCTACATCAACGAATTGATCGAGAAAGGGGATCTCAAACCCGGAGACAAGGCGCCTTCGCTTCGCAGGCTCAGCAAACAGCTCGGTGTCAGCATTGCAACGATCACTCAGTCCTACGTTAACCTCGAAGACCAGGGCGTGCTGAAGGCGAAACCGCAATCCGGATTTTACGTCAACGCGCTCGTCAGTCAAATCAACGATATCGACAAATCCGCTACCACACCCGGTCAGGCCAGGCGGATACGTTTCGGCGAACTGTTCGAAGAAGTTTTTCGCAATGCAAACAACCCGCGCATTACCCCTTTCGGCACCTCAAACCCGTCGATGGATTTCATGCCGGTAAAATCACTGACCCGGGCAACCCGCAGCATCATCAGTCGCTACCCGCAAAAAAGCATGGATTACCTGTTTCCACCCGGCGAAATCAAGTTGCGTGAACAGATTGCCGAACAGTACGCACAAACCTACACGAGGATCAGTGCCAACGATATCATCATCACCTCCGGTGCGACCGAGGCACTGTCCATCAGTCTGCGTACTGTTGCCAAGCGCGGTGACATTATCGCGGTCGAATCTCCCACCTACTTCGCGGTCTTGCGCATGATCGAGCAAATGGGGATGCTCGCGGTTGAAATCGAAACTGATCCGGTCACGGGGTTGAATCTGGATGCTCTCGAGGAGGCCTTCGATACCATGGATATCAGCGCGGTGCTGGCATCACCGAACACCAGTAACCCGTTGGGATGCCAGATGCCCGAAGACAAGAAACGTGAACTGGTCAACTTGATGGCCGAACGAGACATCCCACTCATCGAGGACGATGTCTATGGCAGCGTTTATTTTGGTGACAGGGCGCCCCGCCCGGCCAAGTCTTACGATCTCAATAATATCGTGTTGAGCTGTTCCTCATTTTCCAAAACCCTGGCGCCAGGCCATCGCATCGGTTGGGTGGTCGCGGGTCGATACCGGAAGAAATTTCTGCAGTACAAACAGGCCTGGTCTTCCGCCACCTCTTCGATCAACCAGCTCGCCCTGGCAGAATTTTTGAGTAGCGGGCAATACGACAGACACCTGGTTCGCCTGCGCGTAGCGATGCGCGAGCAGGTTGAAAAGGGTCGCTACATGGTCGCCAAGCACTTCCCACAGGGCACCCGTATTTCGCATCCACATGGCGGCAATGTACTGTGGGTTGAAATGCCCAGAGGATGCGACTGCATCGACATCTTTAATCGTGCACTCGAACACAATATCGGGGTAACCCCGGGCATCCTGTTCTCCGCTACCCGACGCTTTAGAAATCATCTGCGCATCAATTGTGGTTTTCCCTGGACCGATGCAAACCTGAAGGCGCTCGAAACACTCGGGCAGATCGTATGCAAATGCCGGGATAGCTAGCCTGTTTGTTGTTCGATAGCCTCACTCAAACTTAGCCAGTCCTCCTCGGCGCGCGCGAGCAGTTTTCTGTTTTCGGCCTGCGCCGCCAGGCTGGCATTCAGACTGTCCCGATTTTCTGCGGCATAAATCGAATTATCGCTTAGCTGTTGCTCCAGGTTTTCACGTATTACGCTCAAATTCTCGATTTCCCTTTCAATCTTGTTGAGTTGATTGAGTTGCGATTTAAGCTGACGGCGAGTCTGCTGATGATTGCCTGCGAGAGGGACAGTCGAATGGTCATCGCGTGATTTACGTTGCGCTAACCAGGTCGGATAATATTCCAGATCCTGTTCAAAACGCTGTAGCCTACCGCGATCCACAATCCACAGGTCATCACACACGCTGCGTAGTAAATGCCGATCGTGCGATACCAGAATCACACTGCCCTCGAAGCCCTGCAAAGCCTGATTTAAAGCCAGTCGCATCTCCAGATCCAGATGATTGGTCGGTTCGTCCAGTAACAGCAAATTGGGTCGACCCCAGATGATCAAAGCCAGCACCAGGCGCGCCTTTTCACCGCCTGAAAATGTTCTCACCGCCTGTAGAACCTTTTCACCGCGGAAATTAAACCCGCCGAGATAGCTACGGACCTCAC
>JAAESG010000063.1 GCA_024229615.1 Gammaproteobacteria bacterium | reverse complement strand
TGAAAGAGGTCGGTCCCCACGGCCAATATCCCCTTTATGCCGGCACTCATCAATGCCGGAGCGATGATAAACCCACCGCCGGCACCGATGCAGCCGGTGATCAAACCCGCCCCCATCCCGATCAGGATGGAGATGATAAATATCCCCGTGCTGTAAAAGGCCGGGCTGTATGCCTTCTTGCCCCCTAGAAAGTGCGGCATGGTATCGCTGATTTGATCGGCAAATACAATGCCACCGAACAGGATAGGCAGGATCAGAACGCATAGAAGGACGATGCGTTTTCGATCGTGAAGTATTGTGTTTGCATTATTGATTTCCCATTGGGCAAATACCCTTGCCCCCATTACCATAAATTGGCCCCAACGCCTGAAAAAATTCATTTCTGATCCCCCCATATGCGCTATTTTGCAGAAAATTGATCGGCAGTTCCGTCAAAACCAACCCCTCATTCGGTCCTACCAAACGTCTTCTTCTTTTGAACGATCTTTTGATCGGTCAGGGATTTCTTTTTGTATGCGTCTTGTATCTTGTACAGCAGTTGATCGATCTTAATCGGTTTTAAGAGGTAATCGAACGCACCGAGTTCCATGCCCTGAATGGCGACTTCAACGTTGGCATGACCGGTCAGCATAATTACTTCAATTATCGGATATCGTTTTTTGATTTCCCTCAGCGCTTCAATCCCGTCCATTTTCGGCATCTTCACATCCAGTACCACCACATCGAACTTTTTACGATCCAGCAGTGCGAGCGCATCCGGTCCGCTGTTGACACCCTCGACATCCACCCGGCGCATCTTCATGCGTTTCAGTAATTTATCTATGAGTTCAACCTCGTCGTCTACAAGCAAGAGCTTGAAGGGTTCCAAACGCATCACCTCCTATCCTGATTCAAGACATGTAATTATTCGGAATGTCGACCGTTAAGATGAGTCAGTCTCGCCTTGGCGATCTTTTCTTCGTGCACTCTCTTTCTGGCAACCGCGGCCATTACCTTTTCAATCAGTGTATCGATTTCAGAGCTCTTGAGTAGGTAGTCAAACGCACCGAGTTCCATACCCTCGATTGCCGATTCAACGGTCGCCACTCCTGAAAGCATGATGACCTCCACCAGAGGCCGCTTTTGTTTGATCCGCTTCATCGTTTCGATGCCATCCATATCCGGCATAACCAGATCCAGGATGACAACGTCGATGTCCGGATCTGTTTGAAGTCGTTCGAGCGCTTCCGCTCCGCTGTGGGCGGTCGAAATGTTGAACTCCCTGAGGGTCAGACGTTTCGCCAGGATTTCCACAAAAGAGACTTCATCATCGACCAGGAGTAGGTTTGCACCTGCCATAACCGATTCTCCTCATTTACTTCCAGGCTGAGGCATGATCCCTGGAATTTTTAGGTAAATATATCGTAAACATCGTACCCTTACCTTCCTGACTCTGAACTTTTAAGTCTCCGCCGAGTTTGTTGACGATTCCATAAGTGATGGGCAGCCCAAGGCCAGTGCCGTATTCCTTTTTCGTTGTGAAGAAGGGCTCGAAAATGTGTTTAAGCGTGTCTTCCGACATTCCGGCGCCATTGTCCTGAATGATGACTGCCACGCTGTCTCGGTCTTCCTCGAACGTCTTGATCGTAATGTGACCGCCATCAGAGACTGCGGCC
>JAAESG010000062.1 GCA_024229615.1 Gammaproteobacteria bacterium | reverse complement strand
GCCCCCGGCAGACGATTTTGCCCGATGGCCTCCTCAACGAGATCATCGATCCAACAGAAGTCCGCGACACCGGCTAAAGCGCCAACCGATGCCCCATTATTGGGAATTGGCAAAGAAGCCGCCGCCGAAGGGCCGGATAGGATGATCAACAATAGTGCCAGCAGTACCTGACAACCTCGTTTCTCAACGAATGAGATATCTCGCTGAACCCTCCGGATAGCCGCTATCGTGACATTCATGAGATTTTATTTATTAGAATAGAAAAGACTGAGCGAAGCCTCCGGCTCGTAGGGGTTCTAACGCCTACGCCTCGGAGAGCGAAACCATCCTTCGAAATTCTGCGGTTCGCTTGTTTTAAAATCGATAAAGCGGAGCGCCATCAATATTCAACGTTCGATGTTCGACGTTCGCGTGAGTCGCAGGCACACTGCGCTCAGTCTTAATATACAAACGGTGCGGTTCAAATGAACCTAATCCTACCTGCGCGGGTCCGTCCCCGTGCAGAAATCGCTGCTCGAACCCGTATCGCGGGCTACGAAGCCAGTGCGGCTCGGCAACGGGT
>JAAESG010000061.1 GCA_024229615.1 Gammaproteobacteria bacterium | reverse complement strand
TTTGAAAGCACCCCGGCATTCAGGGAAGCGCTGCACGAACTCGAGCAGTTAAGACATTCGCGTGAACAAGGTCTGGATCTGGCTGCCTTGATCAAAGATGAACTCAAACTCCTTGAAGAAGACATCGCACTGCGTACGCAATACATCCAGTCGCTGGTCGACAAGTTGTAATTTGCATTTCCCGGGTGAGCGGGATGACTCGGGATAACCGCGATCTGACGGGCGTCCCCTCTGAGGCGCCCGCTTTTACTTTTCTTCGTCAAGTTCAAATTCGGTTTCTTCGCTGGTGTGCTGCTGAACCGATTCGATTGCCGAACCCGACGGATGGACCGCTGTTGCAGTACAATGTCCCTGCTTGTCGAGCGGCACCGGGGCCCTCCTGATCATTCGAAAAATCGCGAACAGACCTGTCATCGCGTGAACTGCGGCAATCGACCAGAACAGCGATTGAGTGCCGTACTGGTCCATTATCATTGCAAACAGTACCGGTCCTGCGATCGCCCCGAGGCCACCCACCAGCACCAGGGCACCGCTCGCAGCGATCATTTGATTCGGATTGAGATGGTCGTTGGTATAGGCGATACAGATCGAATACAACGGGAAGGCCAGTCCGCCAAACAGGGCGATCGCTATAAACAGTACCGGTGTTGAGGCCTGCTCCGCAGGAATACAGGCCAGCGCACTGAGCGAAGTCAATATCATCACCAGGGTCAGAATCGTGCGTCGATCGTAACGATCCGACAATGCCCCGATCGGACCCTGCAGCAATACGGTACCCAGAACCGCCGCGGTCATAAAATAGGATGTATCGCGAATATCGAGTCCGATGCGCTGCGCGTAAACCGGTCCCAGCGCAAAGAAGGTTGCGGTTACCAATCCGACCGAAAACATGCTGACGATACCCAGCGGAGTCAGCCTGAAAAGCTCGATCAGGCTGATGCGTACCGAGTCGTGGAAGGTCGGAGGTGAACCCGCAGACAAAAGCAAAGGCACTACGGCCACCGAAATCAAAATCGAAACCAGAATAAACAATTGGAACTCGAGCGGATCCGCCAAATTGAGCAGGAGTTGCCCTGCCCCGACCCCGATATAGGTAACAACCATATACAGAGACAGCAACTTGCCTCGACTCTCATTATTGGCGCGATCGTTCAGCCAGCTTTCGGCAACGATATACAGGCCAGCGAAACAAAATCCGCTGATCAGCCGCATTGCAATCCACAGAGGAACGGTTACCGCAAGCGACTGCACCAGAATAGCGGTCGAGGATAGTGCGGCATAAGCTGCAAATACGCGGACATGCCCTACTTTAATCGTGATTCGAGGCGTCATGATCGAACCGAGTAAAAAACCGAGATAAAAACTGGACATGACCAGGCCGGTCAAAGTGGCCGAAAATCCCTCCAGGTCGGCGCGCACCGCGAGCAAGGTGCCCTGCAGTCCATCGCCCAGCATCAGGATACCGAAACCAAGCAGAATGGCCCAGGATGAAGCCAGTGCGGCGCGAAATGTAGCGGGTCGACGGGGCAAAGTCAGCTGTCCTTGTTATGGGTTAAAGATTGACCCCGTGGCTTTGCAGGAAGCGGTAACAATCCTTCTTTGCAGTTGCCAGCGAGAAACTCTCGGAGTGTAAACAGTGCTCGAGCCACAGGCCATCGATTAGTGCAATTAATTGTCGGGCGACGCTATCGGTGACCATGTCTGGTTTGTCTGTTGCGGCTATCTCCCGGAGCGCCTCGGCGATGCCTTCCTTGTATCTATGGTAGCGACTCCGGTGCAAATGGTTGAGCGTATTATTATTTGCGACTTCGCCCCAGATTGACAACCAGGCGCGCAGATTCGAACGGTTGAAACTGTGCTCATCGAAGCTGGTTTCG
Organism: Gammaproteobacteria bacterium; assembly: GCA_024229615.1. Classification (GTDB taxonomy): domain Bacteria; phylum Pseudomonadota; class Gammaproteobacteria. The sequence continues at coordinate 137 of JAAESG010000061.1, read as the reverse complement.
ACGATCTCCACCAACTTTTGGTGAGGGTCATCACTGTGTACATTCTGTACCAGATGTTCGGTCATGTCGGCATAGATGCAAATCAACAACTCGTCCTTGGTTTTGAAATGATGATTGATTAGGCCCCGTGAAACCCC
>JAAESG010000060.1 GCA_024229615.1 Gammaproteobacteria bacterium | reverse complement strand
TCGCGAAAACTTTCACCGTTTATCCGGTCCCGGTTGGATTGGTATGACGATGGTTGCGAGCTTAAGTAAGTGCCATTCTTACCTGCCACCATAATTCGCGATTGGTTGCATATTCTTTCAAAGGTATTCGCTGAAGCTTGCATCAGGAATACCATGCCTCACCCACTAAGAGCCCAGGTCGAGTTCGGATTTCAGAAGCTCCAGATTGCCGCCGGAATAATCCGTTGACGTTATGTCAATATCCCATTCGTTTTCGTAGTCGAGAATTAGGGTTTCATCCTCACTCTTTTGAGGTGCCAGGTTTGTTGTATCGTCGTCATTCATGATTGACCTCCATCATTAATCAAGTCTTGAACAGGCCAGATTAAGACTGAAACTTCGGTCTCCATTAACGCATACCCGTTCGATTTCAAACTGTTACCCTGCTTCATTTGTTGAAACGTCGTTGTTGTTAGTCCAGTGTTAGTCCAGCAAACCTTATTCGAGGAATCGTTAATTTTACGTGAAAATTCAGATCACAATCAGATTTACGTCCTGATTTCGTGTCAACACGAGATCTGCATCACATAATTCAGGTGACAAAAACTCGAATTCGCGAGTGATGGAGATTCGATGAATTTGGCAGAAAAAGAAAAGAATCAGGTAAACCGACTTCTCATCTCCCGGATTAGGCCAGATTTTTCAGGGTTTTAGCCATGCGCTTTACCAGAATGGGTATGCGCTTTTCGTGGGCGCAGCTAAAACCCAGAACAATGCCCTCTCGCTCCAGCGGGTCGATACAGTATACCGATAGCGGCAGGGACTCGATTCCGACATTCAGAAAGGCGCTATGCACGACCTGATCCTGCCAGTCATTTTTTAACCAGGCGATAATATGCATTCCTGCATCCGTTGCTTGCGGTTCGAGACTGTGACCGCAGTCGCGCATCAGGCAATCAAATAAAATATCCCTGCGCTCGCGATAAACCCGCCGCATTTTTCTGATATGTTCGACAAATCGACCCTCGTCCATGAAGCGCGACAAGGCCTGTTCAACCACGGCCGAGGAGATTTGCTGTCTTCGCAAATGAATCAACCAGTGCCGGTGGAACCACGACATACCCGATGCGCATAACCTTCGGCAACCAGCTGTTCATAAACGGATTTCACTGTGATTCGCGAAATCCCGAGTTCGATCGACAATTCCCGGGTCGATGGCAGTTTTTGCCCGGCGGCAAGTGTGCCGCAGGGTATCAATCGGCGTAGTGACGCATCGAGTGGCCGGTAGATCGGAATCGACGCGTTTCTCTCGATGTTGAATCCGGATAATAACACTCCGCCAGGGGATTTCGGCACGGCGCTCTCTAAATGGGTATGAATTCTACATAATGGGCATATTAATTAATCCATATTGGATAGACTGGGACTCAAGACAAGTTTGACGAAAATCTAAAGCAGCGAAGCGAGGATCAGCATCATGGCCAGGATTGAAGACTACCCCTTCCCAAGCGGACTGCATCTCCTGTCACGCTGGCAATCCGGTGACGCGCAAGCAAGGCGTGAATTAACCGAAATCTTCGATGCGGCCATTGCCGGTGATTTCGATGCCAGCTTCGCGGTACCGGTGCCATCCAACGAAATCCACGCAACGGCCTCGGTGCATATGCTGGCGCTTTCCGTTTTGCATGATTTGTATGGCATCGAATCGGCCGAGTATTACAAAACCGATCCGAGGCGTTATGTGCGGGCCAACCTGACCGTGAGCCGGCTTTTGGGCGTCAAGAAACCCTACATGACCTGGGCGCTCTATGCTTTCACCTGCGAGCCGCTCGGTCAGACAATGATGTACCCCGACCGCTTTCCGCCGGGTTGCGATCCGGATGCCCCGTTGATCAACAAGGATAACTGGTGGGCGCTCGAGACCCCTGATTTTACCACCGGCGTGCCGAAGGCAATCGACGATATCATGCGTGTCACCGAGGAAATCACCGGTATGGCGCCTCTGCTGCAAATCTCGGCGCCCTACAGCCTCGCCGCGGATATCTATGGTCAGGAGCCTTTATTAGCCGACGTGGTGGATGATCCTGATCATGTCAATGCGCTCCTGGACCATCTTGCCGATAAAGTGCTCGGGCCCTGGATGGATCATCATATCGAGACTTTCCCGAACGGCTGGATTGAATTGTCGGATGCGTCGGGTTCCCCGTTCTTTATCGGTGCGCAGAACTGCAAGAATATGTCCATCCGTGCGATTCAGTACATGATCAAAAACAAGCCATATGCCGATCGGGTATACGATAACAATTACCGCGGCGATTATGTCGCGCAGGTGACAAAGAAGGCGCGTGGCTCACGCCGCAGACCAGCCAGGGAAACAAACAATGGCGGCATCGGTCTGCTGGAATTAACCGAGGCAAAGGTCAGTGTTTGTCCGGGGTTCATCATGCGGCTCGAGGCTGACAAGGTGGATATTTCATTTTATGCGGATCAATCCATACAACGCAATTTGCCGCTGACGGCGGGAATCGGCTCACCTCAAATCGACCGCAATAGTATCGGCAACCTGGAGGATGCAAAGGCGGAAATTACCGATTATGCCCGGTCATGTGTCGAGTCGATCAAGCGTGTGTGTGAAACCATCGACTTGCCCGAAGACAATTTTGTTATGGATCCCTGGCCCAGCCATATTTATTTCGAGGACGTTAATTCGCAATCGCAGTTTGAACTCGTCGAGCTAGTGTTGAACGAAGTCAAAAATGGAGGAAGGTTCCAGCCAAATGCACATCCGCTACAGGATTTTGCGATCTGATATCACATCTCGCGGTATATTTTCTGAATCGAATTACGGATGTCAGTAGAAATTCCTTCTGATCGCTTTCTCCGATGCCTCGGTAGATACAGATTACCTGTTATATGTCGTTGCCGATGGGATAGGGCAGGTCACGGATTTTGGCTTTGTCCATGCGCTGAATTCCAGCAACCGAGCAGCTTTCGAGATAAGGTGACCATCTAAAATAAGTACTGCTCCCTATATCCATTAATGACTCGTGGACGAATCGGGGAATTTGGCCTGCATATTGCACCAGTCGGCCTCGCGCCTTGACTTAACCTATTGAATTAATGGAGTAAGCTGGCAATATTTCGGTCCAGTCCGGCGTCAGCATCCGGGATACTGGTGCAATATGCAGGCTAGGCATCGGCCCGTCGGCTGATGATGTCGAGCACAAAATTTTAGTTCTCGAACCTCCGTTGTGCGTTTTAAGTTGACGGAAGCTGGTCGCGAAATGGAAAATAGGGTCGGAATATCTTACTATTCTCTAGTAACAATGGATCTGGGGGATTACGGACTATGGAAATTCTTTTTCAGCCAGCCCGCTCAAGCGGCCTGCCGGGGTATCTGCTAACGCTGGTTTTGCTGATTTCGCCGGTGCCAATTTTTGCCGATGATCAGGTCACGTTCTGTTTTTCCGACTGGCCCCCCTACGCTGAAATGACCGATGGCGTGGTTGACGGTATCACGGTCAGAATTATACGAAAAGCCGCGCAACTGATTGGTCGGGAAATCAGCTTCGTCCAGCACGAATGGAATGAATGTCTGGAAAAAGTAAAACAGGGCGAACTGGACGTGATACTCGACGCGTCAAGCCGCCCTACATATTTACAGGGGCCGACCAGTTTCAATTCTTATGTCGATACCTTCTGGGTCAGCAATAAGAGTAAAATCAGCAGTTACGATCGGTTATCCGGACGTAGGGTAGCACTCGTCACCGGATACAATTACGATGATCGTTTACATGGCCATTTGAAAAGCCTTGACGCCGAGGTCGTGCGGGGTAAGGATGATCCAACCATTTTACGTGATCTGGATCAGGGAATGGTGGATGCGGCGGTAGCCGACCTGGCGAGCACATTCTTGTTTACGCAGAAGAACAATTTGCGGATTCACCCGATATTACCGCCCTTTACCGCTGATCGCTTGTACGCCTCGTTCAATCGAGAGAAGGTCGAGCTGCAAAGTAACTTCGACCAGGCATTCGCCAGGTTGATCGAACAGGGCTTTGTGGACGAGGTTTACGAGGAATTTTACGGTACAACTTTTTCGAATTTCACGGCTGGTGAATAGTCTCTCGAAAATCTCTTGCGAGTCTTAATTCTCATATTAATTAGATAAGGTAAAGCAGTTCATCGTGCGATTTCCGTTCAAATATCGTATCGCCCTCATTATCTTCATTCTCGAAGCAGTAATGATGACTGCGGTATTATGGGCGACGCTGGATCATCTCGAAAACGCGACTCGTGAACAGTTTGCCAGCAGTGAGCGCGCCATCCTCGAAGTTGTGAGTGGCATCAGCCATATCGCGATACAAACTGGAGTGTACACTGAACTGCAGCTCTATCTCGAGAACCTGCTCGAGGATTCCCGCATCGAACAGGTCATGCTTGTCGATTCGCGAGGCATCGTCGTGGCGGCCACGAGACCCGAGTCGATCGGCAAGTTTCCGGCCATTTTTTCCGAGGCCGCGACAATCGACCAGGACACCCAGGTGCAACGAATCTGGCGCAGTACGGAAATCAGAAATGGCAAACAGCGACTGGGCGTGCTGGCCATCCAGATATCCGACGCGGAAATCTTGAAAACTCAGGCTGAGGCTAGAAATCTTGGTATCGGTATAGCCGTGACAGGGATGATAATTATCGCCGTTGTGGGTCTTGTCGCCGGGGTATTGCTGACTCGGCGATTGGCTCATGTCACCGATGCTGCTCACAAGTTTGCCCATGGCGATGCGGACGCTCGAGCGGGGCTCCGGGGGCAAGACGAAATCGGTGACCTCGGACAGACCTTCGATCTAATGGCAGACAACTTGCAAGCCAGTGCCATCGAAGCAAGACAGTTGATCGATCAGCTCTCAGACAAGAACGAGGAGCTGGAGCGATTTGCCTATACTGTGTCGCATGACCTCAAAACCCCGCTGGTCACGATCAAGGGTTATCTGGGTATGGTGCAAAAAGATTTGCTAGAGGACAGACGTGAACTGATTGAACGGGATTTCGAGTTTATCGTCTCTGCTACCGATACCATGGCGCAACTGCTTGAGGACCTGCTTGAATTATCGAGAGTGGGGCAGGTGGTAAATGAATCGGAAGAGGTCGGGCTGACTGATTTGTTCCGCCAGACATCCAGACTGATGGATATTCAGGTCGCGGCCAATAGCACTCAACTAAGCATACAGGAACTAATGCCACTGGTTTTTGTCGATCGTCAACGTATGACCGAGGTAGCCCAGAATCTGTTGGAGAATGCCCTCAAATTCAGCCGAAGCGGCAGTTCATCCGAAGTTTCGGTCAGTGCGCACGAAGAGCAGGGTCGCGTGATCTGTTGTGTCAAGGACAATGGAATCGGTATCGAGCCGAAGTTTCAGGATCAGATTTTTGGACTGTTCAATCGATTGGACCAGTCATATGAAGGAACCGGTATTGGATTAACACTGGTAAAGCGGATTATCGAGGTGCACCAGGGCAATGTCTGGGTGGAGTCTGATGGAATAGATAAAGGCACCCGCTTTTGTTTCTCTCTGCCCTCAACTCAGGTCGCTGTCTGAGGCCTGTGCAATAAATCCTGGGCGGTTTTTATCTATCTTTTTAGAGTTTTCATCACTGCTACCAGCTCGAACGCGACTACGATAACCGTTGACGAACGCTTCGACGAACTTACTGACCAGTTTCCGGGAGATCCGGGGGGGCGATACCTGACTTTCGCCAGGAGTAATTTAAATCTGTATTGGTTACACAGATAAGGCCCACGGCGGCTGTGTTCCATGCCGGCTTCGATCATCACCGACCCTTTTAGTCGAGGTTACTCACATCGCAGAGTAAAACCGCCGTGATCGACTACTGTGGCGATGATGATCCGAATTAGCTCGAAACTCGACTCGGCGCTAATGTCCTCGAAGTAGATATTGCCCGGCCAGGGAGGTTGACGAGATCCATAGCCTTTTTGCGCGATTTCGATGGCAACCCGCTTGATGGATTCGACATAGCCCCGGGTCAATGTTTCGGTTTCGCGTTTGTGTAGCGTTAGATCGGCGATGCTATTGCGATCGATCTGGGTCGCACCGATACCGATGAACAATGGCTTTCGAGTGTCGATGGCCTGTGTTTCATAAAATTCCACTGGCACTCTGTCCTCTGCGAGTCGGATGACATAGTCCGGACAGACGCTATCCTTTGCCTCGAACAATGCCTGTAGGCTCATTCCTGCCGCACTACCAGTACGCTTGCGGCCGCGTTGTGCTCGATTCTTAACAGGCCTTTCAGCACAAGTGACATAATCACCGCGATAATTTGCGTTGTATACACGATTCCCCCAGGGATTGGCTTTTTTCAATCGCAGGCTCGCGCGAATAGCCATGTCCCTGCAGTTTTGCGGACCGATAAAAAAAGGTGAGCCCGAGGCGTCACTGAGTTCGACCCAACCTTGCGGATAGCGTTGAAAGAAACGCTCCATCCAGGGTTGCAGCACGCGGTCGGCAAGCAGGTCGAGGAACTGATTGACGAAATCGGGTTCGTGTGTGAGTGCGCCGATGATCGCTTCCTGTCCGAAAGTGTCGGCGGCGAGACTATACGGTGCACTCAGATGTAATACGGGATGCTGTCCGGTCAAGCGGTGGAAACAGTCGACGTATTGATCGAGCAATCCCGGTATACCACTGTCCAGGTCCGGCGTCTCGACCTCCCGCCAATTTTCCTGATCGAAGCGCAAATCGTCGGGGTCTGTGCCGGGAGAGTACTGGTCCGAATAAATCATCGTCTGGCCCAGTGCTTCTGCTGTGAAACCGTAAACCGGCCAGCTAATGTAATGCTTTTGCATTCCGAGCAAGCGCTGCATTATTAGCGAACTGCGAATAAAACGCTCCGCGTCCTGCTTGTAGAACATTTCAGTCGTCGTTCCGTAGAGTCTGAACATAACGGTCAGCGTCAACAGGTCGACCGGTCCGCAGGCATGTACCTGATTTTCCGGTGGGGGTACGGAAAATAACTCGTCGTAATGACCGGCGATTGCTTTATCCAGAATTGTCCTCAAGCGATCACCGGCGCGTTCATCCTGGGACTGCCAGGCCTGCAGTAATTCTATGCCACTCGGAAAGTGAAGTTCGTCGATTGGTTCTGCGGGTTTCCGATTGCAAATATTACCGCCCATGATGCACCTCATTGATATAATATATTGATTATAGTCAAGGGTTTAGATAGTTTAAATGTGGAAAATAGTAATTCAAAGCATATAATAATTTTATGTCTACTTCGCGCCGGTTGATGCCAATTCTGAATGCGCTGCTCGTATTTGACGAAGCGGGGCGACAAAACAGTTTCACGGTTGCGGGCCGCAATCTGGGCATGGCACAACCATCGGTGAGCCGATTTATCGCCAATCTTGAAAATCACCTTGGTTCTGCGTTGTTCGAGCGACAACACAACCGCTTGCGCTTGACCGCCAGGGGAGAACGTCTGCACAGAGCCGTCGCTAGCGGGCTCGAGGAAATTCGAACCGCCTGCGCTGAAGTCGAATCGAGTTCTGAACCGCCGTTGCTCACTATCGAATGCACACATGGATTTGCCTATATGTGGTTACTACCGAGAATGCAGTCACTGATGAAACTATTACCGGGATGGCGTTTACGCACGATTAACACTGATGGCGGCTCGCCAATATCTTCAGACGAAGCGGATTTGGTCGTGCGTATCGGCGATGGTCAATGGGTTGATAGAAAAAGCCTGTTACTTTTCGAAGAGGAAGTTTTTCCTCTCTGCGCAGCGGACTTTATGCAACAACACGGATTAATGCACAAACAGGTCAGCCCGACTGAACTGATCGAGCTGCCATTAATTTGTGAAGACTTTGGCGATCGCGGCTGGATGGGGTGGATCGACTGGTTTGCACATTTTGGCGTCAATTTTGAATTTCCGGATGATCTGCGCCCGTTATATAACTATGCACTGGTTTTGCAGGCAGCGATGGAGGGCAGGGGGCTTGCACTCGCCTGGGAACAGCTCGCCGAACCTCACCTCAGTAACGGTTGGCTGACGGAAGTACCGGGTTTGCGCGTGAAGACGAATCTGGGCTATTACCTCTGTTTTTCGCCGACCAATCCAATCGGCGAGTTGCTGACCCGGTGGCTGGAAACGATGAGCGCAGAGGTTGATTACTAGGAGTCGGTCGGACTTAGGGAAAATCTACTGCGGCGATGGGAAACCGGCCCATTTTCTCGATCTTTTTCGTTGCGTGGTTCTCACTATGCGCCTCAAAAGATGGAAAAATCGGACTCGATTTCCCACTCGCCTCGCTACGATTCCCTAAATCCGACCGGCTCCTAGAGATACAGCAATAGGGGATTAATGCCCCATACCATTATTCGAGTATTATCGGCATGTCCTTTGGGGCGCGCCGGGTTAGCAACTCGCAACCGTTTTCAGTGATCAGCAGATTTTCTTCGTGCACGATCATCTTCCCCGGTGCGTATTCCATGCCAGGTTCGACCGTCATCACCATGCCGGGTTTCAACAGGGTTTTATCGCCCGGCATATTCGACGGTGGTTCGGTGAGGTGCATGCCAAGCCCGTGACCGGAACGACCCACGTTGTTGCCTGATTTTGCGCCGGCGGCTTCGAGTATTTTATTTTGTGCTGTCCATAAGTCTTCCGAGGTAATCCCCGGTCGTGCCGCATCGATGCCCGCTTGCGTTGAATCCCATACGGTTTCGTGGGCACGTTTCGCATCGTCGCTGATATGACCGAAAGCAAAGTTGCGGTCAAAGTCGCAGAAGTAGGCATCAAACTGCAAGCCGGTATCGACAAACATGATTTGTCCATCGGTTTGCGGCGTCTCCTGTGGGCCGACGATTACCTGCGAGTAGCCGCCGGGGCCCGAACACACGGATACAAATGGCGCGTTGTCCGCACCACATTCAAATGCCGCTTTACGAAATTCACGCGCCATGTCGACTTCGGTATCGCCGTAGCGAACTGTTTCCAGGAACAGATCGAAAGCATCACTGCCGATGCGACAGGCTTCACGTAGCTTGGCGATTTCGCGTTCAGACTTGACCATGCGCAATCCCCAGACCAGTGCGGATCCATCGACAAACTCGATAGCGGAAATATTTCTTCGCAGGCGATCAAAGTCGACGATCGGCATGCGAATAATCGATTCGCGTCCCATTTCCCAGCCGATTTTTCCGAAGCGTCGTGGTAGCGAGGTGAGCACACTGTCCAGCAGGCTGACACCATCGTCTTGCGGACAGGGCGCAGGCCAGGTGCGGATGTCGGTCACCCAGGTGGTTTCCATCGCCGGACCACCGATTGTTGGCACCGCCGCAATGGGCAGGCCTTCGCGCGGAACGACTAAAAAGAACGGTCGTGTCGGGCTTTCCCAAAATTGCGAATTAAAGCCCGAAAAGTAGCGAAAGTTTTGCGGCGTGGTGAGTACGATGCCGTCCATTTCACCGGCATGCATCTCGGCTTGTGCCTTGGCGAGTCGTGTTTCAAATTCGTCGACGGGAAATCCGCGCGGTGGTGTGGTTTGAGACATTAGTTCACTGCCTTTGCCTGTTGTTCAAAGAAAGAGGCACCGATCGGTACTTCTGGAAAATGTATCGTGTAATCGCTGCAACGCACTCGGTGAGTGCATTCTCCACGCACAATTTCATACATGTACTTGCTGGGGATATGATTGCTCTGCAATGGGTATGAATCCTCGGCCATGTATTCACAAATAAATAACGTGCGTGGTTGATCGGAAAGATTGGGTGCCGAGCCGTGCAACAACCGCGTGTGCATCAGGCAGG
>JAAESG010000059.1 GCA_024229615.1 Gammaproteobacteria bacterium | reverse complement strand
TGCACAGTCTCACTTGGCATAAAACTATCAATTAACCTTTCATATTCAATGGATAACGAAAAGTTGAGACCGACTGGTGAAATATTCAGGTTAGTCTAATTCAAGCCATTGGCGGCATTTCTGTTCGAGTAATTCGAGTCCCTGACGATTCAGAATAGACAGCGTAGACACGCTCTGTTGCTGGCCCTCTAGTTGGGCCTCGGTCTTGGCGACGACTTTGAGAATCGCCGAGCGCGACAGCTTGTCAGATTTGGTTAGCAAAATATGCAGTGGCAGGCTGTGTCCCAGCAGGTCGACCAGAGCCTGGTCAAGGTCGCTGATACCGCGGCGAATGTCGACCACGATAACCAGGCCACGCAGGGACTGGCGCCGCAACAGATATGTCGAAAGTACCTGGTCCCAATGGTTGCGCATTTTTTTTGAGACTTTGGCGAAACCATACCCGGGCAGGTCGACCAGGTATTTATCCTGCACGAGCTCGAAAAAATTGATCAACTGCGTGCGTCCGGGAGTCTTGCTGGTCTTACACAGACCTTTTTGACGCGTCAGGCAGTTTATCGCGCTCGATTTGCCCGAATTTGAGCGTCCGGCGAAGGCAACCTCGGCGCCATCGTCGGCCAGCAACTGCGATAAATCGAACGCACTGGTGGTAAATTTCGCTTGTTTGAAAGAAATACTTATGGATGCTGTCGGGTTACGGTTGAACGAGTGGCTGGTGTATGATATACATTTGCGCCCGAAATTTCCGTACGTTTTCCCCCTGGAGAGATAATGAAAGCCAGCCAAGTTGGAGCCATGATTTTGGCCTTGTCCGCTCTGCTGTCATTTGCTGCGAATGCAGGTGATATCGAAGCCGGTAAATCTAAGAGTGCCGTGTGTGCCGCATGTCATGGCGCGGATGGAAATAGCGCCAATGGGGCCTGGCCGTCACTGGCAGGCCAGCACGCCAGCTATATCTACAAGCAGTTAAAGGATTTCAAGGAAGGACGTCGAAATGATCCCACAATGGTGGGTATGGTCGCGTTGCTTAACGACGACGATATGAAAAATCTTGCTGCTTACTATGAAAGCCAGCAGGGAAAAGCGGTTGCATTCGACGGCGAGCTGGTCGAGACCGGTGAAAGTATTTATCGTGGCGGAATAACCGAAACCCACGTAGCAGCCTGTATGGGCTGTCATGCACCTAGTGGTCAGGGTAACGGACCGGCCGGATGGCCATCGCTCAAAGGCCAACACCCGGAGTACATGCTTACCCAGCTGAAGAATTTCAAACAGGGTGCGCGCGCTAACGACACCGGCCAAATGATGCGTAATGTTGTGGTACGCATGTCGGAAATGGAAATGAAGTCGGTCGCAGCCTACATCGCGGGTATTCAATAAAATCGTCTAGTGTCTCATTCAGCCAAGATTAACCTGACACGGTTTATCGTCGAGTTAAACTAATCGTGCAAAATAAGGTCAGTAGATGAAGGATTTTTCAGGAGAAACACAATGATCAAGCGTTGGCTAATGAGTTTGGCGGTATTACTGCTGTTTTCGGGTGGTGCTGCGGCGCAAATGAGTTTTAGCGCAGGTACCGATTATCAGTTGATTGAGCCCGCAGTAAAGACTTCGCAACCTGACAAGATCGTGGTTACCGAAATATTCTGGTATGGCTGCCCACATTGTTTTCGTTTCGAGCCCTACGTCGAACGCTGGTCCGCAACCTTGCCCGAAACAGTTGTCTTCGAGCAGGTGCCGTCGTCGCTCAATCCGCGCTGGACCGAGCATGCCCGCACTTACTATGCCTTTAAAATGATGGGCGCGCTCGATCGAGCCCATAAAGCCCTGTTTGATGCACTTCATCTGAAACGGCAACGTTTGAACAGCCTCGATACCCTAGCTGAATTTGCCGCTGGACTGGGCCTGGACGAAAAAGCGTTTCGAGAAAATTACTTTTCTTTTCCTGTCGAAACTCAGATCCGCAAGAATATACAAAAGGAAAAGCGCTATGGTCACCAGGGCGTGCCGGCGGTGATCGTTAATGGTAAATACATGGTGTCAGCATCCCAGGCGGGCAGCAATGAGCGTATGATTCAAATTATGAATTTCCTGGTAAGGCAAGAATTAACACCCTAGGAGTTCCGTCGGACTTAGGGAAAATCTACTGCGGCGATGGGAAACCGGCCCATTTTCTCGATCTTTTTCGTTACGTAGTTCCCACTATGTGTCTCAAAAGATCAAAAAGAATGGGCTCGATTTCCCACTCACCTCGCTACGATTCCCTAAATCCGACAGGCTCCTAGATCCGGGCAAACCGGTAACGTTGTACTCCAACTGAAGCGGGCGATCGCAATATTGCCCTTACCGTGATATTCCAGCGATTCGCACAAGTCCTGGATTAGCAGAATACCCCTGCCGCTCAAAGCGGTTTCTCTGGCAATCGGAGGCGCATGATTTTCGAAATCAAAACCCTTGCCACTATCTTCGACGCGCAGCAGGATACTGCGTCGGGCCGATTCCTGTTCGACCGATAGATTAAATATGACATAACCGCTGTCGAGATTAGCCAGGCGAGATTCTCGTGTCTGGAAATAGGCTTCGAATCCTGCCGGATCAACCTTGAGATTGGAGTCGAGACCGAGCACGCCGTGATCGAGGGCGTTAATATACAGCTCGGTCATAACCGTAAACAATGATTGCCGTTCGGCTTCCAGTTCCTCCATTTCCATCAGGTAGTTGACCAGCACCGGTACCGGGTTGGTTTCGCGCAAACGGCTTCCGTTGAAGCGTAACGATAGCTTCCATTCACCTCGGTCACCGAGCAACAGCGTAGAGGGCTTGATGTATTCGTGAACTTCAATTTCGGGCAAAACATCGTGGACGCAAGTAATTTCCACCAGCGTGACGTCATCGGCCTGGGTAGTGATATCACCACAAAAGCTATCGATGTCGTCGAATATATGATCGAAGATACTGTTTTTCGGCGCGTTCGAAATAGACGCTATGAGGCGCTCGTTGCCAAACTCCTCATCATTGGAGTTACGTGCTTCAATCAGGCCATCACTGTACATCAGGATTTTGTCGTTATAGTCGATCGGTGCATATTGCAGCATTTCCTTGGGATCGATACCCGCGTCGACGCCAAGCGGCAGGCCGGTGGATTTGAGGCGATGTTTGACCTGGTTGGTTTCACCATCGACGATTAGAACATCCGGCATGCCGGCATTGAAAACCCGCACATGTTCAAGATCATGATTGACGACGACCAGTTGGGCACCAAAAAACATACCCACGGGTAGCATCGACTTCAGCTTCTTGTTGATCCCGGTGAGGATTTCCTCGGGGCTGAATCCCTTTGTCGTCATCGCACGAAACACTTCAGAAACCGGCATGGCACCTAAAGCCGCTAGCAATCCGTGTCCGGTGAAATCACCAGTCAGAAAGAACAGGTCGCGCGAGGGCGAATAGGCGGATAACACCATATCACCGCTAAATATGCCCGCGGGTCGCACCACCTGGCGCAGGTACTGATTTTGGATGTTTGAACTCTGTATGGCGTTGATAAACACCGATTCGGCAATTTCCTGCTCGCGGTGAATCATGCTGTACATGCCCTGTACCTCGCGATTCAATGCGGCAATACGCTGCATTGAACGGATTTTACTTTGCAGGATGATTTTGTCGTAGGGCTTGACCAGGAAATCGTCGCCACCGGCCTCGATACACTGGGCGAGCGCCTCTTCATCGCTCATCGCGGTTAGGAAAATCACCGGAACAAATCGATTTGCAGACGCTGCCTTGATTTGACGTGTCGCTTCATAGCCATCGAGGATCGGCATCATGACGTCCATGAAGATGATGCTTGGATTCTCCTGCTTGAACAGGTCGATTGCTTCCTGCCCATTGATGGCTTCAATGGTCTGATAACCTTGCTTGCTAAGCAGCGACTTCAGTATGAGTCGATTGGTTTTCTCGTCATCGACGATCAGGGCTTTGCCGAGGCTGGAGTTCATCATAGTGCACTGAAGCCCGCTAAAAGTGGGGAATTTATTCGGCCGTAAACCACAGGGAATCCTCTGAGTCTGATTCTACTGTTTAGTATATACGCGGTTGAAATCAAGTTTGCCTCGGACCTGGCGGGGTTGCCTGGTCGGGCCAACCCAGCCGCTGTGCGAGCCCGGAATGACGACGGGTAAGATTGTCGACAGCGTAGCAAACGGCGTTGACTGACGCATGCAAAACAAACTGTTCACGCGCCCGAGTCACCGCGGTGTAAAGTAGTTCGCGCGACAACACTTCAGAATCGGTGTCTGAAGGCAATATCAACAGAACGCTGTCAAACTCGGAACCCTGAGATTTATGTACGGTGCTGGCCCAGGCAGGTGTAAATGTGGGTAAACGGTTCACCGCCAGATCGCGAATGCCGCCTTCACTATCAAGAAAACAGGCGCGTAAACCTGCGCCAAAGTCCCATAAAATACCGGTGTCACCATTAAACAGCTCCAGTTGTTGGTGATTACGCGTAATCATTATCGGCAAACCGTGATATCGGTCGGATTCGGGCATTTGATTGCGCTGCTGAAATACTCTCGAAATCCCACGATTAATGGATTCAATACCGAGTGGTCCGCGGTTAGTCGTACACAGCACCCGGGTGCTTTGATAAACCTTGAGTGCCAGCTCAGGGGTTTCGCATTCGAAGATTGTCTGATAGGCAGCGTCAATCCAGCGGAGCACACTGGCATTAATTTGATCCCCATTCTCCTTGTACCAGTGCAGGCCGCGTTCGTTATGTTGTAGTAATTCGATTGCCTCGGTTTTCTTGCCCTGATTGATCAGACCAGAGAGTTCCGCAATAGCACTGTCCTGGTTGAAACGGTAGTTGCTTCGCAAAAGCGCGATAGACTTTTCAATAGAGCCTGAATCGTAATCAGGTTCATGTCCATGACCGGTGATGTCTCCCAGTACATTACCCGCGGCAACAGAAGACAACTGATCCCGGTCTCCGAGTAGAATCAGGCGAGCGTCGTTCGGCAGGGCCGAAACCAGGTGAAACATCAGTTTCAGGTCGATCATAGAGGCTTCATCGATGATTACGCAATCAACTGGAAGTCGGTGCTGTTCGTTGTATTCAAAACCCTGACGTCGATAACGAAGCAGTCGATGAATCGTCTGTGCCTTGTCGGGCATCAGCGATTTTAGCCGGGCATCGATTTCGAGCTGATCGACCCGCGCGTGAATAGCGTCGATCATGCGCGCGGCGGCCTTGCCGGTGGGTGCGGCAATTGCAATACGGCATTCGGGATTTTGTGTCAGCAGTACGCTCAACAGACGAATGACAGTCGAAGTTTTGCCACTACCCGGGCCACCCGAAATGACACAAAAAAGGCGACTGGCGGCGATTACAATCGCATTTTTCTGATCCTGATCGATTCCGCCTGCCTGCGCAAACATGGACTCTACAAGTTCTGCAACGGAGATTCGGTCATCCCCCGGGTCAGACTCAAGCATATGCAGGATTTTGCGGGCAAGGAAGTCTTCGTAAAACCAGAATCGGTTCAGGTAAAGCCGCATTCCATCCAGGATTAAGGGGGTAGTTTCGCCCGGCCTTCCGACACTGCCGCTTGCCAGCAGGTGTTGCTGCCAGGCTGCCGGTGTCTCGGCACTTTGTATATGGCCAGCATCGATGCTGGCGCTGCCAAACAGGGGTTTATTGCCGAGTTGTGACAGGTCGATACAAACACTGCCCTGTTGATTGGCTTCGCATACCAGGGCTGCGCTCAGGCAAACCAGATCGTCGATGCCGAGCCCGGACTGAGCGGCAATGAATTTCGCGAAGTGATAACTCAACCAGCTGATATCACCATAACGAGCCAAATGACGGAGCAGGTGATTCACTCTACCACCGGGTCATGTGGGGTAAATGCCAGCAGTTGTTGTAACGCGTCGAGTCGCTGCTGGGCTGGACACTCAAAATGAACACCGTACTCGCACCCGCTATCGGGGCGCATGGCGCGTAGGAACAAATAGTAACAACCGCCAAAATGTTCGGTGTAGCTGTAATCTGGCAGGCGTTGTTGCAGGTAACGATGCAATGCAACCGAGTACAGTAGTGCCTGCAGGTCGTAACGCCGATCAAGCATCGCACGGGCTAGATTCTGGGGTGCATAGTCGGTCAGTTTTGAGCCCAGATGATTACTCTTGTAGTCGGCCAGATAATACTTTCCCCGGTACTCGAATACCAAATCAATGACCCCGGTTAACAATCCACGAAACTCTGTAGCGCTAATCGGTTGTAGCGGCTGTTCTACAGTCTGTTGCAGCAAACCATTAACGGCTTCGACATTGAAATGATCGAGTGCAAAATCGAACTTGATTTCGTTGAGGCGTTTTGAGTTGCCGATCTCCACGAGTTGTAATCCTTTTCGATCGAGCGCCGTGGTAACAATCAACTCTAACCAGTGATTCAGCGTTTGTAATTGCTCTCTGTCGGTGACGCCGTAAGAGGGAGCCATCTTTTCGATCAGGATTTTGCCCTGGACCCCGATGTCCTGCTGGAAATCGAGATGCTCGAGCAGCAGGTGGACTAGCAGGCCTATATGGCTTCCAGCGGGGAAATCAAGAATAGCATCGCCATGGCAGATACGCTCACCCTGGTGAGACGTCTGATGAACATCTCTGGTCAGGCTGCTGAAACTGTTGATTCGCCACGCGGGTCCCATCACGCGCTTGAATTCACGAGCCTCCGATTTTTGTATTTTCAGGTCTCCAGGCCTGTGCGGATTGGGAGAGTTATCCGGGAGCTCGACAATTTCAATATCGTCACATCCCTGCGCAAACTCGTGAAGATCTTCAAACATCGTGGCCGTATTATCGAAGCCCATTGGCAAGCTGACATTGAGATCGGTGGGCGATTGTATCGAATGCAGTAAATAGGCCAGCGCAGAATGTTTCGGTTGCCCTTTGCTGCGGCCGTCACCAACATCGCCCCAGGCCAGGTAAAGTTTTGATCTGGCTCGGGTCAGTGCTACGTACAACAGGCGTAAATCTTCGGCCAGTCGTTCTTTTTCGGCGATAAAGCCATGCCGTTCGAACTCCTCGGAGCCCAGATCGATACAGGCAAGATTGTCGTCGTCGTGGTAACGCAATAAAGTCGAGCCTTTAGTGGCCAGCTTGCAACGCCACATAAACGGCAGGAAGACAACCGGATACTCAAGCCCCTTGCTCTTGTGCACGGTGACGATCTTGACCAGTTCAGCATCGCTTTCCAGTCGTAATTCAGCCTCATCTCCCGAACCGCCATTCATCTGTTGCTGAAACCAGCTGATCAGTGCATCAATGCCCGGACTGGTACGTGACTGTTGCTGCAAAAGCTCTGCCAGATGGGTGAGGTTGGTAAGCCTGCGCTCGGCATTCGTTTGTCTGGCTAGAGCAGTTGCCGGATCGAGGTTTTCCAGCATTTGCTGGAACATGGTGATGAACCCGTTTCGGAGCCAGGTTTGATGCAAACTGATGATTTGATCAGACCATCTTTGCCAGCTTTTGTCATTGTCAAAAAATTCTGCGAGGGACAAATAATCCGAACTGAACAAGGCGCTGGCGCGGGCCCGTCGCAGGCAACGATCATCGGTGGGATGCGCGATTCCTTCAACCAGATCGTATAAGCCCTGGGCTTCACGGCTGGCAAATACTGTTTCGCGGCCAATGGTGACCGAGCCTATGCCTGCCATAGCAAGGCAGGCCCGCAGTTCCTCCCCTTCGTCACGTTCGCGTACCAGTACGGCAATATCCCCGCATTGCAGCACGTGGTCCTGAATCATACAATTTGAGTCCAGAAGGCGTGCAATTTCACTGACAACGGCTTGATTCAGTCGCTGACGAGCATCTCCCACCAGCAAGGTCTTACCGTTCTCCCGCAACGGGATTCGCCACAGGGTTGTGGCCGTCGTGGGTTGGTCGTCGATGGACAGCCAGGCTGAGTCGTTCAGTGGGCTTGATTGCGCCGGGCTGAATGCGATGGCTTCGTCGAAAATAAAGGCTTGCTCGCGATTGCCGAATATATGGTTGACTGTGTTAACCAGCCCCGGCTGCGAACGCCAGTTTGTGTGCAAGGCATAAATGCTGATGTCGGGATGCTGGCGGGCTTTGATATAGGTAAAAATATCGCCACCACGAAAGCTGTATATCGCCTGTTTCGGGTCTCCGATCAAAGTCAGGCTGACATCGTGCTGCGAGAAATAAAGCAGTTGGAAAATTCTGAACTGAACATCATCGGTATCCTGAAATTCATCGATCATGGCGACTGGAAACCGGGTCCTGAGACGCTGCGCGAGATTGCCGCTATCATCTTGTTCCAGTGCTTTCAGCAACAGGTCAAGCTGATCCTGGTAGGCAAGCCGGGCCTGGGCCTGTTTTTGTGCCGCCACTTGCCGTTGCGCAAATTCATGCGCTTCGGTCAGCGCACGGGATTTGATCTTGCGTAACAGGTTTTGCTGAGCCTGTGCATCGTGATCGAGTTCGGCATGCTGAATGAGTAAATCGGTCAACGCCGTCTCGACCACGGGAAGCAAACGATCCCGGGGATGACTGCGTAATTGCCGGTGCCAGCGAAGCAACTCTTTAAGCCCGGGAATTGCCTGGCTGAACAGCGCCCATGCTGCAGCGCCAAGCGGGTAGCAACTGCGACGCCACCAATCTTTCAGGGCGGCTTCCCAGTAATCATCGTCATTGGCGACAATCTGCGTTTCAAACTGGCAATTACTGAGCAGCGCATGATCCTGCAGCGCACTATGGCAGAATCCGTGAATGGTAGAAATCATCGCCTCGTCCATGCTACGCAATGCGGATTGAATTCGCCTCATGCATGCATGCTGCTGGTCTTGCTCGAGCGCCAGTTGTTGGCTCAGCAGTCGCGTCAGAAATTCGTCTTGCGGGGCTTGTCCGGACTTCAGTACTTCCCAGGCCTGGTATAGCCGTGCGTGAATCCGTTGATGCAACTCGTCGGTGGCAGCATTGGTGAAGCTGACAACCAGGATTTCTGCGGGCTTGCGTCCTTCAAGGATATGTCGCAGATAAAGATTTGCGATGGTATAGGTTTTACCGGTTCCGGCACTGGCCTCGATCAGGTTGATTCCGGACAGGCCCAGCTCCAGGCTGCCACGGGCATCCAGAAACGCCGGCCGGGTCATTGTTTGGCCCCATGTTGAAGCAACCGAGTATAAAGGCGTTGTGCATAATCTTCAAAGCGGTCCTGGTCGAATGGTAATCGATAGCCGCCTTGTAAAATCATCTCGATGTAGTGATCGCTGGTATCGCCACCTGAGTTTTGCGCCCACTTGTTTTGCCAGATTTGCTCGAGCCTGGTGTGCGCCTTGTGGCGATCCGCTTCGCAGGCCCAGGCGTAGCTGGATTCGGGCAGAATGGGTAGAGGCAAACTTTGACCCTCGAGGTAAATCGCGCAATAGTCTTCGAGTTGCCGCAATGCATCGGACGCATCAAGTCGTGGAATTCTCCAGCTCTGGTCAGTCGCCAGAAGCAGGCTGGATTCGTCGGCGCCCCATAGTTCACCGGCACAAAGCGCCAGGTGGTCGATCCACAGTATCAGCAAATGACGACCCTTGAACCTGCCCGGGTGATAGGCCATCAAGCCCTTGCCAGGGAAGTAGGCGTTGACGGTGCCACTTAAACGAGCAGTGTTGCCTATTGATAGATCGATCGGCAAGCTTGTATCCCGACATTCGACGAACTCGGCCAATGCTTCGAACCAGCCCGCTTGAGCCTGCCGGATGTTATCGATCTGGGTTGCGGCGGCCTGACCATGTGCGAGTAAACCCTCGGCGATCAGGCGTTCGCTACCCTGGTCGCTACCCGACAGTGTGTCACGGGCCAATTGTTGTTTTAATCGCCATTGCTCAAGTGGGTTCAAATCAAATGTTTCATCGTCGACATGCAGGTCATCGCGATCGAGATAAAGGTTAAGACGGGTGCGAAAAAAATACTGGATCGGGTGATTGATAAAACGACGCAGCTGATCCAGATCGATATTGTTATCGGTCGAGGTTGTTGTTAGCGGCTGTTCTGGCCACGGGCGAGGTGTTTCTATGTCGTGACTGGCCAATTGATTGGAGACCTCGCACCAATAGCGGCTGTATCCGCACTGGGGCGCTTCAAAATTCGACGCCGAGAAAGCCTGTAAGGAATATTCCCGTGTCAACTGAGCACTTAATTTCTGTTTATTGGCGTCAACCTTGAAACGGGTATCTATAAAATCAAGCATTTCCTGTAGCAGCACCGAGGGTTGTTGCTGACTATTGTCCTTGAGACTACGACCGCTATAGCTGAGATATAATTTCTGACGTGCGCATAACAGGGTTTCCAGCATCAAGTAACGATCTTCGTCACGTTGACTGGGATCGCCCGCGTGATGTTGTGAGGCCATGATTTCAAAATCGCTGATTGAATCGCGTCGCGGAAAGTCAGCACGATTCATGCCGAGCAGGCAAATGACCTTAAACGGTATACTGCGCATCGGGCGCATGCCGCAAAAGGTGATGCCTCCTGAGTAGAGTTGGCCGCTTTGCGCGCTGGTTTTAAGTGCGTGTTCCAGCAGATGAACTATCAACTCAGGAGAAATCTCACAATCCGGCGCCGCGCCAATTTCGCTGATGGTTTGGCGTATTTGCTGCAGACGCGAATCCTGGGTATCGGTCTCTACGAAAAATTCTTCCAGCATCTGTAGCAGGAGAACTTGCCAGTCACTGGTGCTGCGAGATTTATTGAGAAGCTTGCGCCAATGACACAGGCGCTCGAAAAAATGCCAGAAACGCCCCATCGATTCGGCCACACCTTCATCGGAGAATGGCAGGGGTGCAATCCCGTTCCACAGGTCATCGCTCGACAGCGCGTAACCACTGAAAAATCGCTCCTGTAGCTGCTGCCAGGTGTTGCCGGGGGTCGCGGGCAGATCAAATTGTTTTTTTTGCTCGGCCTCGATGCCCCATCGAGTATTTCCCTGCTGAACAAGGCTATAAATATCTTGCAGAGCCCCTGCGTCTAGTGAGAAGCAACGACACAATGCCTCGTTGTCGAGATAGGCGAGGACATCGGTTACGCTAAAGCGGCTGCGCGGTAGATTCAGTAATTGCAGAAACGTCATAACCAGAGGATGTTCGTCAGCAAGCGTGATATCGGAAATATTGCAGGCCACTCGCTCGCGCTGGAATACGGCTTCTATATATGGCGCATAAGTGGCGATATCCGGAATCATCACCAGTATGTCCTCGGGACCCAACTTCGCATCCTGGTCGAGCATGGCCAGGATGCGATCTAGTAGCACCTGGCATTCGCGCATTGCGCTGTGACAAACGTTAATACTTACCGAGTCGTCGAGGGCTGCTGGTGACGAGTTTTCAGTCACAGTAAAAATAGAGCGCTGGATTGAGTTGAGCAGGTTTTTGTTTTCCGGTTCGACAAACATATCGATATCGATCGAATACGTACTCGCGTGATTCAGCAGTAAATCCTGGAAAATTTGCCCCTGGCGGCCCCACGAAGAGAGAAGTTCGTTGCCAGCATCGAAAAGCTCATCCAGTTCCGGCTGTGCCAGGCGCAGTTTCGATCGACGCTTTTCACTTTCGAGATCGGCCCAGTACTGATCGGTAGGACTATGCAGGTAAAGGTTCAATTCGAGGTGTCGGGAAAGAGCACTGAGTACTTCGAGGTACAACGGCGGCATGCTCGAAAGTGCAAACAGGCTAACGCGCTCGGGTAACTCAGAAATTGATTGCGCGGAATCGAGTCTGTCAATCAATTTCGACAGGCTGTGGACGCGATGCGGCAGATTCGTGTTGTCGACGATCTTGCGCCATAACAATGCTTGCCACTGCTCGTCATCATTCTTCGACCAGTCTCGAATCAACTGCGGTCGGTAGGCCTGGTAGCGATCAAAACTTTCAGCGATGCGCAAGGCTAGTTGCCAGCACTTGATTCCACTTCGATCGTCATCGAGGTAACGCCGTAGAGGTGTGAAGGTAGCCTGTTTGAGCAATTCGGGTAAAGCTGCGAAAACCTGCCAGCCGAGGGTGTCCCGGGAATAGGGGTCTCTAGCCGGTGTATTGTCGAGTAGTGAACCCGCGAGGGACCAGATCCATGCTCCCATCTGCGGATACTGAATATTCGCCGCGATCCCCTGTTGCTCCGCGATGCGTATATTTAACCAGCGTGACATGGCATAGGTAGGAACCACGATCAACTCGGGCGCGAATGGATCCTCTAGCGGCTCTGCTGCAAGCTGCCGTGTTAGTCGCGCCTGTAGGGTTTCGACCCGGTTCGAGCTCAGAATGGTTAAGGCCATGGTGGAGTGATTATTTTGCGAAACATGGTAATTGTAAGCAGGTAACGGCTCACTGCATGAGCCATGGCACAAATTCGGCGCCTGGAGGTATTCAAAAATTTAATTGATTACCCCAGCAGATTTCATAACATTGTAGCTGGATTGATTTATGATTGTCAGATCCCAAATGATAGAAGTAACCTGCGGACCACATGCAAACCGCTTACCAAGATAAACCTGCAGCGACAAATGGCGATCGGCGTGTCATCGACGAGATAGAGTATATTTTCTACGATGGTTACTGGATTCGATACTATTCCCCGCTGCAGGAAACGCTGGCCAATCGCAAGCGTCTGATCGACAGTCTTACGCGGCGCGCATTCCATCATACTGAAGCAGGCATCAATACGCCTGGCAGCAGTCTCGATATTGCCCGTGAAGCCTACGAAATTGAAACCAACCTTGAGCGCAAGCGGGTTAACGCCGCGATGCTGGCGGGTGCTCTCTTCAACCGGGCCACGGATTTGTTTACCGCGATCGTGGATCTGGGCGACCTTGGCGTGCAGGTCAGTTGTAACAATGAACTGATGCGCCAGTGTAGTGACTGTTTTCAGGAAGCTTTGGCGCTCGGTCGACAAGTCAAGCATCACAGCGGATGCGAGGGGATAGACGAAATCTGGGGCGAACCGTTCAAGGCCTTCACGATGCCGGTGGCCGATTTTTTCGAGTCACGCTTTATTAAAATTGCACAAGGCATGTGCGAGATAGACATGGTTGCAGATTGCATGATCGAAGTGTTCTGCAGTCGCCCTCTGTTTGGCGGGCTGGAAAGTCTGATAGTCGACTATGCGACAGCGGCACGCCAGGCAGCTGAGACCATGAAGAAGGATCCCGTCATTTTTCAGGTATGGCCGAAATTCGTCGCACTCGGTGAGCAACTCGACGCATTTCGGCCCGAACTCCCTACTGACGCCGATCAAATGCTACGTATGCGTATGGCCTATGGACGTAATTTGATCGAAGAAGGCCGTCGCTTGATCAGTTATATCGCCGGTGCGAGGGTCCCGATGCCACAAAGTACCCAGGCCTATATTGAAGAATGCCTTCGTTACGGTCAGGCACCCTTGCCTTGAATATTTAATCTCTTAGGGTCGAATTCCCCGCAGCCTGGCTGCATTTGGCTCGGTCAGAGAGCTCGCAAAATTCAGGCAGGGCAAGACCTCTCGTCGTCTCGCTACGAAAGCTGGTGAGAAATGCGGGCTAGCCTGTCACTTTCACCGCCTTCCTGCTACGGCATATCGATATCTTCGCGACAGGTGCCGGTGAGATGCGGCCCTGGGTTCTCTATCCAATAAAATAGACCAGTCCGGCTGCTACCAGCATTACGGTGCTAAAACTGCAATAGATTTGCACAGCGGAAGCGATTATCTAGGCGCGTCGTGGATGCATGCAATACGAGATGTAAATGGAAGCGGGCAGGGCGTATGCCAGTAGAGTAAGCAAGTTGGACGCACCCAGGCAGATAAGCAACAGATGCAATAATGATGCTACCACCCCCATCAGAATAAGGGTGGTAGCCAGGGATAACAGCCGCCTCAAGCGATACCGGCTAGATCATTACTTGAGCACCGGCATGGAAAATTCGGCATCGAGTTCGCTGTTCAGCCAGCGCGCGGTGACAGTTTTTACCTTGGTGTAAAAGCGCAGCGCTTCCATGCCATACTGATTGTGGTCACCGAAGGCCGATGATTTCCAGCCGCCGAAACTGTGGAAAGCGAGCGGCACGGGAATCGGAACGTTGATACCGACCATGCCGACTTCAACCTTGTCGGCAAAAGTTCTGGCCGCTGCGCCGTTCTTGGTAAAAATCGATGTGCCGTTACCATAGGGATGATCGGTTGCCAGCGCCGCACCTTCATCGAAAGAGCCGACTCGCATGATCTGCAGCACCGGCCCAAAAATTTCCTCCTGGTAGGACTGCATTTCGGGTGTTACGTTATCGATCAATGAGCCACCGAGGAAGTAGCCGTTTTCGTGTCCTTCACAGACGAAGCCTCGACCATCGACGACCAGGCGTGAGCCTTCATCCTGCGCCATCTGGATATAATTCATGACTTTCTCGCGGTGCTCTTTGGTCACCAGCGGCCCCATTTCGAGGCCGGTATCGAGACTGGTACCGATCTGTAATCCTTCGACACGTGGCTTGAGAATGTCGATCAGTTTGTCAGCAACTTCATCGCCGACACAAACGCCGACCGAAATAGCCATGCAGCGTTCACCGGCCGAACCGTAGGCCGCACCCATGAGGGCGTTGGCAACGTCTTCGAGATCGGCGTCAGGCAGTATCAACATATGATTCTTGGCGCCGCCCATGGCCTGACAACGTTTGCCATTGGCGGTCGCGGTGGCGTAGACATACTTCGCAATCGGGGTTGAGCCGACGAAACTGACCGCCTTGACGCGATCATCGTTGAGCAGGGTATCAACCGCTTCCTTGTCACCGTTGACAACATTGAAGACACCAGCAGGTGCGCCAGCTTCGACAAACAACTCGGCCAGGCGCAACGGACAGGACGGATCTTTTTCGGAGGGTTTCAGGACCACGGTGTTACCGGTTATCAAGGCCATTCCGGCCATCCACAACGGGATCATCGCGGGAAAATTAAACGGAGTAATTCCGGCAACAACACCCAACGGTTTGCGCATCGAGTAGATATCAATACCGCGTGCAACGTTGTCGGAAAACTCACCCTTTTGCGCATGCGGCGCACCGCAGGCAAATTCCGCCACTTCGATGCCGCGCAATACCGAACCCATGGCGTCCTCGATGACTTTGCCGTGTTCGGTTGATACCAGTGTCGCCAGTTCATGCTGGTGTTTGTACAACAGCTGTACATAGCGCGCCATGATGCGCGATCGCTGTAGTACGGAAGTGGCGGCCCATGCCGGAAAGGCTTCCTCGGCAACGGCGATGGCGGCTTCGACTTCGGTTTTCGATGCCAGCGGTACATCGCTGATCTTAACGCCTTTACTCGGATTAAAAATATCGCCAAAGCGACCGCTGTTACCGGCGATGTGTTCACCGTTGACATAATGACTCAGTTGGGTGATTTTGGTGGATACGACTTCGGCTGGCTGGCTCATGGAGGCTCCTGTATGGCTGAAATTAAAACTGGGAAGCGCAGTATAGACAACATATTTATGCAAAAATATAGTTTTATACTCACATCCATTCTGCAAAAATACACAATCAGTTTAACATTTCATGAAAGCATTACGAAATCTCCGCTTGCGCGGTGGCCCAGCACGGGCTGGGTTGACGTAACGGCACAACGATCAAACAAGTGGGAGCCAGGCTAGATGTACGATTGGGACGATTTGCGTTATTTCCTCGAGCTTTCACGCCAGGGCAAACTGGTTCGGGCGGCGGCGCGCCTGCAGGTAGACCACACCACGGTTAGCCGGCGGATTACGGCGTTGGAGACGCAGCTAAATGTGCGTCTGTTCGACAAGTCACCGCGTGGTTACCAGCTTACCGACGCGGGCTTGCGTCTGTTGCCGCTGGCCGAACAGATCGAGACCCAGTCGAATCAGTTGTATCAGGATATCGCCGGTAAAGATGCCTGGCTGGCGGGAACAGTGAGAGTTGCCGCACCCGAGGCATTGGGTTCTCAGGTCATAGCACAACACATAACCGAGTTTCGCAAATTGCATCCGGATATCGAAATCGAGTTGGTCGCCGAAACCCGGCGCATGAGTCTGTCCAAACGCGAAGCCGATATCGCGATCAGTTTTTCACGACCCGAAAGTGGACGCCTGATCGCCTGGAAACTGTGTGACTATCGGCTGCGTCTGTATGGCGAACGCGACTATCTGGCACGGCACGCTCCGATCACTGGTCCTGAGGATCTTGCTCAACATGGATTTGTCTCTTACATCGATGATTTGATCGTGATGCCGGAACTGCGTTTTTTCGATAGTACCGTAAAGAATGCGCAGGTTGTTTTTCGAAGCACCAATGTCAGCGCCCAGTACAACGCGATTCTGCACGGGGTCGGCCTCGGACTGGTACATTGTTTCATGGCTTACCAGGAAGACCGCTTGCAGGTGATATTGCCGCAACAGATATCGGTTGAACGTACGTACTGGCTACTGGTACACGAAGATTTGCGCCAGGTTGCCCGCGTCGACGCGGTATGTAGGTTTCTGACTCGCATCCTCAGCCACAATGCTGAGTTGATGATGGGAGATTAGCCCGCATTTCTCACCAGGGGCGGGATGATCGCGCCCCTGGTGAGAAATGCGGGTTAGAGCCTGTTGCCGCGTAATTGCAGAACCGTTTCCTGCATAGTCTCCAGTGACGCGTCTTCGGGGTTGATAGTTGCGCCCGCGGCCAGTTCGATACGACTCAACATGCCACGAGGAAACAGACGGCTCATCGCGTTGCCATAGGCCCGGCTGAAAAAACTGCCCCAGAGGCCGCGCAAAGCCAGTGGTACCACAGGGACCGGGTCATTTTCGAGAATTCGTAAAACACCGGGCTTGAAAGTTTCCATGTCACCGTTTGCGGTAATTTTCCCTTCAGGAAATATGCATACCAGTTCGCCATTGCGCAAGGCCTCACTGATCTGCTCGAAGGCCCGTTCCATCATCTCCTTATCCTCTTTCGCACCGGCAACCGGAATCGCGTTTGCCGTCTTGAAAATAAAGGAGAGCAAGGGGAGGTTAAAAATTTGGTAGTACATAACGAATCGGATGGGGCGGCGAATACAACCGGCCAGTACCATGGCATCGACAAAACTGACATGATTGCATATCAATACCGCGGGTCCTTCGTCGGGAATATTGTCGAGATCACGTTTATCGACCCGATAAAGGGTGTGCACCAGCAGCCAGATCAACAAACGCATGACAAATTCAGGCACCAGCATAAAGATGAACAATGCGACCACGGCATTCATCAGTGCCATGATTAAGAATAACATCGGGATCGATACCCCGGCGGACAGGGCGAGCAATCCGTAAACCGAGGCGACCACCATAAACAGGGCATTGAGTACATTGTTGGCTGCGATGATACGCGAACGTTTACTGGCTTCGCTGCGTTGTTGAACCAGCGCGTAAAGCGGTACGATGTAGATACCACCCGAGATTCCCAGCATGATGATATCGAAGCAAACGCGAAGATTCCCGCCCTCCGCGATAAAGTTTGCCGGGCCGATCAAATCGGTACTGGCGGATAATCCCTGATTGAAGTAGAGATCGACGCCGAACAGCGTCAGTCCGAGTGCGCCGATGGGCACCAGCCCGATTTCAACGATACGACCGGAAAGCTTTTCACATAAAAATGATCCGGCGCCAATGCCGATGGAAAACATGGCTAGCAGTAAAACGTATACCTGCCTGTCTCCGCCCAGTTCATAACGTACAAAATTAGGTAGCTGGGTGATATAGGTGATGCCGATAAACCAGAACCAGGATATACCCATAACTGAGTAAAACACGGTCAGGTTGGCCCGCGCGTCGCGAAGTATGCAAAGCGTTTGTCTTGGAATATGATAGCTGATCTTGAGATCTGGAGCGCCGGCGGGAAGGGTCGGAATGCCACGGCTGACCCAGTAACCGATGCATGCCACAAATACCACGGCGACGGCGATCACCGCGGTACCAAAGCCAAGAAAGTAGACCCCGACTATCAATCCCATTAAAATCGCGATGAAAGTCCCGAACTCGACCATCGCATTACCGCCCACCAACTCCGCGGGTTCTAGCGCCTGCGGCAACAGACTATATTTCACCGGGCCAAACAGGGCTGACTGAGCCCCCATTAAAAACAAAATGCCTACCAGTAGTGTGGGACTCTGCAGAATAAAGGCGGCCGCGCCGAGCAGCATGATAGCGATTTCAAGTAATTTGATTCGCCTGATTAACATCGATTTCTCGTGCTTGTCGGCGAGTTGCCCGGCGATCGGTGAAAACAGGAAAAATGGAAGAATGAACAAACCGGCGGCGATGTTCACCAGGGTATTGCTTTCTTCCTGGGACACGCTGGCCGCCTGGAAGGCAATAAAAACCGTCAACCCGTTTTTATAGAGGTTATCGTTGAAAGCCCCCAGTAGCTGGGTCAGAAAAAATGGCCGGAAGCGCCGGGTTGCTAGTAGCTTGATCGAATCGGGCATGAAGGCCTCATATTTTGTGCTCTAGGAGCCTGTCGGATTTAGGGAATCGTAGCGAGGTGAGTGGGAAATCAAGCCCATTTTTTTGATCTTTTGAGACGCATAGTGGGAACTACGCAACGAAAAAGATGGAGAGAATGGGTCGGTTTCCCATCGCCGTAGTAGATTTTCCCTAAGTTCGACAGCCTCCTAGGCTAAAAGAATGTGACTCCGAGGGCAATTGTTTCTAAAATTGGTAGTTCATAACACAGGCAAAAAGCATGAGCGAAATCGATTACGGACCGTTGACCGGACTCATTGGTAGCTGGAAGGGAGACAAGGGTCGGGATTTGTCGCCAGAACCCGAAGGTATCGAGGATAACCAGTACACCGAAACCATCCACTTTAGCGCGATTGGTGATGTGGATAACGCCGAAACCCAGGAACTGGTCGCCGTGCACTACCATCTCTCAGTCCATCGAATACCCGACGGCAAGGCTATCCATAATCAAACCGGATACTGGATCTGGGACGATGCGTCACAATTAGTGATACATGGCTTCACTATCCCGCGCGCAGTATGCGTGATCGCCGGCGGGAAATATACGGGTGAAATGGATGCTGAAGGCGCGGTGATAATCGAGGTTTCAGCCAGCCTCGACAATCCTGACTGGCAGATTATACAGTCACCTTTCATGCGCGAAAATGCCATCACTACAGGGTTTCGGCAACGCTTTGTCCTTGGCAAGGAGCTTA
>JAAESG010000058.1 GCA_024229615.1 Gammaproteobacteria bacterium | reverse complement strand
GTATTCGGTCACTATTTGGCAAAATTTGTCGTACATCTTCAAGGCCTGACGAAGGTTGAAAAGATGCTCTGGGCGCCAGTTGCCGGTCAGTTCATCGGCAATTTGGTCTTCGGATTTTTGGCAACGGCGATCACGCATTTGGGCCAAGATTCGTGGGTCACGCTCACCGTCGACTATGGCGCGAATAATCGCCATGCCGGTAACACCGGTGATGTCAGAAACTGCATGATGCACACAGACGTTCATTTGATCCAGGCTTTTTTGCATGCGCCGAATCCAGTCTGAGCGTTGATCGACCATGGTGTTGCGTTCACGTAGTAGAGCGCGCAGGTGACAGATGTCGTCTGAAGGCCGAAACGAGCCACGCAGCAAGCCACAGGCGTGAAGCAGTTGAAGCCATTGACAATCGAGCATATCGGTCTTTCGGCCCGGAACATGGCTGACTTGACGGGCATTGGCCAAGATAACTTCAAAACTACGGCTATCGAGGATCTCAAACAGTGGAATCCAATATACGCCGGTGCTCTCCATGGCGACGGTTTTCACTTTCTGCTCTTTGAGCCAGTCGGCAAGGCGCAACAGCTCAGGTGTGGTTGTGCCGAAACGTTGCACATTCGGTGTGTTGTCCTCAAGTGGTGGACCAGCAACCCAGTGTTCCCGCGAACCCAGGTCGATACCGGCTGCGTCGGGTTGGATGGCTTTTAGTGAGCGAACGGGCTTTT
>JAAESG010000057.1 GCA_024229615.1 Gammaproteobacteria bacterium | reverse complement strand
GCAATCACTTCGCGTGGACTAAAGGGTTTGCAGACATAATCATCGGCGCCGAGTTCGAGACCGAGCAAGCGATCGATCTCTTCCACCCTCGCGGTTATCATGATGACCGGGGTGTCCGACACTCTACGAATATGCTGGCAAATAGTAAAACCGTCCGCGCCGGGTAACATCAGGTCCAGCAAAACGAGACGCGCCTGCTTACTATCGAGCCAGTCGATGGCCTCGTTACCATCGTGAATCACGACTGATGCAAAACCCGCCTGCTCGCAGTAGTCACTTAACAAGCGCGCAATTTTCACCTCGTCCTCAACAATCAGTATCGGCAGTGTCATCCGGTCAACCCACAAGTGGTAGTGAAATGGTTATCTTAACCCCGCCCAGAGCCGAGTGATCGGCATTTATCGTTCCCTGCATGGACTCGACGATGTTGCGACAAATCGCGAGGCCCAGACCAGATCCACCCGCATTGCGATTTCGTGATTCCTCGACACGGTACAATCGATCGAACAAGCGAGACAGTTCTGCATCACTAACCCCGGGGGCAGAATCACTCCACTCGATCACAGCCCTGTCGCCCGCCTGCGACAAATCAATTCGAACCAACCCTGGTTTCTCGGTGTAGAAACGACTGTTGTTGGCCAGATTGCTAAACAGCTGCTTGAGCCTTTGATGATCTCCAAATACCGGATAACTCAGTCGATCGGGATGGAATTCGATCGTCAGCGCCTCGGTTTCGAACAACGAATTTTGTTGCTCTACTGTCGATGCCAGCAGGGTCTTCAAATCCAGTTCCCGATTTTTCGAGCTCATCGCACCTTGATCCGACAGCGACAGTTGATAAAGATCATCGATTAAATGCGTCAAGCGCATTATTTCCTGGTGCAGGGATTTTATGTATACCTGGTCAGGCTGGCGAACACCATCGATTATGGCTTCTATTTCACCGCGTAAAACCGCAACCGGGGTGCGCAACTCGTGAGATATATCGGCAATCCAGCGCTGTCGGGCTTCGAGGTTTTTTGCCATGGTTTCGGCCAGTCGATTGAAATCACCCTGCAAATCCGCAACTTCATCTCGCCCTTGCCGGGTGAGGGAAACCTGGAAGTTTCCTGACGCCAGTTCGCGCATCGCGGCGCGTAACCGTTCAATCGGAACCACGAATCGGCCGGCGAGAGGCACGGCGATCAACGCGGTGATTAACAGCATGCCCAGCAGTAACACGGCAAGATAGTTTTGCACGCGATCGGCAAACAGACGGTCTAACTCACCATCGATATCCAAACGTCGCACAAATCCCAGGTAACCAACGGTTTCGCTATTAACAACGATCGGAACCCAGTAAGCCTTCGGCTCGCTTTGAGGTCGCCCAATGACCAATCGGTGGGCAGTATCCTTGAGTAAAATACCCGAACGAATTGCCAGTGGACCGCCCGCCAGACCCGGAGGTGGTGGGTGATCGGGATCCACGTGGCCCGGTGGCGGCGGTGGCGGGCGATCGGGATCCGCGAGACCGGGTGGTGGCGCAGGTCTGTGCCGGTCTTGGTTCGGCCGCAACCGCAAGGCTCTGTTGTCGAGGTGTTCCCGCATCAACCGATTCCAGATTTTATTGCCCGGACCCTTGAGCCAATGCCAACCACCCCGTTGTTGATATAAAAGCGATAGTTCTTGTACCAGTGGTTGCAATCGATCGGCTTC
>JAAESG010000056.1 GCA_024229615.1 Gammaproteobacteria bacterium | reverse complement strand
CATACCAATAAAATTGTTAGCTGGCATCAGGACCTGACCTACTGGGGACTGGGTGAAACCGATGATGAAATCACCGCCTGGATTGCGTTATCCGATGTCAGCGTGGAATTGGGGTGCATGCGTTTTATTCCGGGGTCGCATCAGCATGAGTTGTTACCACATCACGATTCCTTTATTGAGAGTATGCCTTAACTGAGTTCCACTCTTCGAGAACCTGCTGTGGTGTTATGTAAGCGATGTCTGCTTCGGTTTGTTGTAGCTTGCCTGCGCGCCCGACGATCACCTGTACCGGGCTGTTGCTGCTGACAGGGCGAAATCGATTCGGACTCGCCTTGCCAAACAATACCACCAGTGGACAATCCAGGGCCGCAGCGGCGTGTGCCGGACCTGTGTCGACTGAAATGCAACTACTGGCATGGCACAGCAACGCGAGCAAGCGCCGCAGAGGAAGGTCATCCGCGACGGTCTGTACATTGGTGGGATTGTGGCACAGCGATTCGATCGCCTGGCACATTTCGATTTCCGCGGGTACTCCACATAAAAGTATCTGCGCGGTGGGTAGTTGTTCGATGACGCCATCGATCACCGTAACCCAGTTCTGTTCAGGCCAGTACTTGGTGTTACTCTCGCGGTCAGCCTTGCCGCGGCGGCTGGTGCGTTTGCTACCAGCCTGTATGCAGACTATCGGCTCATCGGGATCGAGATTGCGCCGCTGCAGCCATTGTCGACACTCCAGTCGTTCTTCTTCGCTGACGAATAGTTCGGTATTGGTCGATTCTTCATCCAGTTGTGGATGCTCGAAACCTTGCGGGGACAGATTTCCGAGGCGCAACCATTTGTCGCAATAATGCTCTTTTTGAATGACGGCAAGATCGAGTTGGTTGGCGCTATTGTCGCGTTCGATACCGGCGCGGGCTAGCAAACGATAAGATTTTTGGCTGGTTTCGCAAACCCAGACGTATTGGTGTTGATGGCTGTGGAGCTTCGCCACCAGGTCCCGCTGGCTACGATTAAACCAGTAGGGTGCTGAACGTGAGTCGATGCTAAAGACGTTGCGTACGTAAGGCATTTGCTGAAATAGTAGTTTATTCCAGCCACCGCTGGCCACGATATCGCAGGGCAGGCCGCTGCGTCGGTAGAGTTGCCTGAGCAGCGGGGTAATCAGAACCATATCGCCGAGGGCGCCGAAGCGGCATACCAGCGGGTGTGAGTCAGGCAT
The DNA here is from genome assembly GCA_024229615.1 of Gammaproteobacteria bacterium. Taxonomy (GTDB): domain Bacteria; phylum Pseudomonadota; class Gammaproteobacteria. Next base: position 12,978 of record JAAESG010000056.1, on the reverse strand, counting down.
AGTCTCTGGCAGGATTGTGGTGTGGTTTAGTATAACAATGCGCTTCGACAAAACCATTGCCGGTCGCAAGACGCCACGGAGATAATTCGCAACAGCTTACGGCTGGTGCGAGATCCCGACGGTCCGATGAATTGCTAACCCTGACGGGTTTCCGGGATGACCCCTTCGGGGTCACTTGTAGTCCTGGTAAGACTTTTCTTCGACGATCGTTGAATTCAGGTGCAGGTTGATCTTCTTCTTGGTATTGGCGCGTTCGTCGTTGGTGACGTAGACTGCGCGCGCCAGTTCGATGAATCGCTCTCCGAAACGTTTGCTGCGCTCTTCGTCACGAATATCATCCTCGATTTCCCACAGCGCCTCGTTGATCGATTTGAGCTCCGCGGTGAGCGCGCTGATCTCGGCGTCGGCCTCGACGGCCTCGTTCCACACCTTGCTCAGCATGTCGAGCTCGGTTTTAACATTGGCGACTTTGGTCGGGTCGGTGATGCGTTCGGATTTGATCTGCAAGATAGTGATCTTGTCGAGGATCTCACCGGGGGACATGGGTATCTTGATTTCGTTCATACTGGGTAGTCAAAGTATTTCGAGGTCGGCAATAGTAACCGCGCGTCCGCTTTAGCTCAATCTAAACCGTGCGATCAATATGGGCAGCAACATCAGGTTGGCGATCAACGCAGTGATCATCGCCAGACCGCTCAGAATACCAAAGTAGATTGTCGGGATGAAATTCGATAGCGACAGGATCGAGAACCCGAGTACTACGGTCACCGAGGTGTAGTACATCGCGCGCGCAATACTGTTATGGCAGCGATTGATCGCCATCCAGAAATTCCTGTCCTGCAGAAATTCACTGCGAAAACGGTGGATATAGTGAATCGAGTCGTCCACCCCGATGCCGATATTGATCGCTGCGATGGTAATTGTCATGATGTCGAGTGGAATGCCAAACCAGCCCATCAAGCCGAGTATCAGGCCGGCGGAGATGATGTTGGGGACAATCGCCGCGATCGACAGGCGTAGTGCCCTGAAAAGCACGATAAACATCAGTAAAATCGCACCGAAAACCGCACCCAGGGTCAGAATCTGCGAACGGAACAGGCTTTGCAGCAGGTTGTTGTAAAGCACCGCCATGCCCGAAATGGTGACCTGCTCCGGATCGAGCCCGTGTTTTTCGGTCAGTTCAAAGTAAATTTTTTCAATCAGCTCCTGGCGTCGTAGCGCTTTATCGGACTCGTACAGGCGGATACTGTAGCGCAACTGATTGCCGTCTTCAGACAGGTAGGGTGAGATCAGGGCATCCATGACATTGTCCGGCAGGCGTTTGTAAACCACCGCGAGTTTGAAATCACTATAGGGTTTGCCGTCATTGAGGGATTCCAGCAACTGCATACCGGTGTGAACCGACAATACCTTGCCGGTTTCGGGAAGATTGTCGAGGTACTGGTGGATTTTGGCCGCATCGCGCAAACCGTCACGGTTAAACCAGTAGCTATTGGAAGTAATATCGACGCCTAACAAGTCTTCTTCCGCGATGATTTCATCCACGGGTGCGTCGATAATGATATCCATTGGCGTGGTGCCACCCAGTTTGGTGTCGATCAGGGTCATGCCCTGGTATATCTCGGTACTGTCCTTGTAGTAGTCGATGAATCGGTTTTCGACCGAGAGCCTGGGTATGCCGGTCAATGCCACCAGGATGAGCCCAACGAATATCAACAGTGTGGCGCGCGTACGATGCTGGATGAAATGCGCGATCGCACCAGTCACCGCCCCGGTCACATCTTTCTTGATCACCGTGTTCAGGCGTGGCAACAGCATTAACGCGGCCGGAAATAGCGTAAACGCGAGGATGAACGAAACCGTGATGCCGATGACCATCATCCAGCCAAAGTCGATCACCGGTCGAATGCCGCTGATCAGCAGCGAACCAAAGGCGACCATGGTCGTGATCGCGGTGTAAAAACTGGGACTGAACTTGCTGTGTACGGTTTCGCTAACCAGTTCGAACTGGGAGGCCTCGGGTTTGATCGACGCGAGTTCGCGATAGCGCACCACCAGATGGATGATTAACGACAAGGTGATGATCAGTAACAACGAAATAAAATTCGACGAGACTACCGTGACCGGCCAGTTGGCCCAGCCGAGATAGCCCATCATCGACATTGCGCTGGTCAGACATACGGCCAGTGGCAACACCACCCAACGCAGGTTTTTGAACGAAAACGCGAGGATCAAAACGATAAACAAAACCACCCCGATACCGAATACCTTGAGGTCGTTGCGGATGAACTCGATCGAGTCGGTGGCTATCATCGGCACCCCACCGAGGTAAAGTGTGGCCTGACCGCGATAGCCATCCATGATCTTGCGTACATCGGCGATGGTTTGTTCGAGCTTTAACTTCTGTGCCAGATTTTCGATCTTGATCTGGGCCGACAATTCATCCAGACGCAATGCTGCATCCGGTATCGAATCCGCCTTTTCATAAAGCTTGTCGCGATTGTTGATCAAATCCATCAATTGCCTGTTGGCGACCAGGTTGACCTGCATCGCCGTGGTATCACCTTCGCTGTTGACCAGCAGGTTTTCATATAGCGGGCTTTGCCGCATTTCGCGTTCGGCGAGCTCGATATCGACATCGTCGCTTTCCAGGGTGCGCACCTTGCGCGCGATTTCCGCCAGCGTCATCGGCGGGCTGTCCACCAGTGGAACATCGAGTAGGCTGATCACCGAATCGACCTGCTCAAGCCCAGTCAGTTCAGCGCGCAGGCGGGTGATATCAGCCAGCACTCCAGCGCTGAAGAGATCCTGTTGCGGGCTATAGGTGACGATAAGGAAGTCGTCAGAGCCGTACTGCTCACGAATGCTGCGATAATATTTCAGGCTGCTGTCATTCTCGAGCACCAGTGAGTCTGCCGAGGCATCGAGTTCGAAGTCGGGAATAAACAGCAGGAAATAGACGATGATGGCGGTCAACACGATCAGTGTCGCCAGCGGTTGTTTCAGCACTATCCGGTCGTAAGCCAAGATGAACTTGGAGAGCATATTTCGATTTTCCTACTTGGCCGAGGCGTAGGCCCCGGCATCAAATCGCCGGTAACCCCATTGATACTGCGCCAGGTGCTGGCGCGCCAGTGCTTCGATCTGATCATTCATATACTGCGCGCTGCTGATCTCGTCCGCCGCCAGTCGCGCATGCTCTAGCGGGCGAATCTGCAGGCTGAATTCACCCGGCGGTTCGCTGCGGCACATGTTAGCAATAAATACTTCGCAGTCTATCTTTCTGCACGGGTTTTGCACCAGCGTGGTGGCTGGTGCGCTATAGCCGAAAAACCTCGAGTTGATATAGGCTTTTTTACCGCCGGGTTTCTGGTCAGGCAAAATCACCAGGCTTTTGCCGGCCTTCAGGCCAATCAGTAGCTGGCGTAGGCCACGTTTTCTGGTTGGCACCAGTACTAGCCAGACCTCGAACGTCTCCCAACTGCTCAGGTGAGGCAGCAGGATGATACGGCTGCGTTCTGACGAGTCGAACTCCTCGCATACATCGACCGAGGTAATTGTCGCCAGCACCCGTTCAACCGGCCAGCACCAGACTGCCGCCAGCTCGGTAATCGCGTAACAGGTATGACGCATGCAGTCGCGATACAGCGTCTGCTGTTCGGCCCTGTCCATGTCGGCGAAGCACAGGCCGATATTCTCGCGCGTCTGGCGCGAAACCTGGCTAGACGTGTTGCGTAAAACCAGGCCGACCAGATCGCCCAGCCGATACTGGCCGCGCAGCGGAAAACGCGACAGCAGTTCGAGTGAACGTTGAAGGGTCGGATTGCCCAAGTTATTGCGATTGCTCGATCTTGGCCCAGCTATCGCGCAGCGTCATGGTGCGGTTGAAAACCGGGTTATCAGTGGTCGAATCATAGTCACTGATATAATAACCCAGGCGTTCGAACTGGTAGGCGATCGCATTATCGGTCAGTTCGATCGCCGGCTCGAACTTCGCCTGTTCCATGACGATTTTTGAGTCGGGGTTGAGCGCCTCGTGAAAATCGACCGCAGCGCCGGGATTGGCCGTGGTAAACAGACGATCGTAGAGGTTCACCGTCGCATTCACGGCGTGGCGAGCGCTGACCCAGTGAATGGTGCCTTTGACCTTGCGCCCATCGGGACTACTGCCCCCGCGGCTTTCGGGGTCATAGCTGCAGATCAAGGACTCGATCTCACCGGCATCATTTTTAATGACTTCTTTACAGGTAATGTAATAGGCATAACGCAAACGCACTTCGCGCCCCGGACTCAGACGGAAAAACTTGCGTGGCGCATCTTCCATGAAATCGTCTCGCTCGATGTAAATTTCACGCGAAAAGGGTACTTCGCGGGTACCGTAATCGGGGTTTTGCGGATGGTTGGCTCCTTCGAACCGTTCTTCCTGGTCTTGCGGGTAATTATCGATGATCACCTTGAGCGGGTTGATCACCGCCATTCGCCGGGTCGAACGCGGGTTCAAATCCTCCCGCAGCACATTCTCGAGTACACCCATTTCAATGGTGCTGTACTTCTTGGTGACACCAATGACGTCGCAGAAGGCGTTGATCGACTCGGGCGTAAATCCACGCCGCCGCATCCCGGATATGGTCAGCATGCGAGGGTCGTCCCAACCGCTCACGTGACCCTCGTTGACCAGCTGGTTTAGCTTGCGCTTGCTGGTCAGTGAGTACTCGAGCTGCAGGCGCGCAAACTCAGTTTGTACCGGTCGCGACGGGGTTTCGAGGTTATCCAGTATCCAGTCGTAAAGGGGACGATGGTCTTCGAATTCGAGCGTGCACAATGAATGGGTGACACCCTCGATGGCATCCGACAGACCGTGGGTGAAATCATACAGCGGGTAGATACACCATTCGTCGCCGGTATTGTGATGGGTCACGTGACGAATCCGGTAAAGCACCGGGTCGCGCATGTTGATGTTCGGCGATTGCATGTCAATCTTGGCGCGTAACACATGCTCGCCATCGGCATATTCATCGTTTTTCATCGCCTCGAACAATTGCAGGTTATCCTCGATGCTGCGATCTCGATATGGGCTGTCCACGCCCGCCGTGGTCAGAGTGCCGCGGTTGGCACGCATATTATCAGCGCTTTGACTGTCGACATAGGCTTTGCCCTGACGGATTAAATCGAGTGCAAATGCATAGAGTTCATGAAAGTAATCGGAAGCGAACGGATTGCTGTGCCAGTCGAATCCAAGCCATTCGACGTCGCGCCGGATCGAATTGACGTACTCGACGCTTTCCTTTTCCGGATTGGTGTCGTCGAAGCGCAGGTTGCAGTAACCGCCGTAGTCGCGTGCTACCCCGAAATTGAGGCAAATCGACTTGGCGTGGCCGATATGCAGGTAACCATTCGGCTCCGGCGGGAATCGGGTAACGACCTGTGAAACCTTACCCGTCGCGAGGTCTGCATCGATGATATCGCGGATAAAGTTTGAACTGTCGCTGGTATCAGCGCTGGTATCGGACATGAAATGGTTCTGCATGGAAGTCGAATCGCGGGATTTTAACCGATCCAGCCCTAAAGCTGAATTGATTTACGGCAGCCTTTGAGCCCGCGCAAGGGGCTTGTTCTGCAGGAGGGGAGGATTTGACGGGTGCTGTGATCAATCGGGATCGATTTGGCCCTGGATGGGCTACAATACCGCTGTTTTTATACCAGGAGCAAGCAATGCCACGTTTCAATCGACTTTTAATTACCGGTGCCGCCGGAAACCTCGGCAGAGAACTACGTCGGGGTCTGGCCCCGCTGGCGTCCAGCCTGCGCATTACCGACCGCGCCGAAATGGATCCGATCGCCGAAAATGAAGAGCCGATGGTTTGTGAGCTCGGGGATTTTGAAGGCATGATGAAGGTCGTCGAAGGCTGTGATGCGATCGTGCATTTCGGCGCGGCCCCTGTGGAGCGGCCCTGGGAAGAAATTCTGGAAAGTTCGATCAAGGGTGGTTATAACGTCTATGAGGCGGCGCGCCGCCACGGCGTCAAGCGCATCGTTTACGCGAGCTCGATTCACGCGGTCGGTTATGAGCGTCGAGAAGTCGGGGCCGATACGGATACTGCGCACAACCCGGATACGCTTTACGGGGTTTCCAAGTGTTTTGTAGAAGATCTGGCCAAGCTCTATTTCAACAAGTTCGGCATTGAGTCAGCCCATTTGCGTATCAATTCCTGCTTTCCCAAACCCATCGATCGGCGCCACCTGGCAACCTGGCTGAGTTTCGATGACCTCAATCATCTGGTTGAACGTTGTCTGCTCTCCGAGCGCATAGGGCACACCGTGGTCTACGGTATTTCCGACAATCGGGAAGCCTTCTTTTCCAATCACAAGGTGGCTCACCTGGGCTATAGGCCCAAGGACAGCGCCGAGATCTATCGCGATCAGGTCGAAGCCAAGGTTGGAGCCGGCGATCCTTTCGATCCCGCGGTCGAATTTGTTGGCGGCTTTCTCTGTGCCTACGGACATCCCGACGAAGAGGAGCGCATCGAACTCTGAAACCACCTCAGCCGGTGCGATACTGCGTTGAAATCGGGCGTAAAATGCTCATGTACTCTCGTGTACACTGCGCTTTTATGCCCGTTTCGCCTTGCCTCGTACTCGCCTGAGACGGTTTCAGGCGTGAATGGCATTGTCATTTATGCTCAAACGGGAATCTTATCACACGCCATTGTAGCAAGGTCCCGATGCGTCAACCCGACGTGCGCTGGGAAGACATAATCAACTTATGACCAGGTGCTATGGTAGTTCGATATTTCGGGGATCGGACGTGGTGGAATGTCGAGCGTCGGCGTACCGATATAGATGAAGCCGATGATGCGTTCGTTTTCGGCGATCCCCAGCTCACTGCAGACATAAGTGTCGTAAGCGTTAGCGCCGGTAAGCCAGATTGAGCCGAAGCCGAGCGCGTTGGTGGCCAACAGCACGTTATGCGCGGCTGTGCCGGCGCTCAGCATCTGTTCGATCTCGGGAATCTTCGGGCTGTCGATCAGGCTCGCCACGACGACCACGATCAACGGCGAGCGCAGGGGCTTGTCCTTTTGCTTGGCAAGATAGGCGGGATCGACACCCGGTTCGCGATCCAGCGTTGCCTGGCCGAAGATCTCTGATAACTTGCGCCGCGCCTTGCCGCGAATACTGATAAAGCGATAAGGGTGCAGGCGCCCATGATCGGGTGCACTCATAGCAGTTTTCAGGATTAGCCTCAGTTGCTTGTCGTCGGGCGCTGGGTCGGCCAGTGCCCTGGCCGGGGTGGAATAACGTTCCAGTAGTTTCAGCGAGTCGTTCATTGATGCGGCAATCTATGTTTCGTCATAGCCGCCAATGATACACTTCGGCTTCGCTTGATGAGTAGTTTTTGTAGATGATCAGATACCAGATTAGCAGTCATAATCCCGCCGGCCATTACTTCGATGTTTCGCTACACATTGATAGCCCGGAGTCTGACGGGCAACGCCTGCGTTTACCCAACTGGATTCCCGGCAGCTACATGATCCGTGATTTTTCGCGAAACCTGCTTGATCTGCGCGCAACCAGTCAAGGCAACGAGGTCGCAGTCGAACAGATCGATAAATCCAACTGGCAGCTTGCCGCATGTGACGGAGATTTGACCATTCGGTACCGGGTTTACGCGAAAGACCTGTCGGTGCGCGCCGCGCATCTCGACCATAGCCACGGCTACTACAATGGCAGCAGCGTGTTTCTCGAGGTCGTTGGACAGGCGGACCAGTCCTGTGAGGTCAGCATCGAGAAACCAACCGCGGAATATTGTGCCGACTGGCAAGTCGCGACTTCGCTAAAGCGCAAACAGGCCGAAGCTTATGACTTTGGGTTGTACGAGGCGCTCGATTACGATGACCTCATCGATCACCCCGTAGAAATGGGCAATTTCAAGCGTATTCACTTCGAAGCTTGTGGCGTACCCCACGACATTATTCTGACCGGCCGCTTCGAATGTGACGAGGGCCGTCTCGTAGCCGATCTGACGGCGATCTGCGAACATCATATTCGCTTTTTCGGCGAACCCGCGCCGATGGATTACTACCAGTTCCAGGTAATGGTGATCGGCGATGGTTACGGCGGACTCGAGCATCGTGCCAGCACCAGTCTGGTCGCCAGTCGGGCGAGTCTACCCAAACCCGGGCAGACTGCCGTCGACGACGATTACCGTGATTTTCTGGGACTTTGCAGTCACGAGTATTTCCATACCTGGAACGTCAAGCGTATCAAGCCCGCCGTTTATCAACCCTATGATCTGCAAGCGGAAGTCTACACCGACCTGCTGTGGGCCTTCGAAGGCATCACCTCTTACTACGATGACCTGGCGTTATTGCGCTGCGGACTGATCGACCTGGAAAGCTACCTCGAATTGCTGGCGCAGACCATGACGCGGGTGCAGCGCGGTCTCGGACGCAAGCGTCAGTCGGCGGCGGACTCGAGCTTTAACGCATGGACCAAGTTCTATAAACAGGACGAAAATGCCGCCAATGCGATCGTCAGCTACTACGCCAAGGGGTGCCTGATTGCGGCCTGCATAGATCTGAAAATGCGCCAGCTGAGCGCCTCGCAACAAAGCCTGGACGATGTCATGCGACGTCTCTGGCAACGTTACCGTGACACGGGCGTTGGCGTTGAGCCCGACACGATTCAGCAAATCGTGTCTGAAGTTGTGGGTCAGGACCTGGGCCCATTTATGCGTGAGCTGATTTATGGCACCGGCGAATTGCCATTGCCCGAATTGCTCGCTGAGATCGGTATCGAGGTGCAGTTACGTAATGCCATAAACATGCAGGACAAGGGCGGCAAGGACGAGCAGGGTGAGGTGCCGGGAGTCGACCTCGGCGCGATGCTGAAGGATGACGTTGCCGGGCTCGTGGTTCAGCGAGTTGTCGAGAACGGTTCCGCACAGAGCGCCGGTTTGTCCGCAGGGGATCAGGTAATCGCGATTGATGGTCTGAAATTTAACCTGGGGCAGCTTGACAAGAAGCTACTGTTGGCAAGCCCGGGCGATGTCTGGCAGCTACACGCGTTTCGCCGAGACGAATTGCATCACTTTGATATTGTTTTACAGGCAGCGCAGGCGAACACTTTTGTTCTCAAGCCCGCTGATCAGCAACGGCAACGACAGGCCTGGCTCGGAAACTGATGCGCGGAGATCCAATCAACGAATCTGCCGTGCGCCGATTGGTTGAGCAGCATGGTCTGGACTGGATTTATCGCGAGCAGACCGGTTCGACCAATACCGATGTGCTCGACTACCACACGAACCACGGGCGTGAAGTCGTCGTGGTCAGTGAGACGCAAAGCGCGGGCCGGGGTCGACGCGGGCGCGAGTGGCTGTCGCCATTTGCCTGCAATATTTACTGTACCATCGGCATTGCCAAGAAAATTCATGCCAGTCAGCAAGGCTTGTTAAGCATTGTTACTGGCGTCGCCCTGTGCCGGGCTCTACGCCATGTTGCCGATGCCGAGGTGAAATTAAAATGGCCGAATGATGTGCTCTGCGACGGGCGTAAGCTGGGTGGTATTCTGATCGAATCACGGCCGTTCGATGCGCAGCGTTTGTATTTCGCGATCGGCTTCGGCATTAACATATTCATGAATAGCGATGAGTTGGCTGCCATCCCGCACGCGGTAACCAGTCTAGATCGAGTCACCTCGACCAGGCTTGATCGCAGCGAAGTGCTAATCGCCGTGATCGAATCGGTGATTGAGTCGATACGAGTTTTCGACCAGACCGAGGTTGCGGAATTGACCAGCGAGTTTGCCCAACTCGATGCCTTTCACGGGCGTCGTATCGAAGTGGTTTCGGCACAGAATCGGATAACCGGGATTAATCGTGGCGTCGCGCCAGACGGACAGCTGCGACTCGAAACCGAGCATGGCATCGAGACTCATTCGGCAGCCGAAATTTCGCTGCGAGGCATTACCGAATGATCCTGCTCGATTGTGGCAATAGCAGCCTCAAGGCACAGTCCTGGGAGGCGGGGCGATTACAGGCCAGCTATGCCTGTTCGTACCCGTCGCGCTGGACGCACAATTTACTGTGTTGGCTGCAGACACAAAACGCGACGCATTGTTATCTCGCGTCGGTACTCGATGCGACACGCCAGATGCAGCTGGAACAGTGCCTGAACCGGATTTTCAGCAACCCGGTAGTCCGCTTCGTCTCGGAAAAGCAGGCCCTGGGTGTGATCAATGCCTACAGGCAACCTGAACGGCTCGGTGTCGATCGCTGGCTGGCACTATTGGCAAGCGCGGAGATTGCCATCGCCGACGCCATTGTCATCGATGCCGGCAGCGCCATAACACTCGACCTGCTGCGCGTCGATGGCCAACATCTGGGTGGAGCGATCCTGCCGGGCGCCAATACCTCGATCGATCAGTTCAAGCAGATTTTCAGTCACATCGATTTCAATCATCCCGCGATTGTTGAAACCGCTGATCCGGGCTGTTCAACAGAGGCTGCGATTCATATAGACTACCCGCAATCTTCAATCGAGCTGATACCCGAACTGGTGAATCGCTGGACCTTACTGTTTGAAAACGAGGTTACCCTGTTGCTCGCCGGTGGCGATGCGGCGCGGGTACAGCGCGTGTTGGGGCAACGCGGAATTATCAGGCCCGACCTGGTGTTTCGCGGCATGCGCAGGCTGGTCGATCAATGAAAGTGTTTTTCGGCCTGTTGTTGATCGTCAATATCGCGTTCGCGGTGTTTCAATGGCTTTTGCCCTACGAACAGCTGTTTGTCGAAAAGAAAAAGATTCCCGCTGCGGTGGAACTGCAGTTGCTAAACGATGCCAATGTTGAAGTCGTCAGCGAAACCGAAGTCGTCGCCAAGGTCACTGCAGAAGCTGACCAGCCCTTGACGTCAGTGCCAGAGATCCTGGTGACCGAAGATAGCAGTGACAAGCGTGTGTGTTACACCATCGGGCCTTTCAAGGATCGGGCGCTTGCGATCGAAATCAGTGGGCGCTATAGCGGCAAGCGCGCGCGGACCGCGTTGAAATCCAACCTGGAAAAAGACTACCAGGGTGTCATGGTTTATATCGATGGTCACAAGACACGCGAAGATGCGATCAAAACAGCGAATGCGCTCTCCACGAAAGGAATCAGGGATCACATCATCGTCAACAGTCCGGACAAACCAAATATTTTGTCGCTGGGCGTGTTCGGGCTGAAAAAGAACGCCGATCGCCTGAAGAGCAGAGTCGAAAAGCTGGCCTACCCGGTTAAGCTCGAAGCACGTTATCGTGAGCGTACCATCTACTGGATATACGCCGAACAATCGAGCGAGGCTGAATTACTGCAAATGCTTGACGATGCCGATTTCGATTCCGGGATCAGCCAGATTCCGACCCAGTGCTTGCCAACCTAGGGTAATTTTCGCTCTTCTTAACCGCCAAATACTTCCAGTACTGGGGAATTGCCGCTTGATAGGCTTATGCTCCAGCAGATCAGGAAATGGCTTCATTCATTCGTAGTTGTGGGAGACGACGAAAAAGTTCGTAGATCCAAATCTACAGCAAATCGAAATTTATCTACAGCCGACAAACAGGGACAGACAGGGACACCCGCCCCAGGGGACAGACAGGGACACCCGCCCTAAGACGACAGACAGGGACACCCGCCCCAGGGGAAAAGAGAAGGACAGACAGGAGGGACAGACAGGGACACCCGCCCTAAGAAATACACAAATCAACAGATCCGATAGTCGAGCGTACTTGGTTAGAACCGGCACCGATTCCGGCACAACTCGTCAGAAAATTGCAGTTTTCACAATATTGCGGAATGCAGGCGATATTCGCCCGTGGCCAGTGCTTGCCTGGCAACCTTGTGAGTGCTAATGCCGGAAATCTAGCCCGTATCGAGCCACGGGGTTTGTCGATTGAACCGTCTGGGATGAATGGCTTCGAATTGCGTGGTATTGATTTGCCACTGGCCTGCCGTGATCTGCAATCGATCGAGGATGTTCGGTAAACTGCTCTCGATGCTTCCACGCTTATCGGCGCGGATGATGCGGCCCGTCCAGTCGATTAATGTCTGGTATTCCTCGAAACCGAACAAAATGCCGTCTTGAAGTTCGCTTGTCAGCCGGTTTTCGAAGGGCAATAGCGGTTTGAGCGGGGATTTGAAGTCGAGCAGGTCCCCGCATTCGGTCTGATCGTCAATGGCCTGTTGCAGGTGGAACTCAGAGGTTAGCCGTTCCCGGATGCTGGTGTGCTCGGAGCTCTCGGGCGTTTCCGCCATTCCAGCACGCACCGGATTGAGATCAACATAGGCCATACAGGAGAGCAGGGCTTCCTCCGATTTAAGGGCTTGCGAGGTAAATCGGGATTCCCAGAACCTGCCCGTGCACTTGTCTTCGCGATTAGCCTGATAGGCAATGGGTTGGTTGAGGCAGCGCATGAACCAGCTGATGCTGGAAAGCCTTGACCGCCAGACGTTGATGATGTCAGAAACGGTTGATTGCTCGAATGGCTTCAAATCCTCACCGTTGCGGTAGTTTTGAATCAGCAGCGGGCCTCTGAACAGCGCACACCACCGATCCATGATCTCCTCGTCGCCAAGGCCATCCAGCTGTTGCGGGCATACCTTGAGCACCAGGTGATAGTGATTGCTCATCACCGCGTAGGCGCAGACATCGATTGCGAACAGGGATGAGAGCAGGCGGATACGGTCCACCACCCATTGGCGCCGATGCTCGTAGTTCTGGCCAGAGTAATGGTCTACCCCACAGAGAAAAGCGCGGCGCACGCAGCGGGAGGTAATGTGATAGTACGGGGTATCTGCGAGAGAAATCAACGCCTTCCTGGGTCGAGTCATCAGTTAAATCCGTTTATCTGAGATCTGCAAATCCTACGGCCTGATACACAGCGCTGTCAATCGGAAAGTGGGTGTCCCTCTCAACCCCCTCGATGAACGACATCTACGCAGAATTCT
>JAAESG010000055.1 GCA_024229615.1 Gammaproteobacteria bacterium | reverse complement strand
TTCGTCCCAGAGGAGGGCGAAGGCGATCTTCTGGCTACCGTCGATGGCGATGGGATAGCAGTTGTTGATCAGATAGCGGGAAAACTTCTTGTTGCGGATCAGATGATTCACCAACTCGATATGCGCCTGCTCGATCCGGGCGACATCGATGCGGCACAGCAGCCGGAACAGGGTGTCGGCATGGGGGAGGCTTTCGAGCTGCGGAAACAGCAGTCGCAGGTTGTGCTCGAACATCGGCCGGGTGATCTGCCCGTTGGCCGCCCGCCGTGAGCCATACTGGAACGGATGTTCCCCGATATTTTCGCAGATAAAACCAGTATTAACCATATAATACAGATAGTTAGATAGGTTTTTACAGTATTTACCGTGGTCACTAATTCTTCGAAATTTCGCTTGAAGCCGATAAGAATATTTGATATCAGTAAAATCTAATTATGTTTTTATTCAGAGGATTAGATGTAGACACTACATAATTTTGGCTGTTGCTGATAAAAGTAATTAATATCAATTGGTTACGCGCGTTTCTCCGGATTTTGGTCGGGAACATCCGCTCAAGCGCGGCGGTCAGCCGTCCGGCCCGCGCTTGATGGAGCCTTGCTAGGTAGTGCACGAAGCGCCGCGAGAGCGCGCTGACCTCCCCGGTCGAGATCCGGATACCCGTCTCCTCCTCGATCAGCGCGCAGATCTCATGGCGTTGCCGATGCCGAAGGAAACGTTCCAAC
>JAAESG010000054.1 GCA_024229615.1 Gammaproteobacteria bacterium | reverse complement strand
GTGAAGCTCAGATTTTTTGATTCCACTGTGAAATCAAATTGTTACGCTCTGCATCCGCCCTGAACCCACGGATTCAGGTAATAACTTTCCAAAATCATCCATTCTGATGTTGAGGTGACCTGATATGCCGAAACTATTCCGTATCACACTGACGAGTGTATTTCTGGCAACCGTTATGATCAGCGGATGTTCCGAGACTGAGCCGCAACCGATTCGATTAGGCACCAATGTATGGCCCGGTTATGAACCGCTTTACCTGGCGAGGGAAATCGGAAAGATGTCCCCCGAGCAGGTAAAACTGATTGAATATCCGTCGGCGAGCGAGGTGATCCGGGCATTTCGCAACAAAGCCCTGGAAGCGGCCTCGTTGACCATGGATGAAGTCCTGATGTTGGTGCAGGACAATATACCGGTCAGAGTTGTCCTGGTGCATGACATTTCCAACGGTGCCGATACCATACTGGCGCGTCCGGGGATCGAGTCGATGAAAGAGATCGTAGATAAACGCGTCGCTGTGGAAAGCAACGCACTGGGTGCGTTCATGATTTCCAGGGCTCTTGAGCTGAATGATCTCTCGGTCAGTGATATCAATATCAGGCATATGGAAGCGAACGAGCATGAACAGGCTTATCTGAATAATCAAGTGGACGTGATTGTCAATTTCGAACCTGTGCGTACCCGATTAATCAGCAAGGGTGCCAATGAAATTTTCACCAGCAGGGAAATTTACGGCGAAATTGTCGATGTATTGGTGGTGCATGAAGACATCTACCTCAATCGCAAGGGGGCCATAAACAAGATTGTCGAAGACTGGTTTGGCGCATTAATCTACTTCGATAGTCATAAGGACAAAGCGGCCTCAATTATGGCCAAAAGACTCAATCTGAGCCCGGATGAAGTCATCGCCGGTTTTGACGGGTTGGAACTCCCGGACATAAAGCGCAACAGGGAGATGCTTGGGGGCGTTGAGCCGGCGTTAGCCTCGACTATCAAGCGCCTCGAAAAGGTCTTGAAAGAAAACAGTCTAATCGGTGAAGCGACCGAGATTCCCAACATCCTCAGTGCCGAGTTTATTCAGTAAGCGGCAATTCCGCTCGATATGCCTTCCATATTCAGTAGCATAAGATTTCTGATATCGACTACCACGATCGGGATTCTGATCGTGGTAATCAGCGTAGCGTATGTAGCCAGTCGGAACCTCAGTTATCAACATACGGTTGAGGATGCTCAAACCAAAATCAGAAATAAGCTGAACTATGTTCAGGGCGTTTCCGAGCAGCTCATCAAGGTGGGTATGGACGATATCCTGTACCAGATCGTATCAAGTGTTTCCTCGGAACCAGATCTGGTGAGCCTGTTGATTGTCAATCAGGATGACAAGATTGTCGCATCAAACAATTTTTCCGAAACGGGCAAAAACTGGCGTGAGCTGTCGGCAAATTTTGATCAGGCGCTTATTCGCGAAGTAAAGCGGCAAAAGAAAACCATCGTTGTGGGCGAAAGTGAATCAAAGTACATGGAGGGATATGTCAGTATTTGCACCAAAAAGGAAACGCGCTCCTTAAGGGGCGACCAGTGTGGCTTTTCCGTTTATCGAATTAGCCTTGCTTATCATTACGCCCTGTCCAGCCAGGCGCTGAATCTTCAGTCATTTTATTTTACCCTGGGCCTTACCATTACCATCATTACGATGTTCGTACTGATGCATTTCCTGCTGAACATGCCGGCACTCAAAATTATTGCCTCGCTCGATCGATTTAATGACGGCGATCACGAAACCAGAATCGACGAGGGTAGCAGCAACGAAATCAGCCTCATATCCAGTGCGATCAATGAAGTTCTAGATACCGTGGTCATTGATGAAAATGCCTTGAAGGACAAGGAAGAAAGGTTGCGAGCGATTTTTAATAACACCATCGACTCGATTATAACCATCAGCAGCAAAGGGATAATCCAGACAGTTAATCCAGCGACGGAAACATTGCTTGGATACAAGGATGAGGAGCTGATCGGCAAGAATATCAGCATCATTACCGCAGAAGCTCATAGAAATCGACATGACCAGTACATCGCCGATTACCTGGAAACTGGCGAAAGAAATATTATCAGTAGTACCCGTGAGTTGCGCGCGATGACGAAGCAGGGCAAGGAAATCCCTATTGCTTTAACCGTATCTGAAATTGAAATAAATGGTGAACGCTGTTTTACCGGAATCATTCGTGATATTACCGAGGCCTTCAATTTTCGGGAGAGCCTGTCCCGTGCAAATGAGGATCTTTTGACCTCCAACCGGGAGCTGAAAAAAGTATCGCGAACAGATTCGCTTACCGGGATTGCCAACCGCGGACACTTTGACGAAATACTGGAGGTTGAAATCAGGAGGGCGACCCGATCGAGTAATCCCCTATCGTTGATTTTGCTGGATATCGATTACTTTAAGCTCTACAACGATTGCTATGGTCACAGCCAGGGAGATCATTGCCTGCGAAGCGTTGCTTCTTCGATGCGCAATTGTTTTCTACGTGCTGGTGAGCTTGCTGCACGCTACGGTGGTGAGGAATTTGGTGTCATATTACCTGGCACGGACGAGCAGAGAGCTCACGACTTAGCCGAACGCGTGAGGGCATCGATTTATCAGCTCGGTATGACGCATGAAAAATCCCCGACCATCGGTCGGGTGACGGTCAGTGTCGGGGTGACGACTCTGTTACCCGAATCCAGTGAACTCATCTCGGGAAGTGATCTCATTGTTTCGGCAGATAAGGCTCTATACCAGGCCAAATCATGCGGTCGCAACATGGTTTGCACCGCAGTTATTAGTAGTGAGCAGTTTGCTCCCGCGATATCTGCAACCGTTTCGCCGGGTTCCAATTTGAGATAATCGTGCGGTGCGCCCCGTAGCCTGTTTCTATATTCTCAGTTCGACCTTATATCGAAGTCCGGACAACACTGCCGTTTACCGGTGCCAGACTGAAGGACGGAATGAGATACATGATTTTGGTGTATCATCGCGGGCTTTGGCGGGGGAGATTGTGAAATGAATGTATTGATCGATATTTGCGTGGTGCCGATGGGTATCGGGGTTTCGGTTTCGAAGTACGTGGTTGAATGCCAGCGTGTTTTCGAGGCGGCGGGGCTGAGCCATGAAATGCATTCCTATGGTACCAATGTCGAGGGTGAGTGGGACAAGGTCATGGCCGCGGTCAAGCAATGTCATGAAAAAATGCATGAAATGGGTGCGCCGCGCTGCGGCAGTACGCTACGCGTCGGCACCCGGGTCGATCGAGAGCAGAGCATGCGCGACAAGCTCGACAGCGTATATCAGAAGATGGAGATCTAGACTCTACAATGCATGATGCGAGGCGGCATGTTTTAATGCTACTTCGATATCATCCCTAAAGCAGGCGAAGATAACCATCTCCACGTGCTCGCAGCTGCGCAGTGTTTTCAGCGTAGATTCGATCGCAATCACCGCTGCCTGTTCTACCGGATAGCCATAGATTCCGCATGAGATAGCGGGGAAGGCGATGCTATTCAGCGCACGTTGTTCGGCCAACAAAATACTGTTGCGATAGCAGCTCGCGAGTAACTCGGCTTCGTTGTTGTTGCCACCGTGCCATATTGGTCCGACCGCGTGGATGACGTGGCGCGCAACCAACTCGTATCCGGCGGTAATTTTTGCCGCACCGGTATCGCAGCCACCGAGGCTTTGACACTCGGCGATCAGGGCGGGCCCGGCCGCGCGATGGATCGCGCCGCAAACGCCGGCGCCATCGGCGAGACTGTTATTGGCCGCATTGACGATTACGTCGACATCGAGCGTGGTAATGTCGATTTGCCGAATGTCAATCTGAGGCATCGTTTGGTATCCCGTTTTTCCAGAATGCTTGCAGCGATTGTTCCAGTGTATCAGTGTTCTTGCAAGCGCTCGGGTTCCAGTGAGCGGGTAGATGCCGGCGATAACCGGCTTGCTGAAAACGACGATCGAGCAATACCACGATGCCCCGGTCTTGTTCACCGCGAATCACCCGGCCCGCACTTTGCTTGATGCGGATCAGACCGGGGAAGCGAAACGCATAATCGAATCCATCGAGTCGCAAATTTTCGAAATCCTGTTGTATCAACTGTTGCTCGCTATTGGCCTGGGGCAGGCCGACACCGACAATAATAGCGCCGATCAGCGCGTCGCCCTGGTAATCGATTCCTTCCGCGAAACGTCCACCCATGATGGCGAAACCAAGTTGATGGTTAGCCTCAAAGAACTGTGCCAGAAACTGCTGCTGTGCAGCTTCGTCAAACTCGCGTTGTTGCAGCAGGCTAACTATTTCCGGATAAAGTTCTGTGAACCGGGTGTGCACCTGCTGCATGAAATAGTAAGCCGAAAAAAACACCAGGTAATTACCGGGACGTACGCGGTAACAGCGTGCAATCGATTCGCAAATGGCATCGATATGACCTTCGCGTTGCCGATAGCGGGTGTCGACGTAGTTGCCAATATAGACGCCCAGGTGCTGTGCGGGGAAGCTTGATTCGAGAACGAGGCTCTTGCAGTCCTGATCGAGCCCGAGCGCCTGTTGAAAATAGGTGCTCGGGGTTAGGGTCGCGGAAAACCCGCAAACCGCGTGAAACATCGGGTAGCACTCCTGTAGAAACTCGAAGGCGTTGAGGCACAACAATTTCATTTCACGTGTTTGCAGGGGTTTGTAGCCGAGGGCGCGATGATGCTTGCCGAAGAGTTGGCAAATGTTTTGAAATCTAAAGATGGCTTTGGAAAATTCAAGCGTGTCGCTGGCGATGCGTTTGTTCGAGAAGATATCAAAACCGAGTTTTTCACTAAAGCGTTGGCTTGCCTGTAGCAGATCCTGTGGCAATTCCTCGGCTATCGACTCATCTTCATCCTGGTCGCGCAACACGCGGTCCAGAGCTCGGCGCATGGCATTGAGTGCGCCTGAAATCTGCCGGCTATTGTCGGCTGCGATCGCCCTGTCAATCTGCAGGCGGCTGAGGCTGGCCGAATACATGCCACGTGATCGATCGACCAGATTGTGCAATTCGTCGATCAGCAACAGTTTACGCTGCGGATCGTTTTTGAAATATCCAAGCTGTACCAATGGATCGAAAACATAGTTAAAGTCGCAGATTACGATATCGACCCAGGGCAGCATCTGCAGCGCGAGCTCGAAGGGGCAGACACTGAATTCTGTCGCAGTCGTCTGGATCTCGGCAACGTCCAGCTTGCGTTGTCGGAAACATTTTTCTCGTGCCGCCGGCAAACGATCGTAAAATCCGAGGCAACGTTGGCAACGGCCTTCGTTGTCGATTTCACTTTCATCGAAATTACAGGGACAGCTGCGTGCCTTGGCCTGGATTACCAGATAAGAAGCACTGGTTTGCATCAACTCGACAGCCTTCAGCGCCTGCTGCTGTCCGGAAACCTTGGCTGACAGGTAAACGATCTGGTCACACTGATTTTCGCCAATTGCCTTGAGCCCTGGGAACAGGGTGCTGATGGTTTTTCCGGAACCCGTCGGTGCCTCGACGATCAGACGCTGTTGATGCTGGATCGTGCGATAGACTTCGGCGGCGAATCCGCGTTGCTGGTTACGGAAACTGTTGAACGGAAATTCGAGCGCCTGTGCTTGCTGACGCGTGATCTGCCGTTGTGCTTCTACTAATCGATACCAGCGCAGGTATTGCCGCAGCGTCTGTTCAAGAAAACTGTCGAGTTGCGCAGACGAGAAGATTTCAGAGTGATGTTCTTCCTGCTGTGAAAACAGCGTAACCAGGTTGAGGCTTAGCTTGACTTCGTCGAGATGCTCGGCTCTCGCATAGCAGGCGCCATAACATTTGAGTTGTGCCCAGTGCACCGCGTCTTCTGCGTCGTTGCCGCCATGCGCATAAACTGTTTTGATTTCTTCGATGCGGGGCGGGTTTTCAGTGACAAACAACAGGTCAATGCGCCCGCCGAGTTCAATCTCGCTATCGTCGATTCGAGTCGCTAACTTCACCGATACTTCGGACTCGGCTACGGCGTTGTAACGCTTCTGGATTTTCTGGTGGGTGTGCAAACCATCCAGCGCCCTGACTCCCGGGCCGCTGTCGTAACCCAGGTCACCGACACGACAACAGAACTCAGCGAGGTCGCGTATGCCGATCTTCAGTGCGCCTGCCATGTGACCCTCGCCAGCTGGTGCGAAATACCGTGATTGTGGAAATACTGCATCCAGCGCTGCTGGTTCTTTTGCAGGCTGTCTCCCGGCCCCTTGACTTCGATCAGGTTATAACCGCCAGCCACCGGGAAATGCACGAGATCCGGGAAACCGCTGCGATTGTTGCCGAGGTCATACAGAATTCGATCGAAGACGGCTCGCCAGTGTTTATATGGGATACGTTCGAGCGCCATTGCGATTAGTTCCGGATCGATCACTTGCCAGTTGACGAGCGGATTCATCAAGCCCTGCTTTTGCTGCCAGTTCGCCGAGACGATGCGCCAGATGTCGCTATTGTCATCGATCGAAGCCCAGGTTTGCATTAGCTGATCTCTGCGTCTGGCACAGAAATCATGCGCATATAAGTCGGCAGGTCGATACTGGAAGGGATTGTAAAAAACACCGGGAAGTGGCGCAAAAATAACATCCCAGATCAGTAGTCCGAGGACTCCATTGAAGAGGTTGTTTTCGACATAGTGACAATTCTCGGCGGCATCGAGCCGGTTATAATGTTCGGCGACGGCGATTTCCACCGAATCATGGGGTTCGAGTTCGAGTTCGACTATCTCGGGCTGATGATTAATACCCTGGCATTCAACCGCCTCTACAGGCGTGAAACCATGTCGTTTGATCAAGCGTGTCGCAAACATGCTGGCGAATTGAGTTTCTGCCTCGTCGATTGGCTGCGCGATGATACGAGCGCAATGCTCGAGTGCTTGTTGGTGCCGCCCCTGCTGATCGTGGATGCGGGTTATACGCTCGCGTGTTGGCGGTAACAGACATTGTTGATAGAGCTCAAGCGCGTCGGAAAGGGCGCCGATGCGCTCCAGCTGACGCGCAATTTTATAGCGCAGGCGTTGGCTTTTGTGAAAGGCCGGCGCCAGCGGGTCGATATCATGCGGAATCATCGCACTGAGCTCGGTTAACACAGAACGCTCGGAAATGTCGCTCGACTCAAACAGAATCTGAAGTTGGTAAAGCAGCCAGTGTTGCTGAATTTCGAGGCTATTGCGGTAAGGCCGGTGTTCTTGGTCGAGCGGGTAGCTTTCAAATTGATTCAGACCCAGGTCGCGTAGCACGAAATCGGTCATCGACTGATTCAGATTGCCGAAGAACAGCATCTGAAAAATCTGATAGTGATTGCGATGCATTACCTGTAGCAAACGGTCACTGTTTTCCAGGTTCGAATAAAAGCTACTGTCATCGCGCTCCAGCAAGGCTGTTTCGAGTTCGACTCGCCTGAGTTTTTCGAACCCGGATTTGTCATCGAGCGCGATGTGTAGTTCGGGCATGGTGAAAAGGGACAACAGGATCGCATTATCGATATCGCCATCTACTTCGATGAAGCCCTGTCGCGCCAGCTCCACAATCGCGGCACCGAGTGAGGTAATTTCGGGGTAGTTCAATTTGCTCTGACGGAACCAGTCATGGCTACGGTTTAACAGGCGTATACAGAGTTTCTGCGCATCCGGGCTCAATGCGTCGAACCTGCTAAGAAATACGAGTTGCGCATCGTCGAGCAAATCCG
>JAAESG010000053.1 GCA_024229615.1 Gammaproteobacteria bacterium | reverse complement strand
GTCTACTGGAAGGGACAACGCCTGATGAATCCGAGTAACGCGAGGCGTCCGTTGGCACCGATGCCACGCAAACTGTTACGCGAATTAGTTGAATCATCGCCACGACCATTAACTGCCGCGCAAATCGCCGATCGGTTGAACCTTGACCTGGATAAGTTTTCCTATGCCAGTTATCGGCAACATATCAAAACCTTGCGTCGTGCTTTCGATGCCATCGAGGAAGGTGGCGGTCGCTTCACCGAGTTGTGTAACAACGGCAGCGGTATCGTCACTTTTGGCGATGAGGGTGCCTATCTGTGGAGCCCGCCGAAAGGCAAGTCGAAATGAAACTGGCGCGCGTTCACTACCCCTGGCTAAGCACGCTGGCTGCTCTGTCGATCGTCGTCTGGCAATACATGCTGGCGAACGGGGAGTTGTTCGGTGTCGATTTTTTGCCGGTGCCGTTACAACAACAAGACAACCTGATTATTGCCGCCGCACTACTCTTGTCCCTGTTGGTTTTTGATTTCTGGCGATACATCAAGACCAGTGCCCGCTGTCGCGATCAGCTAAGTCAGTACCGAAAGCAAATCAGTGAACTGTTTGAGTCCAAACGCGAGCTCGGTACGCGCGCGCGCACCAATTCCGATCATGCCGACAAGTTGAAGATGTTCATCAGTGAACGTCTGCTCGAAACCATCGAGTACGATGAAAAGTTTCTACACTTCAAGAACATTGCTTCCGAAGTTCGTCACAATGGTGTGATCAGCTACGACAAGACACAAACCGCGCTCAAGCAGGCGCAGTTGAGCTGTGACGAAACACAAGGCCAGCAATACCTTGAGGCCGCGGCTAGCCTGCTCTATCTGTGGGATCTGCTGGACCTGTCGACCACCGACAATATCGCCCTGCACGTCGCCAACCAGATCTACGATTGTGAGGAGCATTACTTCCAGGCCTTGCTCAACGAGACCGATGCGGAACCGGCGCCGTTTCAGCCGACCTTCATGATGAGTCATGCCTTGCGTCGGGCGCTTTTGCCGATTACCGACAATGCGGGCAATCTTGGCCTCGACCAGTGGAAATGCCCCGGTCGCTACCAGGATGACAAATTCACAATCCAGCTCCGTACCGACAACGAGATGCTGGGTAATGAAAACCACATGGTGTTGTTGATCGAGAACCTGCTCAACAACGCACTCTTTTATTCGCAGCAAAAGGGACATCGCAATCGATTTAATCGGGTTTCGATTTCACTGGCGCATCGCGAAGGCGAGGTCGAGTTCAAGGTTTACAATCGCGGTCCGCGCATCAAGGAAGACGAGAAAGACAAAATTTATCAACTGGGATTTTCGTCACGTCGCATTCGGGAACATCACGGAAAGGGACTGGGTTTGTATTTTGTCGATCAAATTGTACGCGGTTTCGAGGGTTCGATAGAATTCGAAAATATCGAGAACCGTGAAAGCAAACTGGTGCTGAGCATCAAGCTGGCCAATGGTGAGGTTCATTCGGAACAGGTCGCGATTGTCATTTCAAACGGCAAGCCGATGTGCTGCGAGGATGAATCTGGCGAAACACTTGGCAAACGAAGCGAATGGTCGTTTGCGGCACCGGTGTTGAGTATCGAAGTCAGTCGCCGTGCCTCACGAAAGCCACAGTTAATATCCGACCTTGAGCGCGACTCTGTCAGCAGTCACCTCGATGAAAGCAATTCGTTGCTACCGCGCTGGGTACTGGAAGTCAAAAATCGCAAGCGTTCGTCGAAATTGCTGCTATTGCCACAGGATGTGCGTGGCGTAGAGTTTGTAGCACGTTTCGCAAGCGCCAAATCAAGGCTGGATAATCAATTCTGAGACAACGATAATCGCTTTCATGACTGAAGCCATCTACTGGTCCGCGAGCCGAATCGCAAAGGAAATCCGCGCCGCAAGGCTGTCCTCGCGAGCGATGGTCGAGGCCTGCCTCGAGCGCATCGATCAAGTCAATCCGAAAATCAATGCCGTGGTGCAATTGGTCGCCGAACGTGCTCGCAGCGAAGCCGATGAACTTGATCGGCTTGCCGCCGACGGGACCTTCAAAGGTCCACTACACGGAGTGCCGATTACGATCAAGGACTCGCTCGATAGTGAAGGTGTCATTTCCACCGGCGGCACCCTGGGACGTAAGGATTTCATGCCGTCGCAAGACGCCCCGGTCGTGGCACGCCTGCGCGCCGCCGGTGCGGTGCTGCTCGGCAAGACCAATACGCCAGAGCTGACCTTCAGCGGTGAAACCAATAATCTTATTTATGGGCGCAGCTGCAATCCCTATGATCTCGAGCGCAGCCCGGGCGGCAGCAGCGGCGGTTCGGCCGCGATCATCGCCAGCGGTGGTTCGGCGCTGGAGCTGGGGTCGGATACTGGCGGCAGCATTCGCGAGCCGGCCCATCTTTGTGGCATCGCCGGAATCAAGCCCACCTCGGGTCGTACCCCGCGTAGCGGGCATATCGTGCCTTATGGTGGTGTGCTGGACTCTTTAACCCAGATCGGACCGATGGCACGCTACGTCGAAGACCTGGGGCTGGCCTTGCCGTTGATCTGCGGCCCGGATGGGCGTGATCCGTCAGTGGTGCCAGTGCCGATGGGCGATCCGCAGGCCCTCGACCCCTTGCAGCTTCGTATCGCCTGGTTTTCAGATAACGGTATCGTCACCCCGGTAGACGATATACAACGCGTGGTTGTCGCCAGCGCCAAAGCGCTACGCGGCGCGGGTTTCAAGCTCGAACAGAAGTTATTGCCAGAGACGCG
Organism: Gammaproteobacteria bacterium; assembly: GCA_024229615.1. Classification (GTDB taxonomy): domain Bacteria; phylum Pseudomonadota; class Gammaproteobacteria. Next base: position 26,142 of record JAAESG010000053.1, on the reverse strand, counting down.
TGAACTGGTAACTCTGACTACCGAGTTTCGCGAGGCGACCAATGCCGGTTTCATCCAGCGACTGCTGCAGCGATACGGCACCGAGCAGCCCGGCGAGGAGTTGCGTGGCTATCTGACCGAGCAGGGTCTCGCCAATGCCAACCACCTGGACCCTGCTTTGGTCGAGGCCATCGATGACGCCCGTAGCCGTGCCCTCGGTTTTTTTAAAGACTACGATGCGATCCTGTGTCCGGCTTCATTTGCCATCGCGCGGCCCCACAAGGCGTCGCATGGCGACAGTTTCAACGACTGGGGTTATATCCAGATCCACAATTTACTCGGTTGGCCAGGGGTATCGGTGCGCGCCGGCAGTAGTACCGAAGGTTTGCCGGTGGGTGTTCAGGTGGTGACCGCGCCGTGGCGCGAGGATATAGCGCTGGCTCTGGCACAGCAAATTGAAAACCTGATGGGTGGCTATCAAAAACCACCGCTGTAGCTACTGCACGACCGGCTCCGGAGTGGATAGCTGCGCAGTTGATTTTTTGCTCTTGCTATTCAACTTGCGCTCCTCGATCAATCTGGAGATACGCATGAACCTGAACTCACTGTTGGTATCGGATAATTGCTGGTTTAATACCTCGAGTGTATTCGGATAAGGGTGGCCGATTGCGATCGCCGAACCGTTTTCTCGCGCCCGCGTTAACCAGATTTTATACTGCAGACGAATCGATTCCGAGTTGGTTTCATTGTCGAGGAAAACATCCCGTGTGATCGAATTTAGACCGGCCCCGAGCGCCTCGGTATAGGCGACGCTGCGTGGAGAGGTGCGGCTATCGAGAAAATACAAACCCGGGTTGTAACCGCGAATGCTGTCCATCACCGGGCGCATGAAAAAGTCGAATTCAGTCAGATGACTGCCCATGTGGTTGTTAACGCCACGGATGAAGGGGATTTCCGCGAGCAGTGAATGCACATTTGAGGTTAACTGGTTTTCATCCATGGCTTCGTTGAGTGCGTTGGGTTCGTGTGCCGCGGTCGAATTGATCGACTGCATCGGCATATGCAGGATGACTTCCTTGTTGAGTCCGTGGGCGCGTTTTGCCAATTGCCTGCTATACGCCGCGCCGGGTAATATCGCGTAGGTATGATCGCCATCGAGATCGATAGCAGCCCTGCCGTTTTCCAGTGAGTAGCCAAGATCGTCGATCACCAGCGATAATACCGGGCGTTGATCAGCCTGGATCAAGCCGGCATAGCCGGCCAGCAGGAGCAGGCAGATTCGTGTCATGCGGACTAGTACTCCTTGAAGGCGTACTAGTGATTTGTCAATATCACCGTGAAACAGCACTAACTGTTGTCGATCTGTTTTAGTATGTGCAGGCCTTTCAGCAGATTGAGAGCTTCGTATAATTGAAAATCCGATTTTGCCAGGGCTTCATCGTCCTTCTTGTCGTCCTTACCGGTTTCGGTTTCACCGTTTGGATTGCTCAGGCGGCCTTCGAGATCGCTCTCGGAATATGTTTCTCGTGCCTTTTCATCATTCTCGGACAATCTCAAGGTGCTCAGTTTGATATCCGGCTCAATACCCTTGGCCTGGATCGAACGGCCGTTGGGCGTAAAGTAACGAGCTGTCGTCAGTTTGACCGCCGAACCATTGCGCAACTCCTGAATGGTCTGGACCGAACCTTTGCCGAACGATTTGGTGCCCATGATGATGCCGCGCTTGTGATCCTGTAACGCACCGGCGACAATTTCTGAAGCCGAAGCCGAGCCACCGTTAACCAGTACTACCAGAGGCGCGCCGTTGAGGCTGTCACCTGGAGTGGCCTGGTAACGATGACTGGAATCATCGATGCGGCCTTCGGTGTAGACGATCAAACCATCGCTGATAAAGGCATCGGAAACGCCGACCGCACCGTTTAGCACTCCACCCGGATTGTTCCGCAAGTCAAGCACCAGGCCCTTAAGCCTTTCCTCTTTTTGCAGATCGGAAACAGCTTTCAGCAGGTCGGTAGTGGTACGTGACTGGAAATTGGTAATGCGAACGTACCCAAAACCGGGTTCGAGCATACGATTCTTGACGCTTTTAACGCGGATAATTTCGCGGGTTATCGAGATCACCAGAGGTTTCGTTTCTCCTTCGCGTACGATGGTTAAATCGATGGGCGTATTAGGCTTACCGCGCATGATTTTGACCGCCTCGTTTAGCGTCATGCCTTTAACCGATTTTTCGTCCAGTTTGATGATCAAGTCACTGGCTTTGATACCTGCGCGCGCCGCCGGTGTGTCGTCAATCGGAGAAATGACCTTGACGAATCCGTTTTCCATGCCGACTTCAATACCGAGACCGCCAAACTGGCCAGTGGTGCCGATTTTTAAATCACTGAACTCGGAGGTATTGAGAAATGACGAATGCGGATCGAGCCCGTTCAGCATGCCGCGGATGGCGTCCTCTATCAGCTTCTTGTCGTCAACCCCTTCGACATAGTCAGATTTAACCCGCGAAAAAACGTCAGTGAAGGCCTGCAAATCCTCGAATGGGATTTGTTGGTCGTCTTTTAAAGCGTATACGCTGTGGCCAATTGCCAGTGAAAGTCCCAGCAGTGTCCCGCTTAAGAACCAGGTAGATGTGCGTAAATTTTGTAACATTCGATTCTCCGATAAAGCTCACAGGCTTTGGTCGCGATGTAATATTGTAGACTAGATAAGGCTTGATAAGTTGTAAACAGTTCAAAAGTTGGCGTCAGAAACGGCAGATTTTACGAAAAAGCGGAAGAATTTGCCGATTTAAGCACCGCTTGTCAACATGCTTAGCCCGAGGGGAAGTAACGACCGGCCTTGCACCAGCGGGTTGGATTCTGTGGTTTGCCCCGTTTGCGGATTTCAAAATACAGTGCAGACTTGTTTTGTCCACCGCTATTGCCGACGCTACCAATAATGTCTCCGGCATCAACCCAATCACCGGCGGTCTTGAACAACGATTCGTTGTGGCCGTACAGCGACAGGTAGGAATTGCCGTGATCGATAATGATCAGGTTACCCAGTCCACGCAACCAGTCAGCAAACGCGATCCGACCATGCGATACCGCCATCACGTGCTGCCCGCTTGGGGCTTCGATCATGACACCTTGCCAGCGCAGGTCAGACAGTGGTTTGGTGCGCCCGAACAGTTTTTTTAGCTTGCCTTTAAGCGGCCAGGCGAGCTTGCCTTTTAATTCGGTGAAGGTTTGCTGCGATATCTCGGATTCTGGAGAGTCGGCAAAAAATTCCTGGATCGAATTAATCAGGTTCTGCAATTGTTTGGCTTCGTCCTCGAGCCGGGAAAGGCTTCCGCCCTGCTCCTTTAACTGTTTATCAAGCGATCCAACAATCGTTTTACGCTTGCTCAAATCCTTGTTGAGCTGTTTTTTCTCCGCTTTCAATGACTGCTGACTTTGCTCCAGCTCAAGCCGTGCCTGCCGAATCATTTCTTCGGTCGCAATAATTTTATCGATGTTACGCTTCACTCCATTGATCAAGTCGACCCGCGCATTGGAAAAATATTCGTAGTAGACCAGATTACGTTGCAGTAATTGGGGATCCTGTTGCGAGAATAGCAGCTTGATCTTTTCCTGTTGACCCAGGGTAAAGGCCGTATAAACCTGTTCTCCCAGGTACTCATGCTCCTGGCTAAGCTGACGTTGATGCTTTAAACGGGTTTTGCCGAGTTTGGCGAGTTCGGACTTCTTGCTGCCAATCTGTTTATTGATGGCCCTGATTTTCTCACTAACCTTGCCGACTTTACCCTCGATCGATTTAAGCTGTTTGATATAGCCTGATTTGCTGTCCTCCTTGACGTCGATGGCCTGTTTCAGTTTGCCGATTTTCTGCAGCAAGGCCTTGAGCTGTTGTTCCTTGCTCGCCTTCTCGGCAGCCATCGATCCGGGTGCTACGGCCAGACAAACCAGCAACAGGCCCAGCAAAAGTTTAGTTGGCCGCGATGTGGACATTGGCTCGGTGTTTATTCATAATCATTCGCTAATATTAACGTTTGGTAATACGTATAAGCAAATGAAACCTGAACCGATAGCGTCGATCGACAGTGAACAGCTGCTCGCACGTGCAGCTGATATCGAAATTGCTTCGCGCTCTTTGAAGGCGATGTCACATCCCCTGCGCCTGAAGATCCTGTGTACCCTGGGAAGCCGTGAGGTCTGTGTGCAGGGGATCGTCGAAAATGTCGGCACATCGCAAAGTAATATCTCGCAACATCTCGCCATTTTACGCGATAAAGGTATACTGTCGTCGCGCAAGGATGCGAACAAGGTTTTTTATCGTGTCGGTGATGAACGCACCCTGCGTCTGATTGGAATGATGCAGGAAGTGTTTTGTTCAACCGATTAAATATTCTTAATTAGCGACCCGTTTTTCCTGTTTTATGTTAACTCAAATTTCTGAATTTGCGGCCAATCATCCGTATCTGGTGATGGCCTTTGCTGTTTTGTTGGCTTTGGTATTTTTCAATGAAATGAAAATAGCGACTCAGCGTTTTGCCAGTTTAACGCCGGCCGCTGCGGTGCAGCTGATGAATAACGAAGATGTGGTTCTACTCGATGTACGCGAGCCTGCGGAAACGATTGGTGGTAAGATTGCCAAGGCAATCCAGATCCCGGTTGGCGCTCTCGGCAAACGCGTTTCCGAGCTCGAAAAGCATAAAAACAAGACCTTGCTGGTTTATTGTAAAAGCGGTGCTCGGGCCGGGGCGGCCTGTAAGGAACTCAGCAAGAATGGATTTGAAAAAGTATTCAGTTTAAACGGTGGAATTTTGGCCTGGCAGGATGCTCACTTACCCGTAAACAAGAAATAATGATATGAACGAAACCTCAGAAGTACAAAAACAGTTCTCCATCCAGAAGCTATACGTCAAGGATGCATCCTTTGAATCACCTGCATCTCCGCGGTCCTTCAAGTTTCAAGAATGGAATCCGAAGATAGATCTGAATCTGACCAATAATCAGAAGCTTTTCGAAGGCGATATTTACGAAGTCGTACTGAGTATAACCGTCACGGTTTCGCAAGAAGACATAACAGCGTATCTGGTTGAAGTCCATCAGGCGGGATTATTTGAAATAGGCGGCTTTGATGACGACCAGAAGAATTATCTGCTCGGTAGCCAATGCATGAATATCCTGTTTCCTTATGCGCGTGAAGTCGTTACGAATTTGTCGGTACGCGGAGGCTTTCCACCCTTGATCTTGTCACCGGTTAACTTCGAAGCTCTGTATCAACAGCACCTGCAACAAAAGCAGGAAAAACAAGCCGAAGCCGAAGCTGAAGTGGAAGCCAAGCATTAAGCCTAATGGCTGAAACCGTTGCCGTGCTTGGCGCAGGGTCCTGGGGGACCGCGCTGGCCATTCAGCTGGCACGTAATGGATTATCAGTTCGACTCTGGGGACATGAGCCGGCTCATATCGAGCGCTTGTGCAACTTGCGTGAAAATACCGATTACCTCCCCGGTTTCAAACTCGAGTCATATATCGAACCGTTGTCGGAGCTCGAGGCTACGCTTCGAAATGTCACTTACCTGTTGATTGCTATCCCGAGCAAGGGGTTTCGTGCACTGCTACAGGAAATGAAGCCATTACTCGACGATGACATGGCGATTTTCTGGGCGAGCAAGGGTTTCGAGATTGAAACGGGCAAACTTTTGCATGAAATCATTTCACAGGAATTACCGGGGCAACGCTACGGCGTCATTTCGGGTCCAACCTTTGCAACCGAGGTCGCGCGCGGTTTACCGGCGGCGATTGCCTGTGCCGGTAACGACACGCAAACCACGGAAGCCTTTGCTTCGTTACTGCGAGGGCACCACTTTCGCGCCTATACGACCGAGGATGTCGTTGGCGTTGAACTGGGCGGGGCGCTAAAAAATGTGCTCGCAATAGCAGTAGGGATATCTGATGGACTGGGTTTCGGCGCCAACACGCGTGCGGCGCTGATGACTCGTGGTTTAGCAGAAGTGATGCGTCTCGGCAGGCAACTGGGGGCTCAACAGGAAACCATGATGGGTCTGGCCGGGCTCGGTGATATTATTTTGACCTGTACCGACAACCAGAGTCGAAACCGGCGTTTCGGACTGGCGCTTGGGCAGGGCAAAAATGTGGAGCATGCCGAAATTGAAGTCGGTCAAACCGTGGAAGGACTGCGCGCCGCCAAGGCGATCTATAACAAAGCCAGCCAACTCGGGCTCGAATTGCCGATTATCGAGGAGGTTTACCGCGTGCTCTACGAGGGTAAGAATCCACATGATGCGGTACGCGATCTCGAAAGCCGCCCCCAGGGGCGCGAGTAAAAATATAGCCTGCATATTGCACCAGTATCCCGGATCTGTCCTGCGTCAGCCTCCGGGATACTGGTGGAATATGCAGGCTCTAGCCTTTAAACCCCAGTTGTCGCCAGGCTTCATAAACTGCAATCGAAACCGTATTGGACAGGTTCAGGCTACGAGAGTCTGTTGCCATCGGTAACCGTAGTTTATTGTCACCACTTAGTGAATCGAGGATTTCCGGCGGCAGGCCACGACTTTCAGGGCCGAACAACAGGGCATCGTCCTGATCGAATTCGGCGTCACTGTAGATTCGTTTTGCCTTGGTGGTAAATGCATATAAGCAGTTGAATTTACAGGATTTTATGAAATTCTCGTAGCTCTCATGCAATCGTGTATCGGCCCATTCGCGATAGTCCAGCCCGGCGCGGCGCAATTGTTTATCGTTGAGTTCAAATCCCAGGGGTTCAATCAAATGCAAGCGGAAACCAGTGTTTGCCGCCAAGCGCATGATATTACCCGTGTTGGGCGGGATCTCTGGTTCGAAAAGAACAATGTGCATCGGTTTGGAATTTATTTTGGCTAATAACTTGAAATAACCCAACTATAGGTTAATATTTTTAGTAATGACAATAAGTTATAGTGATTTTCTTAAGGAAACTCTAGGATAAAAACGGAGCAAAACGGAGTTCGCAACCTTTCGCAGCCTGACGCGAAAGGTATCTGTTTGCGGGGAAGCGGGAAGCGTTGCCGGATGGCGTAAACCTTGCATGTAACTGATTAAGCTATAGCTGGAATACTCGGAGTAAGTAGGTGGGTCTGTTTTCAACAGCGAAGAAAGAATCTCAAATCGGGGTTGATTTTCTATCCGATGGAGTCGCTGTCGCACAAGTGCAAAGCGGAAAGAAAGACCCTGGCAGTATCGTCCGCAGCGAATTTGTCGAGGCGTCCGGACAGGAAGCCCAGATTGAAGCCCTGAAGGAATGGGTACGGGACAATAGTCTGCAAAAACTACCCTGTGTGTGCCTGGTCGCTGGTGATGAGTGTGATGTATACCAGGTCGACCGGCCAGAAGTCGATGATAGCGAAATGATCCAGGCGGTGACCTGGAAGATAAAGGACCTACTCAACTATGACGTCAGCCACGCGGTTGTCGATAGTTACCCGATGCCGGTTTCGAGCAAGAATAACCAGAAACAGGTAGGTGTCGTCGCGGCCCGTGAAACGGTCATCCGTAACTACGTGGAGGGCATCAAGGCCACGGCAATGGAATTGAGCGCACTCGATGTGCATGAACTGGTGCGTTCCAATCTGCAGGTTGTACAACAAAATACAGAACAATCCATGGCCCTGCTGACACTCACTGCTGAAAGGGGGTTGCTCAGTATTTATCACGATACCGATCTCTACGTTTCACGTGAATTCATGATTGGAATCGATCAACTTGGACTGGTGACCACTGAAGATGAAAGCGTGTTTGACGCCCTGCTGCTTGAATTACAGCGTTCACTGGATTACTTCGAAAGTTTCTATGGCATGGGCTCGGTTACCAATCTGCGTGTATTTCCGCAGTTGACAGTAACCGAGAAAATGGCAATGTACCTGCAGAATCTGTCAAATCTCGACATCGATTTTATAAGCTTTGCGGGTGACGCCGATGGTTCGGGACTCGACCAACATTGCTTCCATGCTTATTGCGCAGCGTTGCGGGATGTGAATTTATGATCGTCCAGCAAATCAATTTCTACCAGGATCGATTCAGAGAGAAAAGGCTGTGGATTTCATCGGCTCAGGTTGCGGCTGGATTGCTGGTGGTGATCGCCGCTGCTGCGATCTGGAGTTTCCTGTTGAAGTCTGAACTCTCGCAGCTTGAGCAACGTAATCGTGAAGTCAAGGCAGATCGGGATCGAGTGAGCGCCGAGCTAATCGTAGTCAACGCAAATCTCGCCGGCCTACTGGAAGATAATCAGCTCGATCGCAGGATAGAGGGCATCGTGCGTCAAATCTCGGCGCGTAAAAAGGTTTTAAATTTTGTCGAAGCCAACCGCTTTGGTTCGGGCCAGGGTTTTTCCGGTTACCTGGTTGCCTTGTCCAATCTGCAGGTCGATGATATCTGGCTTAACCAGATTCGTCTGGCGGATAATTTTGTGCAGATCAAAGGCAGTGCACTCGATGCTGCTGAAGTTCCGGGCTATTTCGACCGCTTTAGCGATGAGCAGATTTTCCACGGAAATCGCTTCGACCTGTTTCAACTAAGTCGCGCCAGGGATAGCGACTGGAAAGTGGATTTCGAGATCGCAACCAGTGGTGGTCTCGATGAATAGCAAGCTAAAACAGTATGCGCAACGCTTTGATGCGCAATCTACCCGCGAACGAGCGTTGATTGCGTTTTCGTTAATCGCAGCGATTGGGTTCATCTGGTGGAGCTACTACGCCACGCCAATACAGAAAAGAATTGAGACAGTAACGGCGGAGAACGAACGTATCGGCCGTGAAGTCGAAAATTCACAGACCATCATGCGTGAAATCAGACAGACCATAGCGCAAGGTGTGCACCGCGAAAAGGAGGCCCAACTGGCCAAACTGAATAAAGATCTGGCAGGTCTGGAAGATCAACTCAGATTGACGACCATCGAACTGGTCGATCCGGAAAAGATGTTCCAGTTAATGAATCAGCTGATCTATCGTGACTCGAGACTGAAGCTATTGAGTCTCAAGCGGCGCGAGGTCAAGCCCGCGATCCCGGCCGTGAATGAAGAGGATGCCGAGGAGCCCGGAATATACCGCCACGTGCTCGAAATCGAGTTTGCCGGCAAGTACCTCGATATTCTTCAGTATATGCAGAAGCTGGAAGCACTGGATTGGAAACTGCTTTGGGACGAAATTGAAATCGTTAGCGACGATCACCCGACGGTTACCGTCAAAGTAGTGATTTCGACGCTGTCAACACGCAAAGAATGGGTGGGAATATAAATGCGGCGTATCATCGCGACTTACATTGTAGTGGTAATTCTGATAAGTCTCGGAGTTTTCGGTGTTGGAGCCCTGGCATCCGCAAAGGAGCTACGCGACCCGATGCAACCCCCGGCATTTGCCTTGCAAAAATTTCGTCAGGCAAAGTGGGCCGATAAACCCAAACCCGCCATCGTCAAACCATCCAAGCCCGCAAAATCACTGCAACTGACTTCAATTCTGTACTCGAAGGAGCGAAAAATCGCCATTATTGATGATCAGATGCTTGCTGTTGGCGACACCATCAGGAATGCCAAACTGGTCAAGTTAACGCGCCAGTCCGCGCGTCTGGTGCGTCAGGGCAAGATAATTAATCTGAGTCTGACCAGTGATTTAACAACTGTCAGGAAAAAAGCTGCCGAGAGTGACCTATGATTAAACGACGAATCGCTATTATTGCGCTGGTCTGCTTTCTAAGCGCCTGTGCTTCGACTCGTAACAAGGAAGTCGCACGGCAAAACCAGCAAAGCATAGACGATGCCCTGGCCCAGGCGGCAGCGGTATCGATTCCCGATGCCGAGGTACCACCCAGTGAAATTCTCGATCAACTGATTCCCGGTAGTGGCATAGCGGTACCTGGTCTGGACGAGGATATCAATCTTGAGTCCGCCTTCGATATTTCGGTTTCAAATGCTCCGGCGCGCCTGTTTTTCATGAGCCTGGTCAAACAAACCAATATCAACATGGTCGTGCATCCCAGTGTCGAAGGCGAAATATCACTCGATTTGAAAAATGTCACGGTGCGTGAAGTGATGCAGCTCACGCGCGAAGTTTACGGTTACGAGTTCAACAAGAACGGCACCGGCTATATCGTCTTGCCTGCACGCATACAATCGAGGATCTTCCCGGTCGACTACCTCAATGTCAGTCGCTCCGGCAACTCCTTGATGACGGTCAGTTCAGGCCAGGTAGCGAGTTCCGAAAATGACGACGATGACTCGAACTCATCCTCGAGCGCTGTTAAATCCAGTAGTATCAATACCAGCAGTACGGCCGATTTCTGGACCGAGTTGAAAGCAACATTAAGCGCGATAGTCGGGGGTGGAGATGGACGTTCGATTGTCGTCGATCGTCACTCCGGGCTGGTGATAGTGCGTGCCATGCCAGGCGAGTTGCGCGATGTCGAAGCATATCTAGCGAGCGCCCAGGACAGCCTGCAGCGCCAGGTCATCCTCGAGGCCAAGGTCATTGAGGTCGACCTCAACGATGGATTTCAGTCGGGAATCAACTGGGCGGCAATCTCCTCTAATCGCGATGTATCGATCGCAACCGGTGGCGTCATAGATGGTTCCGGCGGGCAGGCTCAAATCAATGCTGACGGAAACGTTGAGGTTTCCTCCGGGCTGGATATAAGCAATACGGCCTTCGCGAATTTGGTTGCGGTGGGCAGCTCGTCGACCACTTTCGGTTCCCTGATTACCTTGCTGAGCAGGCAGGGGGAGGTGCATGTGCTATCCAGCCCCCGGGTATCGACCGTCAACAATCAAAAGGCGGTGATCAAGGTGGGTTCGGATGAATTCTTTGTCACCGAGGTGTCCTCCGACAGCAATACTACAGCCAGTGGGACAACCTCAAATCCCGAATTGACCTTGACCCCATTTTTCTCCGGAATTGCACTTGATGTGACCCCGCAGATCAGCAAACAGGGGGAAGTTATACTGCATATACACCCCAGCATTAGCGAAGTCACCGATCAATCGAAGATCATCACGCTCGGCGGTGAGACTTTCGAATTACCGCTCGCTTTCAGTACAGTTCGTGAATCGGATTCAATCGTAAAAGCACGCAATGGCCAGGTCGTGGTCATTGGTGGTTTGATGAAAAATATTTCCTCCGACGATCTGGGCTCGGTGCCTGGCGTTAGCGACGTCCCCTTCGTTGGCGAAATGTTCAAGCAAAAACGAAAACTAAACCGACGCAGTGAACTGGTTATTCTGTTGCGCCCTATCGTCGTCGATAAGAACAAGGTCTGGTCAAACTACATCCAGCAAAGCGCCGAACGAGTGCACCAACTCAACATAGAACCCGTGGGTGAGTAATGTACGAACAGTATTACGGGCTCTCTGAAAAACCTTTCAGCCTGACTCCGGACATCGAGTTTTTTTACCAGTCCTTCACTCACCGAGAAGCTCTCGATGTATTGCTGGTGGCAATCCACGCGGGAGATGGGTTTATCAAGGTAACCGGAGAGGTCGGCACCGGCAAGACCTTGTTGTGTCGAAAGCTACTCGATGCCCTGGAGCCTGGCTTCGACACGGTGTATATCCCGAACCCTTGCATGAACTGCAATGCCCTGTTTGATGCACTGCTGGTTGAGATGGGCATTGCCGAAAAGCTCGATAAAGAAAATCACCTGGCTTGTATAAACGACTATCTAATCGACAATGCACGTCGAGGCGGTGGCACAGTGATTATCCTGGACGAGGCACAATCCCTGCCGGAGGAAAGTCTGGAAGCGGTACGCTTGCTCAGTAATCTGGAAACCGGAAAGCAGAAGTTGGTGCAAATCATACTGTTCGGTCAGACCGAACTCGATGCCCGCTTGGCGAAAAGCAATATTCGTCAACTACAGCAGAGAATCATGCATGCCTATCATCTGCAGCCCTTAAACCAGGATTCGGTGCGTTCCTATCTGCGACATCGCGTCAAATCGGCCGGTTATCGCGGCCCCGAATTGTTCGACGACGGTGCACAGCGCCGACTTTATAAATTCAGCCATGGTATTCCGCGGGTAATCAACGTACTTAGCAACAAGGCCTTGATGCTTGCCTATGCCAGTGGAGAATTCTACGTCAACAGCAAGCACGTAGAAGTCGCAGCTGCCGACAGCCAGATGCAATGAGTGTTATCAACAACGTTCTCAGGGATCTCGAAGCCAGGGAAAGCAGATTTGTCCCGTTGGAAATCGATTCGGTGGGTCAAAAGCCGCCCCCTGCGCGAGACTTGAAACCGCTGTTGTTGGTCGGACTGTTACTACTGGCTTTAGTGGCGGTGGCCTGGGTCACTCTGCAGAACCGATTGTTGCCGAATGCGGCTAAACCGATGACTACAACAACAAACACCTTGACTGTACTACCCACAGGCTTGGCTACGGCTGACGACAACTTGAGCAACACGGGCATGGTCGCCGATCAAATGATCGGCAACCAGATTATCGGCCTGCAGATCCGCGAGTCGGAAGAAGCCATGCGTATCGAATTCGAATTACGTGAAAAGGTGGTGGCCTACCTGAAGCAACGTGGTGAAAATGACTTTGGATATCACCTGCGTGACGTCGAAAGCCAGATCGTCGCACCCCAAATCAGTGACAATCGCTGGATTCGAAAGCTTTCGATCCTGTCTTCGGGGGATGGGGTTGACGTGAAATTTGAGACTGCCTCCGATATCTTCGTCGAGACTCGCCAGAACCTTGTCGATGGTGAGCCTGTTTGGGTAATAAATTTACGTAAATCTGTGCCTGAGATTGATTCAAGAGAGGTTGTTGAGGTAGCCGTTGCGCCAGTGCGACCGGCCATCGAGTCTCAGATGGAATCTGAAACCACGCTGCCAGAACCACCGTCTTTAACCGCGGAAGCTGCAGTGGTGGAATCGTTACCAACAGAGGTCGCCGTTGTACCGGTACCCGCAGTGAAGATAAATATCAAGTCGACCAACCCGAACGCAAATACAAGCAATCAGCTCGAATACGCGGTGGAATTAATTAATTCAAACCGCATCGTCGACGCCGAAAAATTGTTACTCGGATTACTGACCGGCGTCGAAGACTACCGCGCTCGACAACATTTGCTGGTGCTCTACAATCGTCAGAATCGAAGCGATCGGTTTAGCCAACTGGCTCGCGAATCGGTGATTGCTTATCCCGAAGATGCGTTGTTCAGAACCGAGTATGGGCGCGTTCTGTTTCAGGCGGAGGCGTATCGTTCGGTCATCCAGTTGTTCGAAAATAATTCACCCGAAGATGCGAAACAACAGGCGCTGGTCGCGGCTAGCTACCAGCGACTCGATGAACACGAGGCTGCCGTCAGTTTCTATCAGCGTGCACTAAAACAGGATGCGGCTAATGCCAAAAACTGGATCGGACTGGGCATTTCGCAGGAACATACAGCGGCGCTGGAAGATGCATTGAGCTCCTACCAGCAGGCTCTCGATCTGGGTACCCTGAACACTCGTCTGCAGGCATTTGTCGATAAGCGCAGTGACACGCTGAGACGGGTATTGAACTAGTGTTCTCTCAAGGTGATATGGACGGATTCAGAGCTACCCAGATGATACAAGCCAAGGCGCAGCCCGCAGGCAATGGCATGCCCTTTTCAAGGGCTGCAACGCTGGATTGTATCATCTGGGTAGCTCCCTTCGGGCGAGTCGTGAAGCAGTCGCTCGCCGCGTTGCACCTCTTGACAAGGACCGGGCCAAAGCTGGCCCCGCGAGCGCAGCGAGTGCTTTGGGTCTTGCCTGCGAGGTGCGCCTTGCGCCCAACTGCTTCACGACTCGCTGAACTCGTCCATATCACCTTGAGAGAACACTAATGGCCTTTGCCAAGAAAATCAGGCTCGGCGATTTGCTGGTAGAAAAAAGCCTGATCACCGAGGATCAGCTGCAGCATGCGCTCAGCGAGCAGAAGAAACTCGGCCGCAAGCTGGGTGGTACTCTGATTGAACTGGGTATGATCGACGAGAACAGCTTGCTTAATCTGCTCGCCAGCCAGTTGAGCATTCCGTTGATTGACATCGATAACTACAATTACAGCGATGACGTCGCCAAGCTGTTACCGGAGTCACTGGCGCGGCGTTACCGAGCCCTGGTACTGGAAGATCGGGACAAGGATTACCTCGTGGCGATGGCGGATCCCACCGATATCTACGCCCTCGACGAAATCCAGTCCAAGTTGAACAAGCCGGTGAGCCTGGCGATCGTACGCGAATCGGCGTTGCTGGAAAATTTTGACCTGGTCTATCGACGTACCGAAGAAATCAGCGCGCTAGCGAGCGAACTCGGACAGGATCTTAGCGATACCGCAACCGATCTGAACGAAATGCTGCAGACCGAAATGATCGATGCACCAGTCGCCAAACTGTTGCAGTCGATTTTTGAGGATGCGGTGCAGGTCGGCGCGTCGGATATCCATATCGAACCGGACCAGCACGTGATTCGCGTGCGTCAACGAATCGATGGCGTATTGTATGAACAAGTGATGCAGGAAACCCAGATCGCGCCCGCGGTCGTGGTGCGCCTGAAGCTGATGTGCGGGCTGAACATTTCCGAGAAACGATTGCCGCAGGACGGCCGCTTCCACGTGCTGGTTAACAACCGCCAAATAGATGTACGTTTATCGACGATGCCGGTGCAATACGGAGAATCGGTGGTCATGCGCTTGCTGGACCAGACCAAGGGTGCACTCGATCTGAAACATCTCGGCATGCCGCCTGATTTGTTGCACCGGTTCCGCAAGAATTTCCACTTACCCAACGGCATGATTCTGGTCACCGGACCCACCGGTAGCGGTAAGACAACGACCCTCTATGCTGCTTTATCGGAACTGAATGTCAAGGAATCGAAGATAGTGACGGTAGAGGATCCGGTCGAATACCGCCTCGATCGCATCAACCAGGTGCAGGTGAACCCACGCATCGGTTTAACTTTTGCCAGCGTTTTGCGATCCGCTCTGCGCCAGGATCCGGACATCATCATGGTCGGCGAGATGCGCGATGCCGAGACCGTTGAAATCGGGGTCAGCGCGGCGATGACCGGACACCTGGTGTTATCAACACTGCACACCAACGATACCATTTCGACCGCAACCCGGCTCATGGACATGGGCGTCCAGGGATACCTGCTCGCGACCACCTTGCGCACGATTATCGCGCAACGTCTGGTGCGTAAGGTTTGCACCAGCTGCAGCGAAGTCTATACGCCGACGGAGTTTGAAGCCGGCTGGTTACGCGACGACCTGTCGATCGATATCAGCCAGCATCAGTACCGCAAGGGCCGTGGTTGCAAGCATTGCGGAGACACCGGCTACCACGGGCGCATGGGTGTCTACGAACTCCTCGACATGAATGCCGAGCTCGCCGAAAAGCTGCGTCATGACGATTCGCAGGGATTTGTCGAGGCTGCCGAACATGCACCTGGCTATCAACCGCTGGTCATGGTCGCGCATACCCATGCTGCGAATGGCTTGACCACGATCGAAGAAATGCTACGCCTGGCCGGAGAAGTGCCCGACGATGTGCTCGATCGTCCCCCGGTGCTGGAGGTTGACGACTAATGCCTTTTTACGAATTCAAGGGCAGAAGCGACAATGGCCAGATGATCGATGGTGAAATCGAGGGCGCCAACAGCAATGCGGTTGCAGGCTTACTCATGGATCGTGGCGTCACTCCGATTACTATCATTGAGAAAAAGGTCCAGATTGACGTACTCGAGGTTGTCAAGGAGCGCTTAAATCTGTACAAGATCAGCATCGAGGAACTGCTGATGTTTACCCGGCAAATGGCTGCCCTGATCAAGGCTGGAATTCCGATCACACGCGCGATCAGTGGAATTCTCGATTCGGTGGAGAACCCCTTACTGGTCAGGTCTCTGCGTGATATCAACGAGCAACTCGAATCGGGGCGAAACCTGTCTGTTTCCTGTGCGCGTCATCCCAGGGTATTTAGCAACCTTTACGTCAGTATGATCCAGGTCGGCGAAGACACCGGGCGGCTGGAAGAGTCGTTTTCGTTGATGGCGGATTACATCGATCGTAACCGGCGCATCACGCAGAATATCAAGACCGCACTGCGTTACCCGACCACGGTTATCATCGCAATCGTGATCGCGATGGCGATCGTCAATCTGGCCGTCATTCCCAAATTTGCCAGTTTTTTCGAGGCCAATAAGCTGGAGCTGCCCTGGCAAACCCTGCTGTTACTGAATACATCCAACTTTTTTGTCGACTACTGGATGTTTATCGGTATAGCGCTGCTTGGCGCGGTATTCGGCTTCAAGCATTACATCAATACCCCCGATGGGCGTTACCAATGGCACAAATTCATCGTCAGGGCACCGTTGATTGGCGAGATCCTGCATCGCTCGTTCATGGCCCGGTTCGCACGCTCCTTCGCCATGGCATATAGTGCCGGAGTCCCGATTGTGCAGGCGATGGGTGTTATCTCGCGCTCGATTGGTAACGATTACATTTCCGGCCATGTCAACGGCATGCGCGAGGGTATCGAGCGCGGTGAAGCACTGACCCGTACCGCGGGTCAGACGCGCATGTTTACCCCGGTCGTCATGCAAATGTTCGCGGTTGGCGAAGAAGCCGGTAATCTCGATGAAATGATGTCGTTCATCGCCGATTTCTACGAAGAGGAAGTCGACTACGACGTCAAAACTTTGTCCGACAAGATCGAACCGCTGATCTACGTCGCTGTCGGCGGCATGGTGCTGGTGCTCGCACTGGGTATCTTCGTGCCGATGTGGGACGTGGCGCAACTCGCGGGACGATGAACACCCTCGGTTCCCATCCGGGGGCGATTCTTATCCGATTAAGCCTCATGATCTTGCTGATCGTGATCCTGATGATGGTGTTTTTTTCCTACCTGGACGATGCCGAAAGAGAGGTTGAGCGAGCCTCGGTCCTGCAAACCAAGAAGGTCATTGACAGCGCGCTTGCGCTCGTCTTCGCAACCTATGCGGTGAACAATCGGCTCAACGAGTTGAATGATTTGAATGGCGGTAACCCTTTCTTGTTTCTGAAGGAATACCAGATGCTACCGCCTGCTTACGCCGGGGAACTCGATCGAGATCCCGCGATAGACCAGGCGCCGGGCTGGTATTACCTGAGTCATCGCAAAATGGTGGTTTACAAATCTTTCCACCTCGATTCCGATAGCTATTTCAGGATCGTACTGAACTACCAGGACGTTAACCAATCCGGGTTATTCGAGTCTTCTACCGATAAATTCCAGAATCTGCAATTTGTCGAAATTGTTGAACTTTAAATCATGCTTATTGTTTTAAAGTCCCGGACAATGGATTCGTAAACCGCTCGCTTTTAGGCGACAGACTCCTAGCCTGAATATTTCACCAGTATCCCGAGTGATGTGATGCGGCACTCCGACGCAGGACAACTACGTCTGAACGCCGGGTTGGACTGAGAGTCATAACCGTAGCTATGGCTCGAAGGAAGCCCAAGTTCAGGCTAGCCTTTCAAGTTGTCGTGCGGCGACCCCGAGGGGGTAGCCAGAGTCGAGGAGAAAACCGGAAGCACTGGATCCCGCGGTCGGGGCCGCGGGATGACAGGAGTATTAGGCGGGATGACAGGGGTGTTAGGCGGGATGACAGGGGTGTTAGGCGGGATGACAGGGGTGTGGTGACACGAACCCGTGTATTCGGCCAGGATAATCGGCCGAATGGCCGATCGATCCGGCTTATAGCCGTAACCGGAAGTCGTCGGCCTAAGCCGGTGGTCGTTCACATGGTTCCCTGAGAGACCCGCGTTGTAGCCACAACTACTATTCTGATACAGAGGTGAGGAGTATATCGCCGCCACAAAAAAACCCGCGACCAGCGCGGGTTTTTTAACTTAATGCTATATGGACTCCTGTTACGGGCCGGAACAGACTATGGTTGCTGTGGCTGTTGTGCCCAGGGTATTGGTGTCCCCGATCGTACAGGTATAGGTGTCGCCCGCTGCAGCACATGATCCAGCGCCTGCCACGCTGGTATGTCCGGTCGGGAATGTCGCGGATTGAAACAGCACCTGAAGCTGGGCCGTGGTGCAGTCATCGTTACCGGCATTCATCGCGACACCGCCCGCCGAAGGCAGCACCTGAGCGGCATAGTTGATCGCGGCGGCCGAAGAAATCTCGGCGGCAACGCCACTGTTGGCGGCAGTTGCGGCATCGGTAGACAGATCTTCGAACTTGCCGAGGGCGGTAACCCCGAGAATTCCCAGCAGAACGATGACGACCACCAGTTCTACCAGCGTGAAACCTTTTTGTGCCTTATACATGTTTTCAACTCCCGGGAGTAGACTACTATTGTTGGATGATGGATGGAGTATAGATTAGGTTAAAGTACTATGCTCGATTTGTTCTATAAGTAAATGATATATAGCATGTTTATTTTGACAATTTATGCGAATATCAAGCCAAATTCACGACCGGATGAGATGATTGTAGTCAAGTTTAGTCACAATTCAGGGTTTTCTCTGGTGGAGTTGATCACCGTAATCGTTTTGCTCGGAATCCTGGGTATAGTCGCCCTTGGCCGTTTTATCGATCAGAATCAATTTGCCGCGCGCGGTTTCTTCGACGATACCGTGACAGCGGTTCGTTTCGCACAAAAACTGGCCATCAGCAGCGGTTGCGATGTGCGCGTGATCACCACGGCGGGCAGTTATCAGTTGCGCCAGTCTTCAACCTGTAGCGCGGATGATTTCAGCAACCCGGTGCCCAATCCCGCCAATCGCAGCAACAACTACCAGAACGCCAATATGCCAAACGGATTCAGCCTGACTGCGGGTAATATTACTTTCAATGCACGCGGCCGGCGTGAAGGCTCAACGTCACCTTTCACCCTCAGCGATGGTTCGACCACCTATAATTTTCGAGTGCACTCGAGCACCGGTCTGGTCGAGGTATTTTAGGTCGTGCCAGGTTCATCCGAGATGGCAGGGTTTAACGCAGTCTTGCGCCGCCAGTCCGCATTTACGCTGATCGAAATCATTGTCACGATAATCGTGATCGGTATTTCCGCGACGGCCCTGATGAGCGTGTTTACCAACATGATTCGCGGCAGTGCGGACCCGGTTATCCAGCAACAGGCGGCCACCATCGCCGAGGCCTATCTCGAGGAAATCATGCTGCGCGCTTTCGACGATCCGCAGGTCGCGGAATCCGGTGGTGCGGAAGCGGGCGAGACGCGGCCTGGTTACGATGATGTTCAGGATTACAACAGTTTGGGCACGACCCAGGTGCGTGATCAGAACAATAATCCGGTTGCCACGCTCAGTGATTACCAGGTCACGGTCACGGTCAGCCCGGCACTGTTAAATTCAGTCAACACCATGCAAATTGACGTCAGTGTGAATCACCCGGTGACCGGTACGATCACGCTGAGCGCGTTTCGCGCGGATTACTGATGAAGCGCGCCGTATCGCAGGCCGGATTTTCGCTGATCGAGCTGATTGTCGTGATCGTGCTGCTCGGATTGCTCGCGGGCGGCGGTGCGATGATGATCTTGCGACCGATCGAAGCCTATGACCAGCAGGTGCAACGCCAGCAGCTCGTCGATCAGGGCGAAATGGCTTTGCGACAGATTGCGCGTGACGTGCGCCGCGCATTACCGAACAGCGTCCGCATCATGCCGATCGGCAGCGGCTGGGGACTGGAACTGGTTAATAGCGTCGATGGCGCCCGTTACCGCGACGAAAATGATGTCAGCGTTGTCGCTGCCGGTGCGTTTCAGGTTCTCGATTTCGCTGCCGGCGATACCGATTTTAATCTGCTCGGTAGTTTCAACGTACTCGGTTCTTTTGCATCGACGCAGCGCCTGGCGATCTACAATACCTCGGCCGCCACACTCTACCAGGACGCCGCGTTTGACAGTAATCCGGGCATTGTCACGCCATCCACGGCGACCCTGTCCCTGGGTCCGTCGCCCTTGTATCCGAATGAAGGCCATATAGAAATCGACAACGGCGCAACCGACTTCCGGTTTTCGCAGCAATCCCCCGGGCAGCGCCTGTTTGTGATCGACGAACCGACCAGTTACATCTGTAACCCGGCAAGTGGACAAATTGTACGTCATACGGGCTATGGCTTTAATCTGAGCCAGGCGGCGGCACCTGGCGGCAGCAGTGACACGGTGATTACCGATCTTATCGGCTGTGACATGACTTATGCCTCCGGGACCTCTCAGCGTGGTGGCATTTTGACCATCCAGATAACAATCGGCAATGGCAGCGGCGAGAACGTAAATCTGTTACACCAGGTGCACGTGGAGAACGTACCGTGAAGCAGAGGTGCATGCAACGGGGTTTCACGCTGATTGCGGCAATTTTCCTGCTCGTGGTAGTCGCCGCGCTGGTGGTGTACATGACCAATATTCGTGTTGTACAGCAGACCACATTGCTCTACGGGGTGCAGGGGGCGCGCGCCAGTCAGGCCGCGCGCAGCGGTATCGAATGGGGTATTTTTCAGTCGATTGTCAATAGCAGCTGCGTTGCATCGAGCAACTTTGGCAATGCGGCGTTTAGCGGCTTCAATATAGAAGTTCGATGCGCTCAAACTACCCATACTGAAGGTAACACGGCGATCGATGTTTATCAGATTACCGCGATCGCCAGCAGTGGTGTGTTTGGTTCACTCGATTATGTTCAGCGTCGAATTCAGGCGACGGTGTCGCAAGATCCGCCTTAGTTTATTCGACCTGCTTCGACGAGTGGTGTATGTGAAACTTTGAAGCAGTTAACAGAGATCGCATCGATTTGCGGATAAACTCGGGCCTGTTCAACGCATAAATTTGATTTTCTCTTTATATTTCAAATACTTCCTTATCAATATTAAAGTATTATTTGAGTTGTTGAAATATAGACACTATACTCGATAGATTGCATGTTATTACATGAGCTGGGTTACGCGGGATGCCATTGAACAGTGAGAAAAAACCGACACTGTTGCTGGTCGACGATGACGCTATCATCGCCGATAGTCTCGAGTATGTGCTCAGCGATGAGTACCGGGTAGAGCGCGCTTCGGATCGCCCTTCCAGCTTCGAACTGATCAGCAATATGAAAGATTCTCCGACCCTGGCCCTGGTCGACCTGGGACTGCCTCCCAATACCCACCGTCCCGACGAGGGACTCGCGGTGATTCGCAAATTGTCGCAGATGCATCCTTCGACCCGGGTGCTGGTTTTGTCCGGTCAGGACAACAAGAAACACGTGTTTCAAGCCAAGGAAGATGGCGCTGTCGATTTTATTTCAAAACCCTGTGATATCGCCGAAATCAAGGTTCGCCTGAAAAAACAGATTATCGCCGG
Organism: Gammaproteobacteria bacterium; assembly: GCA_024229615.1. Taxonomy (GTDB): domain Bacteria; phylum Pseudomonadota; class Gammaproteobacteria. The sequence goes on along the minus strand of JAAESG010000053.1, from coordinate 4,820 downwards.
CGGTGGTGACAATGCCGGGCATACCGATATCGAAGGCATCATCGGTTCCAGTGAAGAGATTGAATTATTGTGTATGCAGATTCGGCAAATTGCCGACTCTCCCTATCCCGTGTTGATCGAAGGTGAATCGGGCAGCGGCAAGGAGGTGACTGCGCGTAATTTGCATCGGTGCAGTTCGCGTAAACAGGAACCTTTTCTGACACTGAACTGTGCAGCCTTCAACGGTGAGCTGCTGGAATCGCAACTGTTTGGTCATCTCAAAGGCGCGTATACCGGCGCCACCGACACCAAGAAGGGCTTTTTCGAGGAAGCCGGTTCGGGAACCCTGTTGCTCGATGAAGTCGCCGATTTGCCGCTGGACTTACAGGCCAAACTGCTGCGTGTGCTCGAAAATGGTGAGTATTATCGGCTCGGTGAGACCCAGCCACGTCACGCTTTGGCCCGAGTACTGTCCGCGACCAACAAGGATATCTTTGCCGCGATCGAGAATGGTCAGTTCCGCGAGGATTTATACCATCGTCTCAGCGTGTTGACTGTGCGGGTACCCTCGCTCAATGAGCGCAATGGAGACAAGTACGAGTTGCTGCTTTATTTTATGCAGCAGGTGGCTGAACAAGTGGCGACATTCCAGCTCGATGAAGATGCGCTAAAGCTTTGGAATGATTACACTTTTCCCGGAAATGTGCGAGAATTGCGTAATATAATAATTAGACTTTCGGCAAAGTACCCCGGGCAAACGATCAAACCCGAGGTGCTGAAGAGAGAAATGTCAGGATTGCAACGACACAATAGCACAGCGAGTAGTGAAAACTGGCTCAGCCAAGCGTTACACGGTTCCGGTTTTCAACTCGATCAACTGCTCAAAGCGGTTGAGAGGGAAGCCATCGATATGGCGATGCAGGAGCATGGCGGCAATGTTAGCAAGGTTGCCGAGATGCTTGGCATCAATCGCACCACTTTGTATGGCCGCATGGACAGGCTCGAGGACAAGGAGTAGTCATGTACGAAGATTATTTCGGTCTCAAGCGCCCGCCCTTTAAAATTACGCCGGACACCAGCTTGTTCTACGAAGGTGGCAAGCGTGGCGATATTCTCGCGGCGCTGGTTTATGCGATACATCGTGGCGAAGGCATTATCAAGGTTGTCGGCGAAGTTGGCAGTGGTAAGACCATGTTGTGCCGCATGTTGCAGTTGAAGTTGCCGGAAACGGTTGAAATTGTATATATCGCCAATCCGAGCGTATCTTCCGAGGATATCCTGTTCGTCATCGCACATGAACTATCGATTCCGGTATCTCGTGACGTATCCAAGCATGAAGTCATGCACCAGTTGCAGGATTATCTGTTGCAGCGGCATATGGAAAACAAGCAGGTCGTTTTGTTCATCGAGGAAGCACAGGGCATGCCGCTCGATACCCTTGAGGAAATCCGCCTATTGTCGAATCTTGAGACCGCTGAGCACAAATTGCTGCAAATCATCCTCTTCGGGCAGCCCGAACTGGATCAGAATCTTTCCATACAGTCGATCCGTCAGTTGCGTGAGCGTATCACCCACAGTTTTAACCTCGAACCCTTGACCCAGGATGAAATTCACAATTACCTGAATTTTCGTATGCGGGAAGTCGGATATACCGGGCCCGAGTTAATCAACACCGCGGTAGCCAGAAAAATTGAGCAATATTCGGAGGGCTTGCTGCGGCGCATCAATATTATCGCCGACAAAATCCTGCTTTCCGCTTTCGCCGAAGGCACGCATAATCTGAGCTCGAAGCATGTCACCGCGGCAGTCAATGACAGTACCTTCGATAACAAGGCCGCGCCGCGCCGCTCGAGCATTTTCTGGTGGCTCGGTGCGTTGTTGTTGATTACTATGTTGTTTGCTTTGTACCAGACGCGCGCGCAGTGGATTTCGGTGTTAAGCCTGGATTCGCTGTCAAAATTGGGAAATGCTGCGAAAATTGACAAGCCGATCACAGATATAAGTGTGCAGGCGTTAGAAACTGATACGAATAAGGCATTGGATGTCGCCGCGGTCGAAACGGAAACAGGGTCGAGCGTTGAACAACCTGTGGTGGCGGTAGAGCAGGCCTTGCCAGAAGAGACCGAAGTGGAGGTTGAACAGGAAGCGGTAGTCCTCGCAGAACCGATAGAAGCCGAGCCGATAGAAGCCGAGCCGGCTGAAACAGAAGCGGTTGAAGCGGTAGTAGAACAGGTCGAGGTGGTGGTAATCCAGACGATAGACCCGGTGCCAACCGAGCCCCCGGCAAAGCAATCCGAGGAGGATGTGGTTTTGCAAAGTGCGCTCGATCAGGCGGCATCCAGCGAGGAACTGGAGAGTAAAATCAGCATAACCCTTCACTTGACCGAGGATTATAATCAGTGGCTAAATGCAAAATTGCAGGAAAGTCGTGACTGGCTTAGTAATGCGGACCGCAATAGTGTGTCGATTCAGGTATTAATGCGCAGCAAGTCTGCTGCGCGTGAGCTAGTCTATTATCTACGTAACGATTGGCCGCTGGATTTATCGGAAACGTATTTGTATGAAGTAAGCACCGAGACTAGAAGTATTTACCGGGTGTTTTATAGCGAATTTGATTCGTTATCAAGAGGCAAGAACCAGCTTGAGTTGTTACCCGAGTCGGTAAAGGTCAATTCGCCATACCTGCATTCGGTATATCGAATGCAGAAAGCTTTGCTATAGCAGTCTGGATATTAACTGGAATAAACCATGAAAAAAATTGTATTGTTACTCGCTCTTATTGCCCTGTCGGCCTGTGCCAGCCTGATAGAAAAAAGAGATGAACGACTAACTCAAGCGCAAGGGCATGTCGACAACCAACCACCCCCAGTGCAACTGGATATCCCGCCGGTGGTCGAACAAGTGCCAATCATCGCCGCGCCGGAACCCGCGGAACCGATGCAGACCTTTACCGTGGTCGCTACCGATTTACCGGCCGCTGAATTGCTCTTCGCGCTGGCACGCGATGCGCGCCTGAATCTCGATATCGATCCCTCTATCGATGGTCATGTCAGCATCAACGCGATCGATCAGACCCTGCCGCAGATTTTGAAACGAATTTCACGCCAGGTGGAATTACGTTATTACATCGATGGACCGAACCTGGTGATTGAGCTGGACAAGCCATTCCTGCGGGTTTACCGCATCGACTATCTAAATATGACGCGTAGTACCAATTCGACCATCGATGTCGCGACGCAAATCGCATCCACCGGTTCGAGTGCCGGCGAAGGCGGCAGCAGCGGTGGCAGCAATTCGTCGACGACGGTCGAAAACGAATCGAAAAATGACTTCTGGGTTACCCTGGAAAGTAATATTACACAACTGGCCGCGGCTAAAGGGACCGAGGGCAGTGTCATATCGAACCGTGAATCGGGCACTATTTCAATACTCGCCACCGCCTCTGGCCATGAGGATATACAATATTTCCTCGACACGGTGTTGGGCAGCGCCCGGCGACAGGTATTAATTGAGGCAACCGTCGTCGAGGTTACGCTCAACGACGAGTTTCAGTCCGGCGTCGACTGGTCACGCATCGCCGAGGGCAATGGCTGGGACCTGCGACAAAGCCTGCTCGGCAGCACTTTGGGTGCGACCCCGTTTGTGTCAGCTACCTATGAACACAGTAATGCCGATCGGACTATCTCGGGTGCGATCAAGGCGCTCGATACCTTTGGCGAGGTATCGGTCATGTCGAGCCCGAAAATCATGGCGCTGAATAATCAGACCTCAATTTTGAAAGTGGTTGATAACATTATTTATTTCACCACCGAAATCGACAACAAGGAAGGCTCCGATAACAACCAGGCTTCGACCACCATCGAAACCACGATCCATACGGTCCCGGTCGGTTTCGTCATGAATGTGACCCCGTTTATTACCGAGAATGACGAGGTCATCCTGAATATTCGGCCGACGATTTCACGCATACTGCGCTTTGTAACCCCGCCAGCTATCGTGATTCCCGGTCAGGACGACCCGATCGAACAAGGTGACGTACCTGAAATCCAGGTGCGTGAAATGGAATCGGTATTGCGCGTTTCCAGTGGCAGTACCGCGGTTCTCGGTGGTTTGATGGAAGACACTGCGGCTGAGGATAATTCGGGCCTACCCGGACTGCACGATGTCAAGGGAATCGGAACGCTGTTTGGCACCAAGGAACGCAAATATGACAAAACCGAGCTGGTGATCTTCCTGCGTCCGCGCATCATCGACAATGCCAACATCGATACCAACCTGCAGGATTTCAAGCAGTACCTGAAACCTGAAATTTTCTCGGGGCAATAGAGAAGACGCATGAGTTTACTGCTAGACGCGCTCAAAAAAGCCGCCGAGCAAAAGGCGGAAAAGAGCCGACAAGAAGAGGTTCCCGAAGCTCAGACTTCGGACGAAACCCAGATTGTCATTGCTGCGGAGGAGGCCTCCGAGCTTGAGCGCGCGGATAACAGCCCGCAGCAGCGTCAGCGTAATGTGCAGGACGAAACCGAACTCGAACATTCCGAGCTGCAGACGCATGTGGAGAGTACCCGCCCGCAACGCGATGACAGTGATGAAACCGGCATCGTAGCCCCGGACACGGCCGATGACACGCGACAGCCGGAAATGAGTGCGCAGATGCAGACCGGTGAAGATGAAACCATTATCTTTGACGCGGAAGATGTTTCTGATTTCATGGGTGAGCCGGAACTGGTCAATCGCGACCCGCAAGATGAAACCAAACTGACTCAGCTGGCGCAGGAAGAAACCCAGGTGGATCAGCCGCAAGCGGAGGACGATCAGACCAAGCAGGAAACCGAGCTGAC
>JAAESG010000052.1 GCA_024229615.1 Gammaproteobacteria bacterium | reverse complement strand
CTATTAACCCGGCGACTAAGTATGTCGCCGGGTTAACAGGTGCTGGAAGGTTTCCAGATGGCAGGTGTCGGTTCGCTGGCTTTGCCGATTTCGACCCGTTTTCGGGTGCCCTCGCGTTGATACTCGATAGTGGACTCGACTAATTCTCGCGAAAGTTCCTCGATTCTCAGGCGTTCGATTTGCGGCACGATGCGACCGGCGTCGGCAAGACCCTGATGACGTGCCCAGGCGGCATATTTTTTGTTTACCTGGTGCGGTTGATAGGTACTCACGATGTCTGGCACGATATCATACTCAATTTCGAGAGCACCATCTGCAGCGGCCGCAGCGACCAGCTCCTCGCCCGTGGCGGTGCGCGCGATGATCGCATTGGTGCCAGGATCATCCTCGCTGCCCTCGCGTGTGGGTGAGCCCCCTATCCACGTATCGGCTGCGGCGATATCGGCGGCTTCGCCGATCGCATCGGGACAAATTTTACATCGAAACGGCAATGTCCAGGTGGTCTCGTCTTCACCCCAGTAATCGATATAGTGAAATTCCTCTACCTTGTCTGCTGTCTCAACCCGGGTTGGCCCCGGGCAACCTCGACCGCGGTAGCGCAAACCGGTGACGTCATCCGGATTGAAGCCCATGCGTTTAAAAAACTCGATCGTTCCCTGCGGAGTACCGTAACCTCCACAAACCAGGGTCAGCCAGTACTTGACCAGTTTATCGACGCGTTCATCCTGCTTGGCGTAATTCCTCAGAGCCGAGATATCGCAAGGCTTGCCGATAAAGGCGAACGGCTGATCTCGACCCAGTACTTCATCGATATCGATCAGCGGCGCCGCGGGACCATAACGCGAACCTGCAGCCTCGATTACTTCGACTTCGGTGAAGCTTAAAGTACGATCGCCGAAGCTGGGTTCACTCGCAGAGGTTTTGACATGCAGGATGAACTCGACACGATTCGATTTGAGTAGATAATTCCCGAGCGCAGTCAGCACTCCTCCGGTTGAGCCCTCGAAGCGAACCCCGGGGTCGCCGGCCCAGGCGCGTGCCATGCGTCGCCATGGCCCCCAGACATTGTCCCGATGAGTATCCGGCTCGACCAGTCTCTCGGGCAACCCCTCGACTCGGGTACCCGGACAGACCGCGTAAATCCGATCGACGGTTTCATGGTCGAGTTCGCCTTCGACTAGCGGTGTCAGATAACCATTCGAGGTCTTTGTCACGCGGACACAATCCTTGCCAGCCACCGATTGACAGAGTCCACAACCAATACATAGCCCCTGCTCCACGATCGCGTAGAGGCGCTCGGTCGGGGTTGGCCCTTCTTCATACGAATCACTCATACGAGTCTCCCATTGCTTCACGCCAAAACTGCTGGATCGCGGCGACGGCGTGTTCCGAATACTGCGACCTTCTCGCATCGATCATCAATGGTCCGAATTCGTAACCCCGGCTGCGAGGGACTCGATTAAAGTCGTCTGTTGTTTACTCATCTTTGCCTCTCACTCGATCGGGTTTTTGCTTGCGTCGTTCTCGATATTAGTCATGGCCACTTTGTTCGCGGTGGTGTTTTTAGTAGCCCTCGATATAAGCAGCCGCGGGATCCCCCGGCAGTTGATCGATCAAGCCGATCTCCCATTTCAGGTAAGCACGGTTTTCAGCCAGCAGTGTTTCAGGATCGCTAAAGTCGTTGGGGTCGAGGCCACGTTCTTCCTTCGGGCTTGGTACATTGCCAGGTCCGAATTCCAGGTTTTCCTTGTCGTCATCGAGAGAAAAAACGTAGACCCGTCGCCAACCCATGCGGCGCAACCAAATCGCGGTCGTGATCGCCCTGACCCGATCCGAATCGATCAGGATTACCACGGCATGGCGCACCACCAGGTAGCGATCAACATTTTGCAACAGATGGCCACCTGGAACATGCATGGCACCGGCGATATGCCCATCCTCGTATTCCTCGCGGCTGCGTACATCGATCAGGTACCGGCTGCGTGAAGCCTGTGCCGGAATCGACCTGACGCGATCGATATACCAACGTGTGGCCATTTCCTCGGCGGTGGCTTGAATCGCCGCCAGCGAATCGGTATCCGGCTCGGGAACCTCTTCAGTGTTGTCACGTTCCAGCTCGAGACCTTCAAATTGCCAGGCCATGGTACCGTTTTCAAGGGCGTAAACCCGATTGCAACCCGCGTCGATGAGCGTCTGTGCACCGATAATGCTGCGCGTTCGACCGCCACAGTGCACAACGATATCGGTTTCCGCATCCACACGTGGTAGCACCCGGTAAACGAGCTCGGCCCCTGGGCAAAGTGAGGCACCGGGGATGCAATAGCTCGTATGTTCCTCGGCGGTGCGCGAATCGATGAGTAGCAGTTTCGCACCGTGCTTCTGGCGATGACTTAATTCGGCCGCTGTCATAGACGGCGTGCTACAGGACTTTTCGATATATTCACCGAAAGCCTTGCCCGGCACGCTGACCCCTGAAAATACTGCGCCGCCCGATTCAGTCCAGGCGCCTATACCTCCATCCAGGATCTTGATTTCGCTATAGCCCAGCTTCTCGAGTATCCCGGCCGCCTGATCAGCCTCACCACCACCGTTATCGCAGAGTACGCACAAGGTCTGCAACCTGGGTACCGCGGATCCGATGAATGGTTCTACAGTCTCCAGTGGCAGGTTGGAGGCAGCCAACAAATGAGCATCGGCAAAACTCTCCCTGTCTCTTGGATCGATAACCGCGAATTCGGTATCGTTGTTAAAGAGTTCGCGAAACGATGTAATCGAAATCCTGTCTGCCATGGGAGCCAGTAAACCACCAGTCGGCATTTCGGGCAAGTGCGATAAACACTTCCGCTCCCCGCTCAGCGATGAGAGCCGCTTTCAGTCGGACCTTCAAACGCGGCTGCGGCCAAAGCCCGAAAGCCTGGCACGAAACACATTTAATTTAACCTGAATCCGTGGGTCCATGACGGCGCATAACGCAAGCCTTTGATTCCACAGCGGTTCAAAAAATGCCTACTTAACCTACGGGTGAAGCTTTGATTTTTTGATTTCACTGTGAAATCAAATTCTTACGCTCTGCATCCCCCCTGAACCCACGGATTCAGGTTTAACTAAAAAGACACTAACGAGGCAGGCAGGTCGTGCATTCTGGAATCACGCCAGTTTATAATCACGCCATATTCCTGGACCCAGGAAGTTTAGCATCGGGGTAGCTTTCGCAGGGCAAACAATGACGATTCCAGAAACAATGCGGGCGGTGGTGTTGACCGGTCATGGCGGCCTTGACAAGCTCGTGTATCACCAGGACTGGTCGACTCCCGTACCCGGCACAGGTGAAGTGCTGGTCCGGGTTGGCGCCTGTGGACTCAACAATACCGATATCAATACGCGCACCGCATGGTATTCGAAAACAGCCACCGAAGGTATCACCGATGAGGGCGGCAAGCAGGGCTTTGAAACCGCCGACGCCGAAACCGGTAGTTGGGGCCGTTCCCACATATCCTTCCCGCGCATCCAGGGCGCCGACGTCGCCGGGAAAATTGTCGCTGTCGGCCCCGGCATTGACCCGTTACGCATCGGCGAACGTGTGCTCCTCGATCCCTGGATTCTCGCCAGCGGCGACTGGCTCGACGCATCCCGGTCGATGTATTTCGGTTCCGAGTGCGACGGGGGATTTGCCGAGTACAGCAAAATTCGAAGCGAGAATGCGATTGCCATCAATACCACGCAAAGCGACGCCGAGCTCGCTACCTACCCCTGTGCATACACCACGGCGGAAAACCTGACCGCGCGGAGCGGCCTGCGGCCCGGAGAAACAGTGGCGATCAACGGCGCATCGGGCGGTGTCGGTTCCGCTGCCATCCAGTTATGTCGTTTGCGCGGCGCACGCGTCGTCGCGATCGCATCCCCGGCCAAGGCCGAATTGCTCAAACAGCTCGGCGCCGACCAGGTGATCGATCGCAACGAGAAAAATCTGCAAATGGCCATACGGGAAGCCGCCAACGGCACTATTGACGTCGCCCTCGACGTCGTCGGCGGCAACGAATTTATGTCGCTGATCAACGCGTTACGCCAGGGTGGTCGCTATTCCAGCTCGGGCTCGATTGCCGGACCACTGGTCGAGTTTGATTTGCGCCAGCTGGTGTACAAGGATTTACAACTGACCGGGGCGACTATCGTTCCGCCTGGCACTATGCGGCGACTGGTTAGCCTGATCGAGCAGAATTTACTGAAACCTTTGCTGGCGCATACTTTCCCGCTCGAAGATCTGGGTAAAGCACAGGAGATGTTCATGCAAAAGCAGCACGTGGGTAACATCGTCGTCTGCACATGAAAATCACCTGCATCAACGTTTACCGCAAGAACCTGACCTGTGTCCGTGGCCGCCATGCCTGAACCGAGCTGACAGCATGGAACAGTTTGCCGCCATTGACCTCGGATCGAACAGCTTTCATCTCGTTGTCGCGCGTGAAGAAGAACACGCGTTAACGGTCATCGATCGTGAGCGCAACATGGTTCGACTCGCTGCCGGACTGGATGAAGAAGGTTTGTTGACCGAGGAAGCCAGTGAGCGTGCGCTGGAATGCCTCGCCCGATTCGGGCAGCGCTTGCGTGGACTGGAACCGGAGAACGTGCGCGTGGTTGGTACCAACGCCCTGCGCAAAGCTAACAATTCCCGTCAGTTTATCGCCATGGCCGAGCATGCCCTCGGTTTTTCCATCGAAATCATCTCCGGGGTCGAAGAGGCTCGCCTGGTTTATCTGGGAGCGGCGCAAACACTACAGGGAGACCGCGGGCGACGCATGGTCATCGATATCGGCGGTGGCAGTACCGAAATTATCATCGGCGACAAGAGCGATCCTGTTTACCTTGAAAGCATTTCGATCGGTTGTGTCAGCAGCAGCGAGAGATTTTTTCCAGCCGGGGAGTATGATCAAAAACAGATGCGCAGGGCAATCCTGGCCGCGCAACTCGAACTGGAACCCTATATCGTCCCATTCAAGTCGCTCGCCGCCGAAGATATGATCGGAACCTCGGGCACCGCGCGCGCGATCGCTAACGTACTAGGTGAGAATGACTGGAGCGAAACCGGAATCACGCGCGATGGCCTCGACACCCTGGTGAAAAAAATTCTCAAGGCCGGTAGTCTGGCGAAACTCAAGCTCAATGGGCTCAGCGTTGAGCGTCGTCCGGTTTTCGCCGGCGGTGTCGCGGTGATGAGTGCCATTTTTAATTCTCTCGACATCGAATTCATGCGCGTTTCCGACGGCTCCCTGCGCGAGGGCGCATTACACGACCTGATCGGAAGGGTGCGATCCAAGGATCGTCGTGCCGTCACCGTGCTCGAGTTGATGAAACGGCATCACATCGATCTCGACCAGGGCCAACGTGTGCGCGAAACGACGCTGGCACTATTCAGACAGGTCAAGCAACAGGGCTTGCTGAAACGCGAACGCCGGTTACTGAGCTGGGCCGCTCAACTCCACGAAATCGGCCTGATGATCGCGCACAATCAACATCACCGCCATGGTGCTTATGTGCTGCAGAACATGGATCTGCCCGGGTTTTCCCGCCAGGAACAGGGTGCCCTGTCGATCATGGTGCGCCAACACCGGCGCAAGTTTCATCCGGAACTGATCGAGGACAGTGTTTATGTCCGTTCCGAGGCGCTGAGCCTGATGACCCGGTTACTGCGTCTCGCGGTGTTACTCAACCGGGGCCGCATGCCGATCGAGATTCCAGAGATTCAACTCAGCCTGGAAGACATGCAACTGATGATACTGGAAATTTCAGCGGCCTGGCTCGACGATCATCCCCTCACCGAGGCAGATCTGGAACAGGAAGTCGAGATGCTCGCCGCAACTGGCCATGAACTGCGAATCGTAAGGACTTGAAAGCTATTGCGACCATGAGCTCGCTGTTGCAGGCGGTCGCGATCCTGGCAGCCGGCAAGTTCCTCTTCGCAATCCAGGATGTCATCATCAAGGAAATGAGCGGGGCTTACCCGGTGCATCTGATCTTGACTATCAGGGGTCTGGTCGCGGTCCCCCTGCTGTTGATACTGATTCATTTTACCCGCGGTCTCGGCACCCTGCGCCACCATCACCCCGGCCTGCACCTGCTGCGCGGAGTGATCATGCTGGCGGCGTTTATGTGTTTTTACGTGGCCCTCGCGGGTACTTCACTGACCGTGGCGACGGCATTGTTTTTTACCGCGCCATTTTTCATCACGCTGATGTCGATTCCACTGTTGGGTGAAAAGGTCGGCCTGCGTCGAATCGTCAGTATTCTGGTCGGCTTTTGCGGCGTGCTGATCGTACTCAGACCCAATACCGAGTCTTTCAACCTGTACAGCTTGTTGCCGATCGTTGCCGCGTTTTTCTATGCCTGCTGCCAACTCATGGTGCGCGTCGCCAAAATGACTGATCCGCCGGCAGTGATGTCGCTATACGCCAGCGTCATCTTCGCCGCGCTCGGCGGACTCACGGCCTTGCTGCTCAGCAACATCGAACCCGCACCGGGCGCGAGCGTCAGTACTCAATTCCTGTTAATGGCCTGGTCGATGCCCGGATCCTATGACCTGCTGGTGCTGGCCCTGACCGGGTTGACCAGCGCCCTCGGCTTCATGTGCTCGAGTAACGCCTATCAGCGCGAACAGGCATCGAATATTGCAGCCTTCGAATACATCATGATCGTCTGGGTTACATTGTTGAGTTACCTGGTCTGGCAGGAAGTCCCCGACCCGGCCAGTCTGATCGGCATCGCGATGATCGTCGTTTCCGGAATCTACGTTCTCAGACGCGAGGCCAAAATCGAGCTCAAACCCATCGCCTACTCGGGATTGACGCGGCGTTAATCCCACCGGAATCTCGTTAGTCGGTCGCAGTTACAAACGGTCATCAGTAGATATTATCCAGCAGGGTGATTATGCTGACTGCAACAGACGTGAAGATTTATGCCACAAAGTAAACAAAATAAAGTAACCAGTATTACCAATAGTCTGCTTGCACTGACAATTCGACTCATCCGGTATTTGAAGTCGATCGTACTGTCGCTGGTGGATTTTTTCTGGCACTCCCTGCTGGACCTGGTCATCCTGCTCAATACCGCCGACAACAAGTCCCATCTGAAAGATGGCTTGCTGGCTTCACTGATGCGCCTGGAACGCCGCCTGGAATCGTTTCTGCCGGCGTCTTTCAAGCATGAAAAGCCGATAAAATCAGTGAGCCTGATCGCGTTGGTGCTGATCATCACATTGACGATGAGTGGCGATACCAGCGTCGACGATTTGAAGAAAGCCGGCGAACTGGTGGTAATTTCGCGTGAATCACCGACCACGCTATACCAGGGCAACGAAGGACCGGCGGGACCCGAATATGACTATCTCTCATCTTTCGCCGAATTTCTCGGCGTCAAGCTGCGCCTCGAATTGCGCGACAACGACAGCGATGTATTGTTGTCGATCGCCAACGATGAAGGGCACATCGCCGCAGCGGGCATGACATTTTACTCGCCTTTCGAAGACGACGGATTCGTTTTCGGTCCCGGGTATCAGAACGTCGATATCCAGGTGGTGTGTCGGCGCAATCACGGCAAACTTCCGCGTAACCTGGAACAGCTGAGTGAAATGGAACTTTCCGTAGTCGCCGATTCGAGCTATGAGGCACGATTGCTCGAATTACAGGATGACTATCCCGACCTCAGTTGGGAATCCGAAGACAAAACGACCGTCGACGAAATGCTGCAGCTGGTGTGGCGCAAGGAAATCGACTGCACCATCGCCAATTCGAGCGAAGTCAATATCAAGCGACGCTTTTATCCCGAGCTACAGGTCGCTTTTACCATCGACGAGAATCAGGCGCTCGCATGGAATCTGTCGCCCGAGTGGGGCGTGCTGTCGGATTCAATCGACCAGTGGTTGAGCAGCATCGAAAAAGACGGCACGCTACTCGTACTCAGGGATCGACACTACGACGTCGAAGAGTTTGATTATGTAGATATGCGCAGCTTTATCCGCAGTATGAAATCACGTCTGCCTCGCCTGACCCCGCTTTTCCATAAGGCGGCGGAAAAATACCAGATACCCTGGACCCTGCTGGCCGCCCAGGCCTACCAGGAGTCACACTGGAATCGTCGCGCGAAAAGCCCTACCGGGGTTCGCGGCATTATGATGCTCACCCTGACAACCGCAAAAGAAATGGGGGTCAAAAGTCGTCTCGACGCCGAACAGAGCATCATGGGCGGTGCAAAATATCTCAGCAAGCTGGAGGGCAGGATACCCGACAGCGTCACGGGCGACGATCGCTGGTGGTACGCACTGGCCGCTTACAATGTCGGTATGGGGCATTTACATGATGCCCGCAGCCTTGCCACGAAACTCAATCTTGACGCCGACAGCTGGCTCGACCTCAAGGGCATGCTGCCTCTACTGGCGCAAAAGAAGTATTACAAGGATCTCAAGTATGGTCGCGCCAGGGGCACCGAGCCGGTGATCTATGTCAGTCAGATTCGCAATTACCAGAATATTCTGCGCGCGCAGATCGCACAAAGAAAAGGCGCCCACGCCGGCTGAACCCGCCGCAACCACCGCGTCATCCAAAACAAACTGATCACAATCAATATTAATAAATTCATATGGTTACGCTATATATTTACTATATTAGGTTAATTGCCTGGCCGTCTCTAAAACTTGATTACACCAACTATTCACAAATATTCCGGATTTACCCTGGTCGAACTGGTCGTCGTGATCGTCCTGCTCGGCATTCTGGGCAGCGTGGCCATGGGTAAATTTGAAGACCTCGGGGATGCGGCCGAACACGCCAAGGTGGATTCGATCTTTGCCACCGCCAGCAGTTACCTGAGCAAAATGAATTCGATGCGCTACAACCTGGCGGGTTCACCCAACAATTCGACCTATGTCAGCATTGACGCGGTTAGCGTCCGCTTTCGTAATGGCCTGGTGCGTAACACGCAGACTAACGCACACGTACCGCCAGGTACGCCCAATCGCAACAACCAGGCAACGCGTTTCTGGTACATGATATTCAGTGCCCCACCCCCGGTGATTACGCGTACTGACAACAGTAGTGCTGGTTGGGCCATGTACACCGGTGCTGCAAATTGCGGTGTTACCCGCAGCCGCTGCTGGAAATACCGTCGTGCCGGTACCGAACTGGCGGTGATCACTTATGAATTCACCAACGGCACGACGACATTGGTGAAAAACTTTTAACCTCCAGGCACCAGCTACGAAAATCCAGCGCCGACCTGATTAGATCGGGCACACCAGGCAGTCCTATACCCATCGATGCAAAGCCTTTCGAAATAATACAGGTGTTGGGACGCTCGGCCTGGTACATGTGCGCCATCCACATCTTGTGCACACCGACATCGGCCATGAATGCCGCACCTTGCTCGTGGCGCGTGGTGATGAATTTGATGTTGCTACCGATCATCGAATCCATGACATCAGTATTCTCTTTACCCGGGATACTGAGTACGAAGGGTAGCTCCATGGGGGCTCCATGGGGGCTCCAATTTGTTATTTATCAGACCTCTGACCTTCAAAGAGTATAAAAAGTTACGCCTGTTACTGATAGAAATTATTTGCTCCCATAAATGACCGATAAATGGCACAATTACGCAGCTCAAAAACCAGAAATAGCTAATCTTGAGGAGACATCATGGAAAATATAAACACTTGGATCTCGGAAAATGCCATTGATTGGGGAATTCAGATCGCCATCGCGATTGCCATATTTATCGTCGGTAAAATCGTCGCGCGAATGATTAGTAACCTGGTCAAAACAGCAATGCGCAAGGGTGGGACCGATGACATTCTGGTCGGCTTCATCGGTAACATAACCTACGCGGTGTTGTTGGTCGCGGTCATACTCGCGGCGGTCGACTCGCTAGGTGTCAACGTGACCTCGCTGATGGCGATTCTCGGTGCGGCCGGACTGGCAGTGGGTCTGGCGCTGAAGGACTCGCTTGGTAACTTTGCAGCTGGTGTCATGATCATCATCTTTCGACCCTTCAAGATCGGCGACTTTATTACCGCAGGCGGCGTTTCCGGCGTGGTCGATGAGATCGGCTTGTTCGCAACCTTGATGCACACCGGCGACAACCAGCGCATGATCGTGCCGAATTCTTCCATTATCGGCGGCAACATCACCAACACCAGCGCTTTACCGACCCGTCGCGTCGATCTCGTATTCGGTATCGGATACGACGATAACATTGGCCAGGCTCGCGATATCATCATGGCAGTCATCGAGGCCGATGAGCGAATTCTGAAAGATCCGGCTCCCGCGGTCGCGGTCGGTGAACTGGCCGACAGTAGCGTCAATCTGAACGTGCGTCCCTGGGTCAATTCAGGCGACTACTGGCCGGTACGCGCGGACCTGCTGGAAAATATCAAGGTCAAGTTTGATGCGGCTGGAATCAGCATTCCGTACCCGCAGCAAGACGTCTACATGCACGAAGTCAAAGCGGCTAGTTGAGACCCGGTTCGCGG
>JAAESG010000051.1 GCA_024229615.1 Gammaproteobacteria bacterium | reverse complement strand
GCGCGGATTTCAGGGTTGCTGTCACACATTTCGCCAGCCGCCGAAAGCACCTCTGACTCGATTAAATCAATGTCCATACTATTGCGTTGTGCTTCGATGATGACCTCATTAAATTCCCTGTAGCCTTCCATGCCCTGAATGACCACCGGAATATTGCCAGCGCCAACCGCGTCAAAATGCTTTGCTGTCAGGCTTTTTTGACTGGCGGTTAATACCCCAACCGGTGCACAGGCTCCGGTTAAATGGTACGCCAGTGGCACCTGGATCAGACTGGATGCAAACACCGGTATCTGCACTGCATCGGCGAGTTCTTTTTGAAACAATGCCAGAAACCCGCAGCTTCCAGTAATG
This sequence comes from Gammaproteobacteria bacterium, assembly GCA_024229615.1. Taxonomy (GTDB): domain Bacteria; phylum Pseudomonadota; class Gammaproteobacteria. The sequence goes on along the minus strand of JAAESG010000051.1, from coordinate 2,709 downwards.
GCGCGAACACCATCGGATTCGAGTCGTTTGGCTGCATCGATAAACGGTGCAATAAATTCGGCAGAGGGATTAGTTAAAAGTTCTTTTACCGTAGCACCCTGCACAGTTTCGTATAATACGGTGAAGGGTAGGCCGGACGGGTTTTTTATATGCCCGGGCGGTTTCGGGAATTGTGAATCGAGACAGAGCACGCCGATTGAAACACCGCAGATATTTTGGCCGCCATTATAAACAGTCATAGAATAGTGTACCGGGGAATTATGAAAAGCGAGCCAGGTTATAAGGCTCGAGATCGATATTAGCCGGTTTACCCGTTACCAGGTCAGCGATTATTTCTCCGGTTCTGGGGGCCATCATTAATCCGTAATGACCGTGGCCGAAGGCGGTAAACAAACTTGCATGAGCTGGGACTTCACCAATACAGGGCAAGCTATCGGGCGTTGAGGGACGTGCCCCCATCCAGTCACTTGCGCTAGCGGTGTTCAAACTGGGTAACATGGATTTAACGCAATTTTGCAAACTTTTTAACCGTTTGGAATTAGCGGGTGTATCGAGCCCTGCAAATTCGGCGGTACCGGCCGCTCGCAGGCCTTCCTGCATAGAACTGGCGACAATTTTGAGATCCATGTCCATCACCGAATGGGTTAGTTCAATCCCGGGGTTTGAGAAACTCAGGTGATAACCACGTTCCGCTTCCAGCGGTACTTCGATATCAAGTGGTTTTAGCAGGTCACGCGACCAGGCTCCCGCCGATACGATGATTTGACCGGATTCGATTGTTTTATCGTCGGTGACGAGGTTCCAACGGCCATCATGGCGGGATTGTAGCTGCTTAACTTTAGACCGGAGAAACACGCCGCCATTGCATAAAAATTTCTTCGCCAGAACCTGGCCCAGTTTACCGGGCGACAGGGCTCGGGCCTGGCCTTTTATCAGAATTGCAGCTTTAAATTGATCGGACAGAGCAGGTTCCAGGGCCTGTAATTCCTGCTGATCTATCAGTTCGAGGTCGGCGTTTTTATTTCGGCGGATGGAATATTCGAGACTATCCAGGTTTGCCTGTTTCGGCTGGCGAAAAGCATGCACATAAAAACTGTCACGAATTAAATCTTCCTCGCCACTGCCTTTAAGTAGTTGTCGATACCTGCCTATATTGTTGTCATTGAGTACGGCCATGGCATCAGAAATTTGATGCACTCGCTCGATCCTGCCCTGCAGCAGAAAGCGTATCGCCCAGGGTGCCAGTTCAAAAAGATACGAAGGTTTGATAGCGATGGGCCCATCCGACTTCAGTAACCATTTTGGAATTTTTTGCCATAGCCCTGGCACCGATTGCGGTACGATTGACCAGGGCGATATAACACCGGCATTGCCATAGGAGGCGCCCTGCCCAGGATCATTTTTATCGATCAGTAACACCCGCATCCCGGCTTCGACCAGCGCCAGTCCGCAACAAATACCAACAATACCACCGCCAATGATGGTGGTTTCGTAACTAGAATCGGTGCTCATGTGCCAGCGGTTGCCTTTGCAGGTTTGAACGCATATTGGTTGAACAGGGTTGGTGCGATAAACAGGAGTGCCAGCAGATCGCTATTGGTGCCGGGAGTGATCATAAACAGCCCTCTACCGCGATTGCGAATCGGCATAAACCCTTCAAGCGACGGTTGAAATACCCGGGTACCGCGGTCGCGATCACGAACACGCAGGTAATCGAAACCTGCAGAAAAAGACATAAACCTAGAAAACGCAGTAGGATCACGAACGCACAATATAGTCGAGGCACTGTTAGTAGCCCCTGTAAAATCCCCGATCTATAATCAAACATTAGATTCAATAATTTTAAAGGTGGCTGTTACCGGAGATTGCACCCAAAATCGCTCACAGCAACCTGACCCGCGTCCTTCAGTGCCTGGGCGTAGCTGATGATCAGGACCGAGCAGGCATTGACCTGGTGCTTGGAAATCGGCCTCTCCTGGCCGTTGAGACCTATCGCGTCGACAACAAACTGGCAGTCCCGCCCGTAGACAGTGGACGCCAGGGAAGCGACTCCGCCCTCAAACGAGAAACCATATAGCGCCGCGCGGTTGGGGTCGGCGGCACAATCGACAACGTCTGTGGGCCACTTGGGAAGTGGCACGAGCTCGGCTGGGTTCCCACAGGGGCAAGCTGCCACGCTCTCTTCTGCGGGAGTCTCCCCGTCTGGGGATTGGGCACGGGGCTGAACTGGCACTGAAAAGAGTAGCACAGCAGCGACCAAGGCCATCGTCGTCCTGTTTGTCATGCTGTCTTCCCGAAATCGTCGGCGCCGAAGCATGGAAAGAATAACAATCCTCTTACCCAAAGCCCAGGTCTTTGATCTGTCCATCCAAAAACGATATTGCCACCACTCTTTGCCTAAACATCGCTTGTCCATCATCATTCTCCCCGCTTAAGTGTTAATTATTTGGCAATCTTGCGGAGCCCGTGATTACGACCTTGAATGTCTCCCTGGTTTACAGGTTCGCCACGCCTAACGAACAACAAACACCGAACAGGGCGCGTGACGGACCACGCGAGAAGCGTTGGTACCGATTAAAAAGTCGGTAGCCTGTAGCTTGTGCGACCCGATGACGATCAGGTCCACCGCGGAATTCTCCGCCTGCGCCAGTATTTCACGGTAGATATCACCGAAACGAGCTGATATGCCCACCTCGCCCTCGACTAATT
>JAAESG010000050.1 GCA_024229615.1 Gammaproteobacteria bacterium | reverse complement strand
TTTGGAATCAGGGTGTTTTACAACTCCTGAAAGAGGTGACTTAGTGCGGTTAGTAATTGTTGTTAATTCATTAAGCATTACGGTCCCAGGGCTGTTTTCACCTTGATCTGCCTTTCCCTCGGGGGTATAATCAGTCCTGGTTGAAAAATCAAAATGCCTATCAGTGGACATGACCGTTCTCCGTGAATACAGCAGTCGGAGACATCAGGTCCTTCTACGGTAAGTGCTGGTGATCCTTCCCGCCCATAAAACAAAACTACGGGCGCACTGGTCAGGTGATACAACCGCGGATCGTGGCTGAAGCAGCCTGTGTTGACATGGGATAATGGCAGTCTCGGTGCGGCTGTTTCGGTGGGAGAACCGACAAGGAAAGGACTAAGACATGGCGACAGCGAAATTCACACGTCGAGCGTTTCTTCGAACGTCTGCGGGATTGTTGGCGATTAGCCGGGGCAAGGATTGTTGGTCGCTAGCCATTGCCCCGTCAGAAGTACAACGATTTGATTTTCGGGAGTATCGTCGTGGCGAAACGCTGGGGCCGGTGGTTTGTGTGACGCCCGATGATGGGTTCTACGTTCACACTTACTACGACGTCTGCCCGTTCAGTCCGTCACAGCGATACCTGGCCGCCACGCGCATTCCGTTCCAAGACCGTGTCCCTCGGCTGGGAGACACGGCCGACATTTGTGTCATCGATCTGGTCAATCGGACGATTCGTTGCGTCTACACGACGAAATGCTGGGGATTTCAGACGGGGGCCAATCTGCATTGGGGAGCAACCGATCGGCATCTTTACACGAACGACGTCGTGAATGGCCGGGCTGTGTGCATTCGGCTCGACTTGCGCTCTGGTCAGGCAGCGGCGTTTGCGGGGCCGGCCTACGACGTGGCACCGAATGAATCGTGCGCGATCGGCTTTCCTCTCGAATTGATGGACGCCTCGCAACCGGGTTACGGAGTTCCGGCCAAGGACCCAAAGAATCCAGCACGATTGCCGCTCGGAGCAGCCGAGGATGAAGGGCTTTGGAAGACCGATCTGGAAACGAACACAAGAACGCTGTTGGTAAGTCTCGCCGATTTGGCCCAGCGTGTTCCCGAACCGCCACCGAAAGCCGGTGGCACCTACTACCTTTGGCACGCCAAGTTCAACCGCCAGGGGACTCGGATCATGCAAGTCTTTCGCTGCCTGTTCCCGGATGGCTGGGGCGGACGCAATGCCATGGCATTCACGCTGAAACCCGACGGCAGCGACATCCATTTGACGCCCAGTATCCCATTGTGGGGGCATAAGGGTGGCCATCCGAATTGGCATCCCGACGGCAAGCACCTGATTCGCAATCTTCGTCCCGACGGAAAGACGGATCGGCTCTGCAAGCTTCCCTACGACGGAAGCGGTTTCACAGTTCTTAGCGAGACGATCGACGGCGGTGGCCATCCTACGATCGAACCAGCCGAACGCTACATTGTCACCGACGCTTATCCGAAGCAGAATGGCACAGCAGTAGTAAGGATCCGGTTGATCGATCTGGTTGACGAGAAGGACATGACGGTCTGCATGATGCCGACGGTGCGCCAAGTCGGCGGCGATACGGTCATGCGAGTGGACGGGCATCCGGCGTGGAGTCGAGATTTCAAGAAGATACTCTTCCAGGGAACACCCGACGGCAGGCGACAGCTTTTTGTCGCCGATCTTTCGCGAGTTGTGTAAGGCAATTCGGGGATTTGTGTTGTATATCTGCGAGAGATGTTCGGTCATAGGAAAGCAACACGTTAACACGCTTAAGGATGTTCAAAGGGCTGGCAGCTCAAGAGAATTGCTAGCTCTTTTGTATTCTAATAAGATTTATATTATCGATACATTTATTCTCACCGTCTACTTAATCCGATATCACACATAAAATTGTAAAAAAATCTATATTTTCGTAAATAATCGACATTTTTTCGGACTCGATATAGGCAAAATTGATATTTGTGGTGTCATTTTGGAGACATAGTGTCACCCGAAAATTGCAGTGTTTTCCAGCTCCTGAAATAGGTGACTTTTCGAAGCATTCTGGTATTTTACAACTCTGATAGAGTGACATGCGGCGATAAATTTAACTAAAAATTCCTTTTGCTGTTTATATTCAACTACTGCTCTCCCGACTTGCGGTAATCACATCCAAGTGGTAAAATAGACCTTATGTCGTACTTGCTAAAGCTCATATCACTTGTTTGCCTCTGTATTTGGCTTTGTGAATGCGAGCGAAGCACCATAGCCGATGAGTCATCGGATCCCTATGCCCGACAGGTCGCAGAGCAGACGGCCAAGCTGTACTCGCACTCGGAACACACGCGAGCCGGTGCCGCCGAGGCGTTGGGATTTCTCAGGGCTTACGGCGCCGAGGAATCGCTAATCGAACGACTATTCGACAAATCGGCGTATGTACGCCGCCAGGTGGCAATGGCACTCGCCTGGTGTGGCAGTCGCAAAGCAATCGCACCTCTGCTTGACTCTCTCGAAGATGCGGATGCAGTTACCAGGCAGGCGGCGCACGTTGCGCTGACCAACCTTACGGGTATGGAATTCCCGTTCAATACGATGGCGCCGTCGCCAAACCGAACGGCTCAGATAACTGTATGGCGCAACTGGTGGAAAACAGCCCCATCGGACCGGCCGCCGGCAGAAGTAATCGAGCTAATCGAAGGCTGGAAACACCAGCCGCATGGCGGATCGGTGACGGTCTCCTCGACTTACAGAGGGCCGCCCGAAGCACTGACCGATGGTCTTCTCGGGCCTGGATTCTGGCAGACCAAGAACGTACCCTTTCCACAGTGGTGCATCATCGACTTAGGACAGATCCAGCAAATTTCTCGGATTATCATCCACCAGTACGGCCCAGGTTTTGTATTGAC
>JAAESG010000049.1 GCA_024229615.1 Gammaproteobacteria bacterium | reverse complement strand
TCAATCCATAGCTAGAGCTATGGATTTCGGTCCAGTCCGGCGTTCAGCCGCATCTGTCCGGCGTCAGCATCCGGGATACTGATGCAATATGCAGGCTAGCTGGATGAGGTTTGAAACCAGGCCCGGTTCGAAATTATCGGTTTTACGATATTCCGTAGCAAAGCTCTGCCCTAGGAGCCTGTCGGACTTAGGGAATCGTAGCGAGGCGAGTGGGAAATCGAGCCCATTTTTTTGATCTTTTGAGACGCATAGTGGGAATTACGCAACTAAAAAGATCGAGAAAATGGGCCGGTTTCCCATCGCCGTAGTAGATTTTCCCTAAGTCCGACAGACTCCTAGGCCAGAAATTTCATTACCCCGTAAACAAGCGCTGCAACAAAAATTAATCCTCCTACAGCCTGCACAACAGGGTTCGCAGCTACAACGCGGCAGGCCGAACTGGATCCAAGCCCGGTTACAAATGTCGCAGCACCAATTAACATACCTGTCAGTGCAGGGTGGGTCTGTTCTTCAGTCGCGTGCGTCAGGCTTTCTTCGTTTTTTTTCTGTTTCAGGTAAGCATGATTTTTGCGACGCAGTTCCTGTTGCGAAACCTGCTCTGTTTCGGGTCCGGTATTGACCTTGGTATAGGCAGCACCACAGCAGGGGCATTGCCATTTTGGATTGGTGGCGGTTTCCTTTCTGACGTGGTTGCAGGCGCCACAGGTGATTTGTTCGGTTTCCGTTTGCGCAACGTAAACCTTATTATTCTTCTTTTTTCTAATCTGTTTCAGCATATTGATCTTTCGAAGGCCTGGGATCCTGTAGAGCAGCAACTGACATGACTCGTCACGTTATAGATACTAGATACGATATGCCCTTTGTTCAAGAAACCTGGCCGGTATATCGATGTGCACCCGTTGAACGAGATAACAAGTTCCTTAATTAACCGTCACTTGGTCTGAAATTACTCTCCACCGAAATCCACCTCGCGGCGAAAAAACGAGGCTTCCTCGGGAGACTTGTCCAGACTACGGGCGTATTCGTGGCCGGAATGAACCGCGATCGCGATGGTGGCAGGTGCCAGGCAATCACCGATTGCAGTCACTGTCTTGATACCGGCATCATTCCATTCATCACGGCGGGTCATCAGCTCGTCGCAGAGCCAGTCGTCTGGATCCCTGGCAGTGACCGGTATCACCACATCAGCATCAATCGATGACTCGGTACCCATATAGATACAACCCAGTCTGACCCGTCCCGATTCAAGCGCAATCACCTCCTGCTTGCAGATGATCTGTACACCCAGTTCGCGCAGGCGAATCTGTATGTGCTCAAGCTCAAGGGTGAAATCGGTCCACTCGGCAATATCGGCGGACGGTGTCACCAGAACGACCTCGTTGCCTTCCTCGGCAAGTTGCTCCGCCAGAACACTGGCAAGATAGTAACGGTCGTTATCGTAGATCAGCACTTTTCCCTGCGGCCGCAATCCCGACATGATCTCGTCCGGGCTAATCACCATGGCCGGGTCGGAAACCGGGATCGGATACTGATGGTGGACTCCGGTAAAATCGCGGCGCCAGCTCGCACCGGTGGCAATGGCGACATGGGCGCAACCCATGGTGATAATATCATCTGCGGCCAAACGGGAGTCGACATAGGTCTGCACATTAGCGGCCTGGCTGAGCATGTATATTCGGTGATCCGATACGCGGCGCCATTCATTGAGTGGCTTCAGCGCAGATTCACGCACAACCCGGCCGCCCAGTTCTTCCCGGCCTTCGGACAGAATGACGTCGTAACCGCGTTTACACAACGCGAGACTCGCCTCGAGACCCGACGGGCCGGCCCCGACCACCAGCACGTTATCATCGGAACCCGCTTTTTCGATTCGATCCGGATGCCAGCCTCGACGCCATTCCTCTCCCATGGTGGGGTTTTGCGTGCATCGAATCGGATATCCCAGATAGTCGCCCGACACGCACATATTGCAACCGATGCACTCCCGAATTTCATCCTCGCGGCCCTGGTCGATTTTACTGGGCAGGAACGGGTCGGCGATCGACGGTCGCGCCGCGCCGATGAAATCCAGCACGCCGCGCTTGATCTGACCCACCATGGTGTCGGGCGAGGTAAACCTGCCGACGCCGACCACGGGTTTATCGGTCACCTGTTTTACGAAACTGATGTACTCCTCCTGGTTGCCCTCGCCGCCGAAGCGCGACGGCAGGGAGTCGTTCTTCCAGTCGGATATGTTGACGTCCCAAAGATCCGGCAGATCCGCCAGCAGGCCGACAATGTCCTGGGCTTCGGATACCTCGAGCCCCGCCTTTCCCAGCAACTCGTCCACGGCAAAGCGGAAGGCAACGGCACAGTCGCCGCCGACAGCTTCCTTGATATCCTGCAGGATTTCACGGATCAGGCGAACCCTGTTTTCCAGGCTGCCGCCGTATTCATCACTACGCCGGTTGTAGCGGCGCATCAGGAACTGGTAAAGCAAGGTCATCGTACCGTGTGCCGCGTAGGCGTAGACGATGTCGTAACCGACTTTGCGAGCGCGCTTCGCGGCGTCTACATGCCACTGCCGACATGCGCGGATATCTGATTTATCCATTGCGCGTGCCTGCACATGAGAAAAAGGTTCCGTTGGCATATTGCAGGGCCCTAGCGAACGCTGCCGGGAAACATGATTCGCCACTTCGAATCCATTGTGCACCAGCTGAATACCCGCCAGCGCGTCATGCGCATGGATCTTCTCGATCATGAGCTCGTGAACCGGCAGGTCACCATCGTCCCAGATACGCATTAGAGGTAATGGCGACAGATCGCTGGTCGGGTGAATCGAACACTCTTCGGTGCACACGACGCCCCAGCCGCCTTCGGCTTTGACACCGCGCATCTCGGCCATAGACCTGGGAAATCGATGCCCCATGCCATTGCAATGCGGAACCTGATAGAAACGGTTTTTTGCAGTCTTCGGACCGATTTGAACCGGTTCGAACAGAATGTCGTATCGAGCGTTACGTTGTTGCATTGCTTTTTCCACTCCAGGGTAGAGGCCAGGTAATTCGGATTCGATCGATACAACACACTGATCAAATCGTTCAGCTGAACCTGTTAACTACGAGTCACTTGAGAAAGATCGGATCGCCTTTGTTAACTCGCCCCCTTTGCAGGACGACGGCGAACACGCCAGCATCACCATCGTGATTTCGGGCGAGGTATTTCAATAACTTTGGTGTTGTTTCTGCTGTATCGGGATCGAGAGTAATGGCTTTGCACCGCGGGTCTCGCTCGACGATAGTCAATTCCAGGTAGTCACCGATCTTCAGGGTTTTGCCCACGAGCGTCAATTCGAAGAAGGGATCTTCCTGGTTTTCCCACTGTACATAAAAGTTTGCCCTGAAGCGGCGTTTGTCGATTGGCATTCCCATGTCCTCACTGATCCTGCTTACCGCGGACAACGAGATCAGGGAAACCGGGCGGGCATCAAACTGCCCACGTTGCGTGATATGAACCCGCAACGATCGCCCGCTGATATTTTCGAGGTCCGAAATGAACGACGGATCTTCAATGTCATCGTAGGTGACTCCCTCCGGCGTTATCACGCTGACTTTGAACTCATCCGTATCGGGGTAAATGGGATCGATTCCCGGCTCCCATTCGCTGTAAGTAGCGTCGAGATTGTGGGGAAGTAGAAGGTCTTCGCCCGACTTGTAGCGGGGACTGTAGAGTATGAATTCTTCCTGGTCGCGCCCGGTATGCCACGGATGCCCCGGGCTACCATCTGCGGCTACCACGCCATAGACCCGGTCGCCCATCAAGCCGGTGAAAGCTGTGTAGGTGTGCGGAATCTCTTCACCGCGCATCCCTTTCACAGGATATCGCCAGATGCTTTCGATGGTCCCCAGTTTCATTTATCAGACCTCTGCAAGTTTCGTTACCGGTTGTGGTGATTATCCTGTAAATTGAGCTACTACACCTTTGACATCCCGCTGTCATTATCCGGAAATCGGTTTGACGCCGTCATTCCATATTGACGTAAATATCTAATAAGTAAAGGGGATTATTGCTGCCCGAAGCCGAACAAGAGGACGCGAATCCGACAACCGACAGACGATCGTCCCTGGCAGAAATCTTCCTTACCTTCCTGCGTTTGGGATGCACCTCTTTTGGCGGCCCTGTCGCGCATCTGGGTTATTTCCGGGACGAGTTCGTCGGGCGCAGAAAATGGCTCAACGAACGCGCTTATGCTGATCTGGTGGCACTCTGTCAGTTCCTGCCGGGGCCGGCGTCGAGCCAGGTAGGCATCGGTGTTGGATTGTCCAGAGGCGGGCTGTCGGGCGCACTCGTAGCCTGGTGCGGTTTCACCATGCCGTCGGCGCTTGCCTTGATCGCGTTCGGTTACGGTGTCATTAACTACCAGGATGCCGTCAATTCCGGTGTCCTGCACGGCCTCAAGGTGGTTGCCGTCGCGGTTGTCTCCCAGGCGGTATGGGGTATGGCACGCACGCTTTGCCCGGACCCCCAACGGGTAACCATGGCAGTCCTTGCCGCTTGTGTCGTTCTCGCTGCTCCCGCGCCTGTCATACAGCTGGGAGTGATTGTCTTCGGCGGACTGGCAGGCCTGATCTTTCTGCATGCCGAAACAGTCACGGAACATGTGTCGCTGGGCATCAATGTCGGCCGTAAACTCGCTATCGCATCTCTCTTGTTATTCTTCGCCGGATTGATCGGACTGACGATTCTCGCGTTTACCTTACTGGTGTTCTGGAAGTTCCCCCCCTGGCTTGTGGTTATTCTGACAGCGCTAGGTGGCTGGTTTCTTACCGCCCTGCCGACAGTGGTTGGATAACAGTGGCGCAGCGATTCCCATGGTAAGAGGACCGGGGCTATGGGGTTTTTGGGGATCGATTTCAGTACAGTTAAGGACGCTCCGTGATCATGTGTAAACACCACATAAGGCAGTTTCGGACCGACTCTCGCAGCTTAACCTTCGTCCACAGGCGTCCGCCATAGGGAAAACAGACGCATAATTGATCTACATCAGCTTTCAGGATCGAGCATCCTCGGACTCCGGCATTTAATGGGTATACTGCCCCCGGAATTATTCCATATCCAGGAAGTTAACTATGGGCGCAAGCTATCTGGCCTATCTGGTTCTGTGCGCCGCGGCATTGATCGTATCGGCGTTGACGCTGTTCTCTGGGTTCGGGCTCGGCACGCTGCTAATGCCGGCGTTCGCGATCTTTTTCCCCATCCAGGTAGCCGTGGCCACAACGGCGGTGGTGCACCTGGCGAACAATCTGTTCAAGCTGGGTTTGATGTGGCGCTACGCAGACTGGGGGGTGGTTGCCCGGTTCGCTATTCCAGGCGCCGTGATGGCGGCAGTTGGTGCTTATCTACTGACCTTTCTGGCCGACCTGCCGGTGCTGGCTACCTACTCGCTGGGTAACCGGGTGTGCGAGGTCACGACCGTGAAGCTTGTGATCGGACTGTTGATCGCCGTATTCGCCGTGCTCGAACTCCTACCCTCCCTGGAGCAAAGGCTTCAATTCCGGCGCGAACATGTTCCCCTGGGCGGGGCACTGTCCGGGTTCTTCGGCGGACTGTCCGGGAACCAGGGGGCATTGCGCTCAGCCGTATTGATCCGCTGTGGGCTGGAGAAAGAAGCTTTTATCGGCACCGGGGTGGTTTGCGCAGTCGTAGTGGACCTGTTTCGCCTGGCAACCTACGGCGTGACCTTCTTCTCCAGGCACTTCGATCAGGTCGTCGAGGCTGGCGGCATCGGGTTGGTGGCGGCGGCGACCCTGGCCGCTTTTATCGGCGCCTTCGCCGGTTCCAGACTGATGAAGAAAGTGACCATGAAAACCGTACAGCGGATTGTCGGCGTGATGCTGATCCTGCTGGCCATCGGGCTGGGCACCGGGATCATCTGATCCCAGCAGCAATTACCATCCGCTCAGGAACAGAAGACCGTCCCGTGAAATTCCAGGTTGTTACCTGAAACCGAACGCCATCGTTCCCACCTTCACTGAGATCTTCAACCAGTGCTACTTTCAGAAACACGTATAGCAGGGCCTCGTCGACCTCGCCGCGTTGTTCCTGTTTGCGAGCGATACACCGTAAGCGCAACACACCCTGTTCAACGTTGATCAACCGCGCATGCGCTCGGCTTTGGGATCGTACATCGCGCTTAACGAAGCTTTCGCGGGAATACGCTCACCGGCAACGTCGATCTCGAATTTTCCAGCACCGATGTACTCCTGCGTGACTTCTTCTTCGACCTCGACGTAACCGAGCCCGACCGCGCCGCCAAGCGTGTGGCCGTAATCGCCCGAAGTCAGGTGGCCGACGATTTCGCCATCGCGCAGAATGGGTTCATGATGCCAGAACACCGCGTCGGGATCTTCCAGCAGGAACTGGACCAGCCTTTTTTTCATGAAACTGCGCGATTCCTTCTGCTCGAGAATCGCGTCACGGCCGATGAATGGAATCTCCTTGTCGAAGTTACAGACGAATCCCATGCCGCACTCCAGCGGAGTCTCATGGTCGGAGATGTCGTGACCATAGTGCACGAACTTTTTCTCCGTACGGCAGGAGTTCAGGGCATGCATGCCGGCAAGGCTGAGACCGTGACTCTGGCCCTTTTCCCAGAGATAATCGAAGCCCTGCCTGGCCTGATCGACCGGCACGTAGATTTCCCAACCGAGTTCACCGACAAAGGAGACCCGACCCGCATATGCCCGCGCCATACCGAACTCGACGGCCTGAAACGAGCCGAACGGAAATGACTCGGTAGTCATATCGTGATTCAGCGTTTTGGTGAGCAGGTCGCGACTACCCGGACCCATCACACCGAGCATAGCCCAGGCGTTGGTGATATCGCTGACACAACAGAATTCATCCTCGCCGATATGCGATTTCAGCCAGTGCAGATCCTTGAT
>JAAESG010000048.1 GCA_024229615.1 Gammaproteobacteria bacterium | reverse complement strand
GGAAGCGGTTAGCTGCTAGGCGTGCGACCGCAGGACTAGCCGTAGCTAATTCAAGGGAGCACAACAACGCAGATAGCCGCTTCCTGACTGGCCCGATGGGAGCGCCCCAAATTAACCAATGCGCGTCGCCTAAAGCGCCTACTGTTGGTGCAGTCCTTGTAAAGGGCATGCCAAGGTTGGCCCCGCGAGCGTAGCGAGTGCTTTGGGTCTTCCCTGCGGACTGCGTCGGGGTGCCGCATCACTTGCCTTGGCTAATTTGGGACGCTCTGCATCCTAAGAAATCTCCTTGAAAGAGTACTAGCACCTTGAAACTTTACCAGCCTTCGCTATACACTCTCGCTCTTTCTATGGTGACCTGTTTCGGTCCCTTCGTGACAATCATCTGTAAATCCCGCCAGGCCCGGAAGGGAGCAACGGTAGCAGGGAAATTGGGTACGGAGGTGTGCTGGATCAGGTCGCCACCAGTTTCTTAACTTTATGCCCGGCCCAACAGAATCCGAATGAGTTACCAGGTATTAGCGCGCAAATGGCGTCCGGCAAACTTCAAGCAAATGGTTGGTCAGGAACACGTGTTACAGGCCCTGATCAATGCGCTCGACAGCAATCGTTTACACCATGCCTATCTGTTTAGTGGTACACGGGGCGTTGGTAAGACGACAATAGCACGTATCTTCGCCAAGTCGCTCAATTGTGAGCAGGGCATAAGTTCAGAGCCTTGTGGGAGTTGCTCTTCCTGTATAGAAATCGATGAGGGACGCAGTGTCGATTTGATTGAAATCGACGCAGCATCGCGCACCGGCGTCGATGACATGCGCGAATTGCTGGACAACGTACAGTACGCACCGACACGCGGTCGATACAAGATATACCTGATCGACGAAGTCCACATGCTCTCCAGACACAGTTTCAACGCCCTGCTTAAAACGCTAGAAGAACCACCCCCGCATATCAAATTTTTACTGGCCACCACCGATCCGCAGAAAGTCCCGGTCACCGTGTTATCGCGATGCCTGCAGTTTAATTTGAAGCGCATGTCAAAGGCCCAAATATTGTCACAACTACAGTATCTGGCCGAACAGGAGAAAATCGAAGCGGATGCCACGGCGCTGACTCTGCTGGCGAGCGCAGCCGACGGCAGTATGCGTGATGCGCTCAGCTTACTCGATCAGGCGATTGGCTACGGAGCTGGGGTGGTCCAACAGGATGCGGTCGAGTCGATGCTGGGCTCGATCTCGCGTGATAACCTGATCCGTTTGTTTGATGCATTGGTTGATCAGCAGGCGACAACATTGCTTAGAGAAGCACGCGTGGTGATCGAACATAATCCTGATTATCAACGGATTTGCGCTGAAATGATCACCTTGCTACAACATTGCGCGCTGTATCAGAATGATCCGGGCTTGCTCAACGAGGATGAATTCGGCGAGCAACTGCTACAAAAGTACAGTTCACATTGGTCGGCCGAGGAAATCCAGCTCTTTTATCAGATTCTTTTGCAAGGTCGACAGGATTTACTGATCTGCCCCGACGAGGCTACCGGTTTCGAGATGTTGATGTTGAGGTTGCTGGCGTTTTCACCAATGCCCGAAGCCTCTGTACTCAATGTCGAGGTAAAAAAAAAGCCTGAATCAGGGCATGTCGTAAATCAATCTACGGTCGATCAGGCCTCACCGGATTCTGATCGAATTACAGATCTGCCTGCCCGACCGGTGTTGGAGCCTGCAACCGACTTGTTGCTAGATCCGCCACAGGTAAAGCCTGTTGCAGATCAGGCTGATATACCGCTGGAACAGGAAGTAGACGAGCACGCTCTATTAGAATCGAGTACTCAAACGGATCGGACTTTATCTGTGGCTACCGCTGCTGATGCCGATCTTGACTGGTCTGCACTCGCATACGAATTGGAGTTAGCTGGATTGGCGCAGGAAATTGTCGCAAACAGTTGGCTTCTTTCGTGGCAGGACGGTAAATTGAAGCTTGAGTTGCAGGCTGAAATATACGAGCTCTTAAATGACTTGATAAAGACTGAAATTTTGCAGGCCCTGGAACAAAAACTTGGGGTATCATTGCAACTGGATCTGGTAGCGACCCAGTCTCTTACCGGACAAACACCATTGCAGGCGAAAATCGAACGTCTGCACGAGGAGCGCCTTGCGGCGATTGATGCGATCAGGCACGATCAGATGGTAAAAAAGTTGCAACAAGTGTTTGCGGCCGAACTCGATGAAGCAAGTGTTATCAAGATCCAAAACCACAGCTAGTGATGAGGTAGAACAATGAAAGGTGCGCTCGGTGATATGATGAAAAAGGCGCAGGAAATGCAGGAAAACATGCAAAAAGCGCAGGCAGAACTCGCCAAAAAAGAAATTACCGGTGAGGCTGGCGGCGGCATGGTTTCGGTTGTCATGCGGGGCACTCATGAGGTCAATCGGGTTACCATTGATCCCAGTCTGATCGATGAGGAAGTCGAAATGCTGGAAGACCTGGTCGCCGCGGCGGTCAACGACGCGGTACACAAGGTCGCAAAATCAAACCAGGACGCGATGCAGGAAATGACGGCGGGTTTAAATTTACCCCCCGGATTCAAATTGCCTTTCTAGTCGATGTCCTCACCTAGCCTGGATGAACTAACCACTGCTCTGAAATGCCTGCCCGGGGTCGGCCAGAAGTCAGCGCAACGCATGGCATTGCATTTACTCGAACGAGACCAGGATGGTGCCAGACGTATCGCGCGAGCGTTGGCTACAGCACTGGATTCAGTCCGGCATTGCCAGCGTTGCCGAAATTTTTCGGATAGCGATGTTTGTGATATATGCAGCGATGGCGGACGAGACCAGGGGACCCTGTGTGTTGTCGAAACCCCTGCTGATGTACTCGCAGTTGAGTCATCGGCTGCTTACCAGGGCCGTTACTTTGTTTTACTGGGGCGACTCTCACCATTGGATGGTTATGGCCCGGGCCAGCTCGGACTCGACGAACTCGAACAACAGTTGAGCGAGGGTAATACCAGGGAACTCATTCTTGCCACCAGCGCCACGGTAGAAGGCGATATAACCGCACAGTACATTGCGGACTTTGCCGCCAGGCACTCGGTGAAAAGTAGCCGGCTGGCACGCGGTATTCCTCTGGGCGGAGAGCTTGAATTTGTTGATAGCGGTACGCTGTCACGAGCATTGTCGGGCCGCCAGCAGATGGACTAGAAACAATCTGGATAAGGTGAAGGGTCAATGACTGAAACAATATTTTCCAAGATCATCAATCGCGAATTACCCGCGGATATCGTCTATGAAGACGATCAGGTACTGGCTTTTCGTGATATCAGCCCACAGGCTCCGGTGCATGTGCTTGTCATACCCAAACTGGAGATCGCGACAGCAAACGATATCAGGCCCGATCAGGCTGAACTGGTTGGCAAGATGGTGTTGGCAGCGCAGAAAATTGCGCTGGATGAAGGTATAGCGGAAGATGGATACCGGCTAGTCATGAATTGTAATCGGCACGGTTGCCAGGAAGTTTTTCATCTGCATTTACATTTGATCGGCGGCAGACAGTTGCGCGGTATTTCGGCCGGTTAAGTGTTAACAGGCCCTAATTCAACATCTTCAGATAATTCTGAAAACGCGACGCAGCTATTTTTCCCGTAGCAACGGCCTCGATGACGGCGCATTTCGGTTCATTCAGGTGCTGGCAGTTGTGGAATTTGCAGCTTGTGGAATGCTCAAGAATTTCTCTAAAACCGTGGGCAAGCGGTCTCTCGTTATCGACAAAAGGATTAAAGCCACGTACCCCGGGCGTATCGATTAAATCGCCTCCCGTTGGCAGGTGGTAGAGGTGGCTTGCACGCGTGGTGTGTCGGCCCTCTTCGTTGATCTCGGAAATCTTTGCAATTTTAATCTTTTCCTCGGGCAGTAACCATTTGGTCAATGAAGACTTGCCGACCCCGGAGACGCCACTCAGCACGGAAATCCGACCTTGAAGCAGGGATCTGAACTGGTCCATCCCGAGGCCGCTTTTAACGCTGGTACATACAATCCTGTAGCCTAACGATTGGTATATTTGTGCTAACCCGAAAGGGTCATTTATGTCGTCAAGCAAATCGATCTTGTTGAGCAGAATACAGGCTTCAACCTGCTGTTGTTCGGCGGACAGGAGGTACTGGTCGAGTAGAAAAAGATTCGGTTCCGGGGAAACCGAGAGACAAACAAAGAGCTGGCTGATGTTGGCAGCAACCGCGCGTACCTGTGCGAAACCGTCGATACGTTGTAACAGGTTATCTCTGGGTAAAATTGCGAGCACGCGATACCCTTGATTGGCTGTGGTTTCGATTGCGACCCGATCACCGCAGACGATATTGCCGAGATTGGACTTGATTTTGCAACCGATGCTAGGGCCCGAATTCAGCTCTACCAGGATTTGCCCACCCTGGTGGGAAACCACGGTGCCATGCTCGTGTTCATCGCTTTCCGAGACTTCGTGCTGCGCAGCCTGGATTCGACTTTTCTGGCGTTGGCTAAGCCTGCGCTTTGCCATGCAATCGTTTTTTCATGCTATCAAAGATCTGCACTGATTCCCGTCGTTAATCAGACACACCACTGGAAGCGATGGTTTCCAGGTGATTGATGCGTATCGTTGCGGGTGGATGTGAATCGTAGAACATCGAATGCAGCGGGTCCGGTGTCAAGGTGCTGGCGTTGTCCCGATAGAGGTTAACCAGGGCCGATATCAGAGCCTTGTAGTCGCTATTTGAATGGGCGAATTCATCAGCCTCGAATTCGTGTTTGCGTGAAAGGGCCGAGAACATCGGGCTGACGAAATAAGTGAATGCCGGCATGATCAACATGAATAGAATCAACGCAGTATGTGTAGAAGCGGTTTCCACGCCTAGCGAATGATAAAACCAGTCTGAACGCATCAACCAGGCCAGTATCGCAAATCCTGCTAGAGAAATGATAGTCGACAATAGCAGCGATTTTTTGATGTGGTTGCGTTTGAAATGCCCTAGCTCGTGCGCCAAAACTGCTTCGACTTCCTCCGCAGATAGGGATTTCAGCAAAGTATCGTAAAAAACGATTCTCTTATTCTTGCCAAAACCGGTGAAATAGGCATTTCCATGGGAGGAACGACGTGACCCGTCCACTACAAATACGCCCTGGCTCTGGAAACCGCACCGCTGCAGCAGTTTCTCGATTCGTGTCTGCAGGGAAGAATCCTCCAGTTGACTGAATTTGTTGAACATAGGTGCGATAAACGCCGGGTAGGCCCAGATCATGAGTAGACTGAAACCCACCCACAGCAACCAGGCATACAGCCACCAGTTGTCGCCAGCCTCGTTCATGAGCCATAAAATTGCGCTCAGCAGTGGCACGCCGATAACCACCACCAGTAGCGTGGTTTTTAGCAGATCCGTTAGCCATGTTTTCAGTGTGGTTTGGTTGAATCCGAAGCGTTCTTCGATGACAAAGGTCTGATAGAGGGAAAACGGCAAGTCCAGCAAAGACGAGATCAGGCCTAATGAGAAAATGACAATGATACCGGTGACCAGAATCGAAAATTCGAATCCCGACCACCACTGATCAATCAGATTGATTCCTCCGCCTAGCGTCCACAGCAGTAGCCACAGGGTCTCCCAGCCCAGCATAACTTTGCCGAACCCCAGTTTGGCGCAACTATAATCAGCTGCTCGATGGTGGTCTTCGATCGAAATCTTGTCTGCAAAGGCGGGCGGTACTTCGGCGTAGTGTGCGCGAATATGATTGATCTGACGTTGACCCAACCAGAGGCGTACCAGTACCGATGCGCAAACAAAGCTTAAGAATATAATGGTGAACAAATGCATGCATCAACCAGCCACGAAAAACTTGCTATAGTTTAGCGCATAAATCCAATGCGTGAAGCCGGAGTATGAAATGGCGATGAATGACAATAACCTGATCTGGATCGACCTCGAAATGACTGGTCTTGATCCCCAGCGGGATCGGATTATCGAGATCGCGACTGTGGTTACCGATGCGAATCTCAACATACTGGCGGAGGGGCCGGTAATAGCAATACATCAAACTGCCGAAATCATGACTGCGATGGATGAATGGAACACCAATCATCACGGCGACTCCGGACTCACCAGCCGGGTACTGCAAAGCGGTTGTAGCGTGTCGGGTGCAGAAACTGAAACTCTCGCGTTTCTGCGCAACTATGTGATTCCTGGGAAATCGCCAATGTGCGGTAACAGTATCTGCCAGGATCGACGTTTCATGGCGCGCCTGATGCCTGAGCTAGAGGCATATTTTCACTACCGCAATCTGGATGTTAGTACCCTGAAGGAGTTGGCGCGGCTGTGGAAACCGGAGCTGACAAGCGGTTTTGTAAAGAAGGGTGCGCATCTCGCGCTCGATGATATTCTCGAATCCATAGAAGAGCTGAAATATTATCGAGAGTGTTTTATTCGCAGCTAGTACTCCTTCAGGGAGTACTTAGGAGTCTATCGAACTTAGGGAAAATCTACTGCGGCGATGGGAAACCGGCCCATTTTCTCGATCTTTTTCGTTGCGTAGTTCCCACTATGCGTCTCAAAAGATCAAAAAAATGGGCTCGATTTTCCACTCGCCTCGCTACGATTCCCTAAATCCGACAGGCTCCTAGTCAATCTTATGCGAGGATTTGAATTCACCGATTAAACTACCACTTTCCAGTGAATGGATACTAACTGCCAGCCCCAGTTTTGTCGCAATATCGCGAAACTGCGTTTCTGTCATCGAACTGGAACGAAATCCATCGACACAGGCTACAATACCATTGCCTGTATTAGTTTCATCGATAGCACCGAGCAGGCCTGCCTTTGCCTGGGCTCGAAACCAATGCAGGCGAGTCGGCCAGAAGGACTCCGTATAGGTAAAACAAAGCAACCGCCCTTCATCCCTGGTCACACGCCAGGCTTCACCGACCACAACGACCGGGTCGAGAGCGAAAGCGGATAAACCGTTTTGTGTACACAGTACGAGATCGAAGCTGTCATCGGCAAAATCCAGATTGTCGACACTCATCAAGTGAACCCTGATGCCGGGTTCGTCGCGAAGATATTCGTTGGCCAATTCAGTATTGGCAACAGCGTTGTCGATGCCTTCGGTGACATATGACTCGCTCGCGAGAGCTTTAAGAATGCGGCCATAACCACAACCGAGCTCGAGCACACGGTTACCCGGCAAAATCTGCTTACGACTATACTCGATTTCCCCGTTCAAGTAGCTCCTTACGGGCTCGTCTGCAAGCTCGTAAACACGGTGCAGGTGGTTACCCGACAAATTTTCCACGTAGTAGTCTTTCATAGCACACATCGCCGCCGCTTTTTGTAGGCGTTGAGTATACCTGTTAAGCTATTGCCCTCCGATAGAATCACATCGCTACTCCGATTGCAGCGAGATAACGCGACGAACAAGTGAGTTGCTTGCTCCACGCTTGCATCCATGAGTGAACTGGCAACCAATACTCCATCCGGTTTCAGCCAGTCCTGGTACCGTTGCTCCTACAGGAATCGTACAAGCCGGCAGAATTGACATTGAGGACAACGCAAGCTGTAGTTACGAATCTGCGGGTTTGTCTATGCGTTCATTAACGACCGTGGAAATCACGGCTATCATCGGGAGCTCCCGCTCGTTCCAGCAAACCATAGTCCCTGATTACATTCGCTACCCTGAGTCGATAATCGACCATTATTCCATCCCGACCGGCCTGTTGAGCATCACGATGCTGTTGCCGATTGCGCCAGGCGCTGATCGCAGCTTCATCTCGCCAAAATGAAAGTGATAGTAGTTTGCCCGCCTGGGTCAGGCTCTCGAATCTCTCTATCGAAATAAAACCGTCGATGGTTTTCAGCTCCGCGCCCAGTTGTGCGGCAAAGTTCAGGTAGTCCTGCTTTCTGTCCGAGTTTGCTTCAAACTCAAAAATAACCGCAAGCATGCATGCGCTCCTGTTACTCGTATAGAAACCGGATTATACAGGTTTGCCAGGGCAGCTTGTTTGTGCCCCATAGACAGATCAGGCAGGCGAGAGTAGTTCCGCGCTGTACAGTTGACGGCCGGCGCGCTCGAGTTTTAGTTTGATTTCCATCAACTTGATTTCCTTACGCAAAATTCGAGTTTTCCGTGATGGGCCGGTAATGGTTTCGAGATCACGCAGGCGTTCGTAACGATTGACGATGTCGCGCATGACGCCGGATTGATTGATAACCAGATCCAGTTCAGAGAGCAGACGGCTGGTTTCATGGTTAGCTTCGATATTAAAATCCCTGCGCATTTCACTTCCCTGTGGTTTCTCAACGCGTTCA
The DNA here is from genome assembly GCA_024229615.1 of Gammaproteobacteria bacterium. Taxonomy (GTDB): domain Bacteria; phylum Pseudomonadota; class Gammaproteobacteria. The sequence goes on along the minus strand of JAAESG010000048.1, from coordinate 16,454 downwards.
GGCTAACAAACCGGGGAATTAAATAATATGGCGCATGACCGACAAACTTGTAGGAATTGTCCTACTTTTACGCACACCCTAAGCCTCGCCCTTGTAGTGTTCCGGCCAGTGTAACTTGACCACCGGGCTATCCTCGGCATAAGTATGACAGCTGTTCAGAAACGCGTTGTAGCTATCCTCGGACTCGTCTTCGTTGCGTCCGGCGCGTTCACTGGCGATTGTTTGTATCGCCGTGGTGGCGATCGGCCCAAGCAACTCGGTCAGGTGAGTACAACCTCGGGTGTTGCCCATTGCCACTTTTGATTTCTGCGTCCAGCCTGGAGCTATTTTGAGACCGATCAAATTGCGCGCGATTGTAGCGATGTTTTTGCAGTAATTGTAGGGCGAATGATCGATCACCGCATCGACATCAATTACTTCAAGATCACCATTGATAGTCAGCCGAATCGAATGGTCATGTAGCGCTTCGCCGGCTTCGATCCAGCCACCCCGATCGTGGTTTTTAAACCGATATGGTTTGGTATCAACGATACGCCCTTCGATGTCCCACAATCCATCGTCGCGTTGATACCCATGACAGGTCACAACACGAGTATGCGCCAGTTTGCGGCTGCCGGGTTTGGTCAAAGGCACAGGAGTTCTCCGTGTTACAAATTTTACTGATTAAATTGGGACGTGACATTATCATGCGCGTTCGTACTGGAACAACCAAGAATGAACAAATCCTCTCGGTTTGCACATCTCAGTGATCGTGGCAAGGGCATCCTGATGGCTATTGGTGGAGTTTTCGTGCTCAGCCCCGACAGCTTGTTGATTAGACTGACCGGGCTGGATGATTTCACGCTGTTATTTTATCGCGGCCTTTTCCCCGTACTCTCGACGAGTCTGGTGTTATGGCTATACTATCGCAGGCGTTTCCTGCCTGCGTTATTAGCCATTGGTGGGGCAGGTGTCATCAATGCGGTTTTATTCTCCGGCATCAATATCACTTTCATCGGCGCTATACAAAGAACTTCCGTCGCCAATACTTTGCTGTTTCTATCCTCGGCGCCAATATTCGCCGCAGTTTTGTCGCTGCTAGTGCTGCGTGAAAAACTACGCCTTGGCACCTGGCTGATTATCCTGTGTTCGCTGTTAAGCATCGTTATCATCGGCTGGGGTAGTTACGGTAGCAATGGAATATTTGGTGACTTGCTCGCGCTTGCCTGCGCCTTCCTGACCGCCTGCAGCGCTATACTACTGCGCTACAGAAAAGACATCGACCTGGTGCCATCTATCGTTCTCGGCAGCATCTTTACCGCCTGTTACGCCTACACCCAGGCCCCCGATCTGTTCGTATCCTCGACACAACTATTTTACCTGGTGATTATCGGGTTCATCCTGGTGCCGATTGCGTTCATTGCGCTGACGATCGCGCCTCGCTACGCCAATTCAGCCGAAGTACAACTGGTTTACCTGTTGGAGAGCATTCTGGGGCCGTTCTGGGTCTGGCTCGTAATACGCGAAATACCTTCCCCCAATACCATGATTGGTGGCAGTCTGTTACTACTATCGATAGCCTGGTTTGTACACCATACCATCAAGGAGGAATCGACAGGAGATTCTATTCCCTAACGCTTGCAAGCGATCAGGTTGACCATTTCGAAGGCGATAGTCGCCGCGGCTAACGACGTGATTTCAGCGTGATCGTAAGCCGGTGCAACTTCGACGACATCGGCCGCGACCAGGTTCAAACCCTGCAAACCCCGAATGATGCCAACCAGTTCCCGACTCGTAATCCCGGCAATTTCGGGCGTACCCGTGCCGGGTGCATGCGCCGGATCGAGCACATCAATATCGATCGAAAGGTATAGAGGTTTATCACCGACCCGATCACGAATTCGCTTGACGACATGATCGACACCATGGGTCTGCAGTTCATCACAATGCACCACCTTGAATCCAAGTTCTTCATCCTGAGCCAGATCATCGCGACTGTAGAGTGGACCACGAATGCCGACATGCATCGATGCATCGTCGTCAAACAAATTCTCTTCTGCCGCCCGTCGAAATGGCGTGCCATGGGTGTAGGGCGCACCGAAATACGTATCCCAGGTATCGAGATGCGCGTCAAAATGCACCAGGGCAACCTGGCCTGCAACCTTGTTAACCGAGCGCAGCAACGGCACGGCAATGGTGTGGTCGCCACCGAGGCTGACAATAACCGGGGCCTTACGGTAGAGCTCATCGGCCGCCGTTTCGATTTCTTTTATTGCCGCTTCGATGTTGTAAGGATTGCAGGCGACATCACCGGCATCGGCTACCTGGATCGTCTTGAACGGTTCGGTATCGTAAGCAGGGTGAAAATTGGTACGTAAATGGCGCGAAGCCTGTCGAATCGTCTGCGGTCCGAAGCGTGCGCCTGGCCTGTAGCTGGTACCGGAATCGAACGGAATACCGAGTATAGCCACGTCACAATAAGGCACATCGCGTAGCTCGGGTAATCGGCAAAATGTCGAAGGTCCCGCATATCTTGGTACGAGCGTTCCACTAACCGGTTCAATCGGGGGTGTCTTGGCCATCTTAACTCCTCATCTGCTGGCGAATTTGTTATAACACCGATATCTGGCACAATCAATCGCACACATTTTGGCAGGTAAAATCTGTGACCATCAGATCCGTTTTGAAAATGGGCGACCCGAAACTATTCAAAGTTTCAGAAGCGCTCGATTCCATCGACGCAGAAACCCTGGCGCCGCTGTTGCAAGACATGTGGGACACCATGGTGGCTGAAAATGGCGCGGGTCTCGCGGCACCGCAGATTGGCGTCATGCAGCGCGTGGTGATTTTCGGTTACGAATCCAATCCGCGCTATCCCGAAGCACCACCCGTTCCGCAAACCGTGTTGATTAATCCGCTGATTACGCCGATTGGCGATGTCCTGGAAGACGGTTGGGAGGGCTGCCTGAGCATTCCGGGCATGCGCGGTGTCGTACCGCGCTATCGAGATATTGTTTATCAGGGCTATGATCAACACGGAAACGAAATAAGTCGCGAGGCTTCTGGTTTCCATGCGCGTGTCGTACAACACGAATGCGATCATCTCGACGGTATCCTTTACCCACTGAGAATCGTGGACATGCGTCAATTTGGTTATCTCGATACCTTGTCGGAGCAGAGCGTGATCAAACTTCAACCCTGCGACGATGAGCCCTGAATCGAATTCTACGCCTGCCAACTTTGCGTTACTCGCTAGCGGCGCAAATTTTTCCTGTGAAACGTTGAAAGCGCTACGACAGAAACGATACCTGCCCGGTTTGTTAGTGCTACCGGAGTATGCACCCTCACCTGAAGCAGCTTGTCCTCATCAGCAAATCCCCACCTCGCAACCCCAAAGGCGCCTGCTCAAGCTCGCTCAGGATATCGATATCGACTATGCCCCTCAAGCGCAGCAGGCAGGTTGTGCCAAACGCATCCAACGGCTCGGCATCGATTTTCTGCTAGTGGCCTGCTGGCCATATCTGATCGATGAGATTTTGATAAATAGTGCCCGCAAGGCGACACTCAACATGCACCCTTCATTACTGCCAGGATACCGTGGCCCAAACCCGATCGAACAGCAACTCATGCGAGCAGAATCCAATTTTGGCGTCAGTCTGCATTTGCTCAATCAACACTTCGACCAGGGTGATGTAATCGCCCAGGAAAAGCTCGTGGGTATTCCTCGTAAAGCGGGACGATTAACTCTCGAACGACGCAACGCCGAACTCGGCACAGAATTGTTTATCGCCGCGGTAAACGGTTATGAACGTGGCTGGAAGCCGTTCCGGCAACCCGCTCAAATGCCAGAAACAGAATGAAAAAATGCCCTGGTATCCGACTCACTGGCGCCCACTTCCTGCGCAATCTCCAGCATGGCGGTTCTGGCGTCTCCTCGCGGATTAGCCAGACACTCTTCGCAAACCAGCGCAGCAATCGGGCCGAAGTGGTGAACCGCTGCACTTTCAATTGTTCGCTTCAGTTTGGCATCAAATGGCCGTTTGGTTGACTTGTTGGAGGCTTTTCTCGGAGCCGGCTGGCTATTGATATCAGTTGTTATCGTTGTCGTTTCATCCAGCGTATGCGCGGTGAGCTGAGATAGCACCATACTGGTATCAAGCACCTCACCCTGGGTTTTAATAATATCGCCGTTGGGATGCTCGCTAATCTTGGCACGATCTATTTGCGTAATGAGATGCAATGCTGCCATCCCTTTTTTGATGCGATAGCTCAGCAACACTATCTGGCCGCGATCAAATCCAATTTGAAAGGAATGATTGTCATCGCTCAAACCGGTGATCAAGCCGCTGAATGCTCCGTGATGGCGATTTCTCACCATTTCAACAAAATCGTCGTAAAGAATCCAGTTACTCACAATGACCTCGGAGGTTTGTATCGACTACCATACAAACGCATGCAGATTATTTTGTTAGTTCCTTAGATTTCGAGTAAATCCTTTTAAAAGCCACTCGCAAGCTGGTTTGCATGCGATGAAATGCCTCCGCTAGCTGTCCAATCTCATCCTTTGATTCTGGAATGATATTTTGTTTCAGATCCCCATGACTGATGTTATCGGCATGTTTTGCAAGTCGCATTATCGGGCCGATAATAATTTGATTCATGACGATCGTCATGACTATCGCCATCACTATGATCAAGGCCGCCAGGGAAATCAGATTCACCAGGGTCGAAGTCGCCAGCTGCTGATTCAATTGGTTTTTGGAGACGAAAACTGCGACCTCACCAATTGATTTGGTTCCGTTGTTCACCGAGTGAACCGATTTGAACAAATCACCTGTTACATCACCTCGGGACTCGATCAGACGACCATTGGCAGCGCGTTCGCGAGCGGAGAATATCTTCCTGCCACCTTCGTCCCAGACCACGATCGCCTCGACCTTATCTTCCAGCATTTCGGCCTCTAGAGCCGAGTCGACCAGGTCCTTGTCGAGATCCCACATCGGACCGATCAAGTGTCTGGAAAGTCTTTGAGAGGTTACCCTGGCCAGTTTCTGCAGGTCAGAGGTTAACTGTTTTTGCTCACTGATCGTGTTGTAGGCACTGAGAGCACCGAGTACTAAAGTACAGGAAATGATTACCACGGTAATCACTTTCATACGAATCGTGTTGTGCCAGCGAATCTTGCTATTACTCATATAGATATTTCCGATCTCAAATCGCTCAGTTAATCATTTTCGGAAGCGGGCCATGATGCGGTCGAATTCACCACTTTTACGAATCTCGTCCAGGCCACGATTAAAGTCCTTGATTATTTTCTCTCCATCTGGAATTCGACGAGATGCCATCAGGTACAGGCCCTTGGTATCCAGTGGAGGTTCGAGGAACTCGACATCGCTAATACAGAAACCTTCCTTCTTTGCCTCATATCTGAACAGGTCGAAATTCATCACGGCCATATCGATTCGACCTCTGAACAATTTGCGAATATTCAGGTTGGGGAAGGTCGCAACATGCTTGTCGAGATAGTTTGCTGTATCAAATTCCTCGCTATTGGCAAATCCTCTCGATATGCCAATACTGTAGTGCACCAGGTCGCGTAAGGATTTGTACCTTGAAACACCCAGGTCTGGACGTGCGATCAATCCCAGTTCCAGAAAGTAGATCGGGTCACTGAAAATATATGAGTTTTCGCGCTCCTTGTTATGATAGGCGCCCATCACAATATCGGATTTGCCTTCCTCGACCTCTTTTAGAGCCCGTGTCCAGGGAATAAAATCAACATCGGAAGTGTGACCCCGGGCCTTGAATGCGGCTTTGACGATTGCAGTGGTTAAACCCTTTTCAGGTAGATCAGAACCATAGTGGGGGGCCCATTCAACGGTGAGCATTGAAATATCGCGCGCAGACACGCCGCCAGTCAGGACCGAAAGCATAAAAATCAAAAGCGTAGCAATTACCTTGAACTGCATGATACTTTTACCTCTTACATCTCATATATTTTCAGAAGCCTCCATCGATCGCTTTCTGAATGCATCAAACAGATTGAAAAATCCCATGGTTTATTATTACTATCAACAGCCTACAGCGATTATGCATAATTCACCTTAAGAATCTGTATACACGGCTTGTTACAACAGTATGGACCAAATTTTGCCTTTTACCGTAAAATCTTCTTCATGACAAAATCTTTCCTCGAAGCACAAATTGCTGCTGATTACACACATATCTGGCATCCCTATAGCGCAATGCACAGTGAACTTCCGGTTTATCACGTCGATTCTGCCAACGGAGTCCACTTGCACTTGTCAGATGGCCGTAAGCTGATCGATGGCATGTCCTCCTGGTGGTGCACAATTCATGGTTACAACCATCCACTTTTAAATGCAGCGCTTAAAGCTCAACTCGGACGTATGGCCCATGTCATGTTTGGCGGATTGACTCACGATGCCGCAATCGGGTTAGTTGAAAAACTGGTAACCCTGACACCAGCGGCATTGCAGTCGGTTTTTCTCTCGGACTCCGGCTCGGTTGCAGTCGAAGTCGCATTAAAAATGGCTATTCAGTATTGGAATGCGAAAGGGCAACCACAGAAGCAACGCTTTGCGACCTTACGCAACGGCTACCATGGCGATACTCTTGGGGCGATGTCGGTATGCGATCCGATCACCGGAATGCATAGCCTGTTCAACTCGGTTCTGACACAGCAATACTATGTCGAGCGTCCTAACTGCAGGTATGGAGAAACCTGTACCGATAGCGATATTCAGGCGCTTGAAAAAATGCTACAGCAAAATCACGCCGAAATTGCTGCGCTGATACTGGAACCGATTGTGCAAGGGGCAGGGGGCATGTATTTTTACTCAGCCGAGTACCTTGCGCGAGCTCGGGAGTTGTGTGATCACTATCAGGTGTTACTGATCGCGGATGAAATCGCCACTGGCTTTGGTCGCAGTGGAAAGCTGTTTGCCTGTGAACATGCCGCAATTACGCCCGATATCATGTGCTTAGGTAAAGCCCTTACCGGGGGTTATATGAGCCTCGCAGCGACCTTGACCACAACCGAAATCAGCCAGGGTATCGATCAAGGCAACCCCGGTGTATTCATGCATGGGCCTACTTTCATGGGCAATCCGTTGGCCTGTGTGGTTGCCCTCGCCAGTATCGAGCTATTGATCAAATCTGATTGGCAACGAAACGTTCAGGCAATCGAAAGGCAGCTAAACAGCTTGCTGGCACCTTGTCGTGAATTGCCCCAGGTAGCTGAGGTTCGCTGTCTTGGGGCGATCGGTGTTATCGAAATGAAACAACCAGTGGAGATGGCTACGATCGTTCCTCGACTAGTCGACGCCGGTATCTGGGTTCGTCCATTTGGAAAGTTGGTCTATTTAATGCCGCCCTTCATCATTTCCGAATCTGAACTCGAGCAGCTCTGCACCGCACTGGTTGACGTGGTCAGCCAGGAGACCACGGGTTAATAATTAAGTTTAAGCTGCTACGGTCGATAACCGGCATGGAGGCTGTGATGAAAAATACTCTGAAAACTGCGTTGGTTTTTTCGATTTGTACGCTAGTGGGCTGCATCGATTCGACAATGGTCCTTGGAAAACCGGGTGAGAACAAGCCGGTAGAAGAGGTCACCGTCTTTTTTATCGATCGACCGCAGTGCAATTTTGAAACAATTGCACACATTCGTGTCAGCGGTGGTTACTTCTCGCTCGATTCCATGATCAAAAATATGCGCCAACAGGCTGCCAGCGTTGGAGCGAATGGTTTGTATGTACTGCAGACGCAGCAATTGGAGATCAAAGAATACCTTGGAACAGCGAAAGCAATCCGTTGCTTACCCGCTTGACGGGTAATACTTCCTAGCTTTCGTCCTCTTCTTCATCCTGCTGCTCGTCCTCGGAAACATCATCCAGGATTTTATCTTTTTCTTCAGGAGTTAATACCACTGTATCATCGTCGCCCATTGTAACCACCTCGGTGCTGGTTAATAGTATTGGCTGATTCATCAGCATTCACCAGATTGTAGCCCAGATCAAGCTCTTTTGTAGTACAGGATGTACATATCCTGGAGAAAATCATACACAGCTGTGCCACCTGTGCTGGTGGTGGGAATGGTACAATTGAGCCTCATTCAGGTTGGTCACAATTTTTCCATGAGTAGAAAGAAAATTAAAGTCACCGATAGCATGGGGACAGTAGAAATTCCCGCTGATGCGCTCTATCAGGCGCAAACTCAGCGTGCTCTCGACAATTTCAAGATCAGCTCGCTGCGCCTGCCAGATATCATGATCCAGTCTTTGGCTCTGATCAAGAAAGCCTGTAGCGAGACCAATCTGGAGCTGGGTAAAATCGATAAGGCCCGCTCGCAAGCCATCACTGCAGCCGCTGAGATGATTATCTCCGGTAAACACAGTGATCAGTTTGGAATCGATGTATTCCAGACCGGCTCGGGTACCAGCAGCAATATGAACGTCAACGAGGTGATCGCCACGCTGGCCTCTAACGATACTCTAAAGGTACACCCCAATGATCATGTCAACATGGGGCAAAGCTCGAATGATGTATTTCCATCAGCCATTCACATTGCCGCCGCTATTCACATCCATGAGCAGTTGTTACCAGGTCTGCACGTACTTGAAGCCGCATTACACACGCGTATCGAAGAGCATCAGGCGACCGTTAAAACCGGCCGTACCCACTTGATGGATGCGATGCCGATATCTTTGAGTCAGGAATTATCCGCCTGGGCCTCACAGCTGAAAAACGATCGTTATCGTATCCAGACCGCATTGACTCGCTTACAGCAACTAGCCATCGGTGCGACCGCGGTAGGCACCGGTGTCAATACCAGCCCTGATTTTGGTCAACGAGTTTGCGAGAAACTACATCAGGCAAGCGGAATTCGATTTACGCGTATGCAAAATCTATTTGAAGCACTGAGCACTCAAAACTGCGCGCTCGAAGTCAGCGGTCAGTTACGAGTTTTAGCAACTTCCCTGACCAAGATCTGTAACGACCTGCGCTGGATGAACTCCGGTCCGCTCAGCGGATTGGGCGAGATACGATTGCAAGCCCTACAGCCTGGCAGCTCAATCATGCCAGCCAAGGTCAACCCGGTGATTCCCGAAGCCGTATTGATGGCAGCTGCACAGGTGATCGGTAACGACTGTACCATCTCCATTGCGGCGCAGTCGGGAAACTTCCAGTTGAACGTTATGCTTCCCGTCATTGCCTACAATCTGTTGCAAGCTATAGAAATCCTGGCCAATGCTACCCGACACCTCGCCAAAGCCATCGACAGCTTCGAAGTGAATGCTCAAAGCATGGCTCAAAACCTGTCATTTAACCCCATTCTGGTGACCGCACTGAACCCGATTATCGGTTATCAGAAGGCGGCCGAAATCGCCAAAAAGGCACTTAGCCAAAATCGACCTATACTTGAAGTAGCGCTAGAAATGACTGATATCGACGAAGCCAGGCTCAAGCGTTTGCTGGATCCTGGCAAGCTGGCTGAAAATGCACATGAAAAACCGGAATGAATTGCTTGCTTAATTGATAATTTACTTCTAGAATTTCGTCTAAATTTTTGAAATATAAGGACTTCTCGTAGCAGTGAAAAGGTCGATATTGAGATCGGCAACAGCTCTAAATAGCCTCCTTATGGTCGTTTTAATGGTGGCCGGACTGAGCAGCCAACCACTCCAGGCGGGTATTGAACAACAGCGACAGTTGTTCCACGACGCATCGCTTGCGCTTGAGCGCAACCAAATCAGCAGATTTAAGCAGATGCTTAAACAGCTCGCTGACTATCCAGCCGCGCCATACCTCGAATTCGACGCTTTCAAACGCAGAGCCAGCCAAACCAAACCGCAACAGGCGGAAAGATTTTTGAAGAGTTACGCAGAACTCCCGTTTGCATATCACGCACGCGGAAAATGGCTTAACGTGCTCGCACGGCGCAAGGATTGGGAAAACTACCTGAAATTTTTCGATGATCGCGAAAATACCCGTTTAAAATGCCTGGCATTTCAGGCCAGGTTAAATCTCAATCGGCTCGAAGGGTTAAACGACGAGATCAGCAAAGTCTGGCTGCGCGGTTATTCGCAACCGTCGGACTGTGATCCCGCATTTGCATATTTCCTTGAGAGTCATGATCGGGCACAACAAGTCATCTGGTTAAGGATTGAAAAAGCCTTTAAAGCCAGGCGCCCCAAGCTTGCCCGCCACCTGGGCAAAAAACTCGACCAACAGGCACAGGCCATCGTTGCTACCTGGTATCAGGCACACCAAAGGCCCGAACGAGCACTCAAAAAGTTGGCCGATTCGGATGACAATGAACACAATCGGGCCATCATCGTCCACGCAATCGATCGCCTGGCTCGTAGAAACAGCCTGAAGGCGCTCGAGTACTGGAATCTGATCCGCGATCATTTCAATTTCAGTGACGAACAGAAAAATCAAAGTCAGCTCAGAATCGCGTTATCCACCGCCATTCAGCATAAGTCCGAGGCTCGTACTCTGCTCACAAATCTCGATCCGTCGATCATGAACGATCAGGCCTACCTGTGGTTGGCACGGATTCAATTGCGTAACCGCGATTGGTCGGGGCTTTTGCATACGATCAAGCGAATGCCTTCCCATTTGCAACAGGAAAACGAGTGGCAGTACTGGTTGTCACGCTCGATGGAAGCCGAAGGTCAGTTGACCGATTCGCTATCACTGCTCGAACAGCTGTCGGGAAAGAGCAGTTACTATGGATTTCTGGCGGCTGACAAACTAAATCGTGACTATCGCATCGAGCAGGAAGATGCAGCTAGTACCGAAATCGATGAAAATGAATTTCTGGCGAACAATCCGCATATGCTGCGCGCACGCGAACTGTATTATCTCGACCGCCTGATCGATGCCAAGCGCGAATGGTTTCAGGCACTACGTTACCTGGATCAAGACCAGATTAAACAGGCGGCAACCCTGGCCTCGAAATGGCAATGGCACGATAGCGCAATTCGCACCGTCGCCAAGACACCGCATCGCAACGATTTCAGTCTCAGATTTCCGATGCCTTACAAGCAGCAGGTACTGGAGCATGCACTGGCCCGCGAACTCGATCCATCTCTGATTTGGGGTGTCATGCGTCGCGAGAGCCTGTTCGACCCGCTGGCACGCTCCAGTGTCGGCGCCCTTGGACTGATGCAGTTAATGCCAAGCACCGCGCGTCGTGTGGCCAGCTCGCTGGGTATGAAACGCCCGCGAAAATCAGACATATTGCGCATCGAAAATAATATCCGTTTCGGCACCCATTATTTGAAAACGGTGATGAACCGATTCGACAATAACGTGGCACTGGCCGCGGCAGCCTACAATGCCGGACCCGGCAATGTAAAACGCTGGCTTCCCAGCGATACGGTCATGTCGGCTGATCTATGGGTAGAAACGGTACCCTTCAAGGAAACGAGAAATTATGTTCAGGCAGTATTGGCTTACTCGACAGTATTCGACAAATCGCTGGGCAAGAATACATTGATGTCGAGTCGCATGGATGATATCAAAACCAGGTACTAGTACTCCTTCAATGAGTACTATCATCCATCAGGTCCATGAAAATATACGGCGATTTCAAATCCGGTAACTGTTACAAACTGAAACTGGCCTGCGCATTGCTCGACATCGCGCACGAGTGGGTCCCGCTTGATATTCTGCAAGGCGACACTCGCAGCGATGAATTTCTGGCGTTAAATCCCAATGGACAAATTCCCGTATGCGTCCTCGATGATGGCGAGGTTCTTGCCGAATCCAATGCGATACTCTATTACCTGGCCCGAGACAGCAGTTTCTGGCCCCAGCACAAGCTGCTACAGACGCGAATCCTGGAGTGGCAGTTTTTCGAACAATACAACCACGAACCCAGCATAGCGGTGGCACGCTTCATAAAGGTCTATCAGAACCTGCCGCAAAACCGGGTCGTGGAGCATCGGGCTAAACTCAAGGCAGGATACCGCGCGCTAGATATCATGGAGCGACATCTCGCTAGACACGAGTATCTGGTATCCGATAACTGCACTATTGCGGACATCTCGTTGTTTGCTTACACCCACGTCGCACACGAAGGCGGCTTTAATCTGTCAAAATTTCCAGCCATCGAAGCCTGGATTTCACGTATTCAGTCGCAACCCGGATTTGTCGGTATGTACGACTGACTTAAGTCAATTGTATTAAAAAATCACTGTGTTTATACTTCGGGACCACCTGCAAACAGGTACTTTTTTATCCACCCAACCCGGAAAATCCAATACCGTGACCAATATTAATCAACAACTTGACAAAATCAGAAACGAGCCCGGATTCATCGCCGCACTCGATCAAAGCGGAGGCAGTACACCAAAGGCTCTGGCCAACTACGGTGTCAATACCGACGCATGGAGTAATGACGACGAAATGTATGCCGTGGTGCACGACATGCGTAGCAGAATCATGACCAGTCCCGCGTTTAACGGTGATCGCATCATGGGTGCGATCCTGTTTGAAAATACCATGGATAGGGATGTCGAAGGTCTGGCGACTGCAGACTATCTGTGGAATGTAAAACGCGTCATTCCTTTCCTCAAGGTCGACAAGGGGCTGGCCGACGAAAACAACGGCACCCAGGTTATGAAGCCTATGCCAGAACTTGACCAGTTACTGCAAAAGGCAAAACAGAGAAATATTTTCGGCACCAAGATGCGCTCTGTGATAAAAACAGCCAATTCTGCTGGAGTCAACACCGTGGTCGATCAACAATTTGAAGTAGGGCGCCAAATCATGGCGGCCGGACTGGTACCGATCATCGAACCCGAAGTCGATATCAATAGTCCGCAAAAATCGGAAGCAGAAGATTTGCTCAAGACAGCGCTGTTAACTCAGCTTGATCAACTAGACAAAAATCAACTGGTAATGCTCAAGTTGACCTTGCCCGAAAAGGATAATTTCTATGCCGAATGTGTAAATCATCCAAATGTTCTCAAGGTTGTGGCACTTTCAGGCGGTTATTCCAGGGAAGAAGCGAATCAGCGTCTTGCTGCACAAAACGGCATAGTTGCGAGTTTCTCGCGCGCACTTAGCGAGGGCTTGAGCGCCCAGCAAGGTGATGACGAATTCAACCAGACTCTGGATACGTCGATCGACAGCATTTTCCTGGCATCCCGTACTTAAATCAATAAAGAAGGAAGACAAATAAAATGAAAATCAAAACAAGCGTTATTGCCACGTCCATTCTGCTCAGTGCATGCTCCACCCTGAGTCTGACGGACGAGGGTGAAAAGGTACGTGTTCTGGATCCCAGCGAAGTCGACAGTTGTCGAGAGCTCGGCAAGACTAATACCTCGGTCACGGCAAAGGTAATCATTGAAAGACCGGCCGAAGACGTTGCCAAGGAACTCCGCATCGTCTCGCGTAATAGTGCTGCGCGCATGGGAGGGGATACCATTGTGCCCTTGACCGTAGCCGAAGCCGGGCAGCAAACCTTTGTCGTTTACAAGTGCGTCAATCCCGATGGTTAAGCATTTTTAGACAGCTTTCATTTGACGATTTGCCTGGCCTGTCTTGGCCCTTGAATCAGGGCGAAGACAGGGTTTTGCAATACTCGATTTGCCGTATGATTTAGCTGTCGGAATCACCTGCCTTCTTCTGCATATGGCCGTTTTCCCGGCTACTGATTCTGCACCATTACACGCGTCGCCAGAGCGTGCGAGATTTCGGCGTGTGTTTTGGTGAACTCATCCCCCCAGGTAAAGTGGATCAACTCGTCACACATGGCCTCGAAACGTTGCTGGCTAGGTCCCTTGACCGTCTGGTCTGAGGTTATCCCGTAAATATACTTACCCCGCGCCCGGGCATAACCACATTCGAATCCAGTCCAGGCCTCGGCTTCGACACCCTCCAGTACTACGATGACGATATCTGCCTTGTCCAGTTCAGATTCGTAACAGGCCTGCAATTCGCGGCGTGACAGGTTTTCGGTATCAAGCTCCAGATCGATCTGCGGGATCAGGATCTCCATGTATGGATTATCTTCGGTAATCATGTCGCGCAGGGCGAGATTCCATACCCTGGCCGGCTGAGAGCTATTGTAGGCTGCCAGATAGGCCCTGACGCCATGGTGGATTCCCATATTCACGTTATGGGTGATGGACTCGGGTTGAAGGTTGGTTTCTTTTTGCGCGGCAACGTGCAACGCATCTTTAAGCGCGATCTGACCAGTCATCAACGCATGGCTGATAATCACGCCGTTGATGTTGGGTAAATAACGTTGGCGCGCGATATCGTCTAGTGTGCGCACGGTACCGCTGGAGTAGACCGGAATCGAAACGTCGTGGCTAAGTCGCTCAGTCAACGCCAGTGCCTCTTCAAATTCGGAGTCCAGGCGCTCGGTACCCTTGTGTACGACACCCGCAATACCCGTCATCTGCAGATCACGTATCAAATCCTGTGGCATAAAAGCGGTTTGTGTTTTCCAGCCATCAATCATGACGTAACCATTACGTGTCGCCATATGAACGATTATTCCACCGGGATGACGACTTGCCGCCTCAACCACAAGAGGAGAGTCGGTAATCGCGATAGTTCCAAGAATGACTCGGGCCGCACCGGCTTCGAACCAGTCATTGATTTGGCTCAAGGTTCTGATGCCACCGGCAACCTGGATCGGAATATCGGTTTGATTCAACATCTCCTTGATCAAGGATTCATTATTAGTCGGTTTCGATCTTGCGGCATCGATATCGACGATTTGCAGCATTTGCGCCCCGTCGGAGACGAAGTCCATCAACGCTTGCTGAGGCGTTATTTCATGGATGATATCTTCGACTTCAATGGCGGCCCCCGTAATTACCTTTCCATCCTGTATTTGTATCTCTGGTATTACAATCATCGCCGTTCCCCTGGATTCATAAGACCGCATTGTATCAAAATAGCATTGCGGTCGGGATTAACATTTCGTGACACAGTTTCAGCGCAGATAATAAGGCGGATGAGGCGTTCAATGATGCCAGTAAACGACTCAGTCCGGTTCAAAAAGCGTCTCGACAGAGGCAAATTCACCCAAATTTCAATTCTTGTTATATCGGTGCTTCTATCATATGCTGCCGGCGCTAGGGCATCGCGACCCAACCAGCTACCCGATTCCAATGACTAGCGATCAGGAGACCCAAACAGGCGACGTAATTCTCAATACCTGAACCGTCCACAAACGGGTCTAATGCGTTCTCATTGCTTGGGCTTTCGGAGTTCCGCAAGCCTAGGACAAAGGGTGAGCACTTTGAGAAACAGGCACTGAAGCGAATCTGTATTCCAATGGTTTTCGCATCACATTCATTTCTCGCCTTCCTCACGATTTTACTATTTGCTTACTGGGCAGTCGGCCGCGGCGACGAACGTCTCGGCAAGCCATTGCTCATATTTGCTTCTTTTGTTTTTTACGGCTTCTGGATTCCGGCCTACCTGCTGCTGCTAGGCGTTTCGATTTTGTTCAATCATGCCATCGTACGCGCTATCTTGAACCGGGTTTTATCCCGGTATGCGTCGTGTGCTCACTCTACTGGGCGTCATATTGAACCTGGCGCTAATTGGATTCTACAAGTACGCTGCCTTTATCGTTGAGAGTTTGAACTGGACCATAGAAACCCAATTCGATGTTCCTGATATCATTCTGCCAATCGGCATCTCGTTTTTCACCTTCCAGCAAATCAGCCTGCTCGTCGATGCCTACAAGGGACGCGTTGCACAGTTGCGTTTCTGGGACCATGTCTTATTCATTGCCTTCTTCCCGCAATTAATTGCGGGCCCTATAGTCAGGCAACACGACATGCTGCCACAACTGGCGGCACGTCGTAACTGGACTCTGCGGGCCGACTATCTCGCCATTGATATCGCCTTGTTTGCCTTCGGCCTGTTCAAGAAGGCGGTTTTGATCGATCCATTCGTGCCATATCTCGATCTCGTGTACCAGGCCGCCAGTGCCGGCGACGCGATAGGATTTGTCGATGGCTGGGTCGCTGGTATCGGTTACGGTTTTCAGGTCTACTTCGATTTCTCTGCTTACTCGGACATGGCCATCGGTCTCGGTTTCATGTTCGGATTGCGTCTACCGAACAATTTCTTTTCGAATGGTTGGCAATCTGGTAGATTCGGACAAATCAGGTACAACCTGCTAGCTTCGTATAAGGAAAAACCAGTCATGATAAAAGTTTTGTTTATATGCATCGCCAATATAGTATGCATCGCCAATATAGAAGGACCCCGGTCTCGCTTGGTTTTCGGAGGAATTGGGCACAAATTGGGATACATTTCGACAAGGCGCAATGCTAGATAGCATAGCTGACTGAACTTGAACCCTCAATTGCCCATGAATACCAAAAAAACTTATCGATCGCTTTATGGGTATCTTTAGGACAATGAGGCCTGGTACCGGGGATCATCGATTTAGTAATCAATTT
>JAAESG010000047.1 GCA_024229615.1 Gammaproteobacteria bacterium | reverse complement strand
GCGCTCGAGCCCGATAACCAGATGCGGCAAATTAGCGCAAGCGGCCAGTACCGGGGATTAGAAAATGTCATACTGAACGGTTCACTCACTTTTTCGCAGCACACCCAGGACGAGAATTTCCTGCCGTACACGGTAAACAGTGTCATCGCAACCACCCCCCTGCCGCGGACATCCCTCGATGGCAAGGTCGACATTGCCAGGGCCATCGTGAGTGCGCTGTGGATGCCAAACCCGAAGTCACGGGTCAAGCTTACATACGACTATTTTGAGCACGTCGATGATACCGATCGCGCGACCTATGCCTATGTGATAGCGGACAACGCGATAAGCGGAACCCCGCGGACGAACTTCGCCTATGATTTTCGCACCCAGAAGCTCAAGGCAGAAGCCAGCCGAAAGCTCGAGCAAGGTAGAAAAATCGCTGGAGGGCTCGAGTATGGCAGGTATGACCGCAGCTACCAGGAAGTGGATCAATCGACCGAAACCCGAGTTTGGGCAAAGTACGCCAAACGAACCTCGACGAACGTCAACTACAGCGTCGAAATCAACGGCGCCACCCGGGAAGCGGACAACTATGAGGTGCTGTCGGAGCTGATACCGCCGGAGAATCCACAACTGCGAAAATATAACCTCGCCGACCGGGACAGCATCGGCGCTTCTTTCAACGTTGACTTCATCACCAACGACCGATGGTTCGTGAACATAAATCTCGACCATTCAAGTGCAGATTACTCCGATTCTTCGGTAGGCCTGACGGATAGCGAAGACCTTGCCATTGGTTTCGATTTGCAGTTCATGCTCAACGACGAGATATCGCTTACCGGTTACCTGAATCGAGCCGAGATTTCATCCAGCCAGGATGGCAGCAGCGTTGCTGGTGATCCCGACTGGACCGCCGAGAGCGAGGACAGGGTCGAAACCATCGGTCTCGGCCTGAATTACGCACCAATCGAAGGAAGTTTCCACCTGGGCGTCGAGTACATGCATACTGACGCGATCGGTGAAATCGATTTCCATGATGCGACCGCAACAGCTTTACCCGACCTTGAAAGTGACCTGGATAACATCGAGATTTATGCCGAGTTCGATTACTCGGAAAAACTGACTTACCGGGCGAGCTACATCTATGAGGTCTACGAGGAAAAAAACTGGAATCTCGACGAGGTTACGCCGGGCACGATCGACAATGTTTTGAACCTGGGCGAGGAATCGCCGGATTACAAGATCGGCGTGCTGTGGCTGAGTCTAAAATACCGGTTTTAGCAGCGAGTCGAATATCGGATATTCATTATCAGGAACAACAGGCTACTGAGGAGAAACAAAATGTTCAGATCACCCACAAAATTCCTATCGACACTATGCGTTTCAGCAGTGATGGGCTGCATGTCGATTGCCGATATTGCCGCGGCAGAACTCGACGAACTGATCCGGGATTGCGCTAACTGCCATGGCATGGATGGGGTCAGCTCCGAACCGGAGGTACCCACCATTGCCGGCCTGTCCGAAATCTTTATTGTCGACACCCTGGCCATTTACAAGGACAGGGACCGGCCTTGCATCGAGACCGAGTACCTCGAGGGCGGCAACAAGGGCGTCAAAACCGATATGTGCAAGATCATCGATGAGCTAAGTGACGAAAGTATCGAAGCGCTGGCGAAATATTATGCCGGCAAGGAATTCGTGCGCGCCAAACAAAATTTCGATCCGGACCTCGCAGCGCGAGGCCAGAAAATTCACAAGTCCAATTGCGAGAAGTGTCACGAAGACGGCGGTAGCTCGGTCGAGGACGACGCCGGAATGCTCGCGGGACAGTGGACTTCCTACCTCGAGCAGTCGTTCAATTCCTATGCTTCTGGTGAGCGCTTGATGCCCAAAAAGATGAAACCAAAATTCAACAAGCTCACCGATGAAGGCAAACAGGACTTGCTGCATTTCTACGCCAGTTTTCAATAGGGCCGCGTCGAGAAATCAACGACCCGAAGTTTTACGAGGCAAGTACTTCGCCACACACCAGGAAAAGAAATGGATAGTTACGATAACAATGAAAAGTCCGACGGCGGCGATAAGAAACCCGCCGCAGAACAGTCCAGCCGCTGGCGAAAACTATGGCAACCACCAGGGGCGCGTTACTGGCTCGGCATTCCAGCCGGTGGATTCATGATGTTTGCCGTCGGTATCGTATTCTGGGGAGGATTCAATACCGCCATGGAACTAACCAGCACACTGGGTTTTTGCACCAGTTGCCACGAAATGACCCCGGTCTACGAGGAATACCAGCAAAGCATCCACTACAAGAACGCCAGTGGCGTGCGCGCCATCTGCTCGGACTGCCACGTGCCCAAACCATGGGGCAGCAAGGTATTGAGAAAAATCAAGGCCACTTTCAACGAAGTCCCGCATGCGATCATGGGCACCATCGACACGCCAGAGAAATTCGAGGCCCATCGCGCCGAGATGGCGGAAAATGTCTGGGCCGAGATGCGCTCAAACGACTCGAGAGAATGCCGCAACTGCCACACGCTGGAAACCATGGCCCTCGAAGTACAGGACAAAAGCGCCAGGCGGAGACACACCCTGGAACGAAAGCAGAAAAAAGGTGAAACCTGCATCGATTGCCACCAGGGTATTGCCCACAAGCTACCCGAAGGCTACGAATAGTAGGCGCCATAAGCCGGAGTTGAAATCGCACCCGGGGTGGAAACCCTGCTTGGACCGATGACGGTCACGCCCGAAACCTTCAGAATTCTCAAAAGCCAGCAATCGATATCGTATTTATAACCGTTACCTGGCGCAATAAGCGCTGGTTTTGGGTAAACCTGCGCATACCGCTAATGTAGAGCTAGCTGGCACCCCACTTCTCAATCTGAGAGCCTTTTTCTCCCGGCGTAAAACAACATTTAACCATCAGCCAGCCGATAAACTCGACGCCAATATTTTTCGCTGCCTCGCTCTTTTGCCACCAGCGCTCAATATCGAACTCGGCGGGAGTCGAAGCAATCACCCCAACCCTCACGTTGTCACCAAAGGCCAACTGGTACAAATCCCTGGTACGACGCGAATGTACATGACTGGTAAACACATCCAGATGGCTCACTTCGATCCGATGGTGTTGAAACCACTCCCTGACCATCACTGCACTTAGAAAAGTGCGGTCCTGCGCGGAATACGGCACCGCAACCATAGTCAGCTTCCCAGTAGGAAAACCGTTGCCATTCAAGTATTTCATCGAACGTTCAGCATAATTTGAGTCAAGTCCATAAAAATTGTCGCTGATTGGTCCGCCGACGGCGATGCCAAACTGATACCCATTTTGACCAAAAATTTGCTGTGCCTGGTTAAGTTCATCCTTCTTCACCCAGCCTTCAATCACCAGATAGTCTGCACCGACTGGCTCGCTAACACTCAAAAATTGACCGATATGACTGAAGAACCAGATTACACAAAGACCTAAAAGCGACAGAAGCAGAATCAGGCCAGTAAAAGTAGGCAAAATTACATAACGGCGACTGAATAAGGCTGGAAATTTCATATCGGCTCGAATAGACAATTACAGCACTAAAGATTATCACCAGATAACGCTAAACAACAAAACCCAATCAACAACTAAAGTAAAATTGTTTCGAAAAAAATAACACCTGACTCCGCTATTACTTGCTATAAGTTTGGTTATCGAGCTGCAAACAACGAAGACTGCATAGAGATGATTCGCCTCAAATCCGCCCTCGGCATACTTACCGCGCTCCTGGTGTCAGGCTGTGCCACCATGGATAAATCAGAATGTCGCGAAGCAGACTGGCACATGATCGGTCTCGAAGACGGCGCCAGGGGTTACCCGGTCACCTATATTGGCAACCACCGCAAGGCCTGTGCCGAACACGGCGTAAAGCCTGATCTCAGGCAATACCAGCTCGGGCACGAATCCGGGCTAGCCCGGTTTTGCACCCCCAACAACGGCTTTAAACAGGGACGCGCCGGACACGAATACCAGGACGTATGTCCGGCCGGGCTGGAGGGGCGTTTTCTCGCGGGCTATGACACCGGCCGAGAACTCCACCGACTCAATTCGGAAATCGAGCAGTGGCTCGCCGACGCGCGCACCCACAAAGCTGAATTGACTGAACTCGAACAGAACATGCAAAACGTCGAAATGATGGTGGTTTCGGGTGTGATTTCGCAATCAGACCGTAAGGCATTGCTGGAGCGTTTCAAAAAAATGCAAGCCCGGCGTACGACACTGGAAGTCTACATCAAGGACCTGGAGCTCGGCGCTGCCAGGATGCAGGGCGAGTATGACGTTCTGAATTCTTCCCACAGCTACTACTAAAAAAAGCTGTTACCCGCGCCTATGGAACGCGGGTAACAACCTGATTCAAGCCACCTGAACCTGCCTCAGGGCGTCTCGAAACAATTGAGCGCGTCGAGCAAAATCTCCCACTGTACCGGATTAGCAGTGCTATCCCAGAAACGCTCATAGCCCGGCATCGAGTTGATGCATAAAGCTTTCGTGAAACACAACTTCCCTTCATATTTCTAGAATGGGTGCGCTTTATTATTATTATTGCGCCCCATTACCATACGCGCCCTGTCTGGCCTCGGCTATAGGAGTCCAGGACCTCTCGGGGGTAAAGAAAACTTTATTTTGTGTGCGAGAAAACCTAAAAATACGGATGGAAAAATCTAAAACAGGGATAGAATAAATCTACTTAAGAGCCCTTCACAACG
>JAAESG010000046.1 GCA_024229615.1 Gammaproteobacteria bacterium | reverse complement strand
TATCGGCGATGGTTTGCGTAGCAACCGCAACGCAAACCGCCACCATGGCGCACGCTTCCAGCAGGGCGATATCGTTATTCAGGGAAGCTTCCAGGATCAGCGCCCCAAACCCCTTATAGGCAAAGAAGAACTCAACCACGATAACCCCGGACAACAGCCAGTTGATTTGCAACATGATGACCGTAAAGGGGGCGATCAGGGCGTTGCGCAAGGCATGCTTGACAATCACCGATTTGTAAGGAAGCCCCTTTAGCACCGCTGTCCTTACGTACTGGGAGGTCATGACTTCCGCCATGGATGCCCGGGTCATGCGGGCGACATAGCCAAAATCATAGACGATCAGCACCATGGCAGGCAAAATCAACTGTTTGAATTCGAAGCCGCCCGACATGCTGCTGGTGCCCGGCAGCCATTTCAGGCCGAATACAAAAAGGGAGGAGAAAATTACCGCACTGGCAAATTCGGGTACGGAAGTTGTCAAAATCCCAAACACCGATATCGATCTAGCGAGCTTTGAACCTTCTTTCATGCCCGACAAGACGCCTAATGCCAACGATAGCGGG
>JAAESG010000045.1 GCA_024229615.1 Gammaproteobacteria bacterium | reverse complement strand
CCGCCAGCAATGTCTCGATATGACCCAGGTTGCGGCACAGGTACTGCAGTTGTTGCTTGATTCCCCGGCGTAGTACCTTTCCTCCCGGTCGTCTGCGTTTGACAATCGACAGGTACGCTTTACGTGCCTGCTGGCGATAGGTGCGAGGCTTCTTCGTCAAGGCCGATTGGGCGTAAAGCAGGTCGATGATTTGTTCGCTGAACTCGTGTGCCTCATTGAGCAGGCTGAGGTCGGTTGGATAACGGATCGCCTGTTCGGCAACGGTGGCATCCAGTATCAGCTTGCCCTGGTGGGCCGGCTTCTTTTTCGGATCGGATTTTTCAGTCCGGGATGGTGGCGGGTCCTTATCGTCCGGATCATCAGATCGCGATGCTTTAGACTTTGCCCGTTTCCGCTCCACCGCATCAACGATAGCACCATGAAAAACTTCAAATACTTCTTGTCCCATGCGTTTGCGAATTTCCACAAATAGCGACGGAACAAACGGGGCTTGCATCTGATACCCCGGTAACCCGACGAAGTACTGAAGATACGGATTCTCCTGGATCTGCTGCACGGTCTCTTCATCGGACAGGCATAACTTGTGTTTGATGATCACCGCGCCGATGACCAGTCGGGCATCTTTCGCCGAACGCCCCTGGTCAGCAGAAAAACTGCGGTAGTAACCTTCTGCCAGTTCATCCCAGGGAATGCACTGGCTT
>JAAESG010000044.1 GCA_024229615.1 Gammaproteobacteria bacterium | reverse complement strand
GACACCCGAAGGTAATATCGAATATCAACTCGAAGAAATCAGGCAGGAGCGCAATGGCGAGGCTATCAATGTTGCGCCGGGTAGCGGGCATAAAGTCCGCATTCCGATTCCTCACAAATTGCCTACGGAACATCTTGCTAAAGGCCTGTTATTACGCAGCCTGGATAAAGCCATCAGTAGCTAAAGTATAATTATGAACCACAGTTTCGGGAATGTAATCTGAAATGAGAAAATACGCGTTGCCGCCGCTCAATCTATTTCACACTTTCGAAGTTGCTGCGCGGCGTGGCTCGTTTACGCTGGCGGCAGAAGAGTTGTGCCTGACGCAGAGCGCGGTCAGTCGTCAGATTAAATTGCTGGAGGATCAATGTCATGTTCGCCTGTTTCGTCGGCAGCACAAAAATATCGAACTTACACAGGAAGGTAGAGACCTCTACGTAGCCGTGAGCCGCGGTCTGGATGAGATTTCTGCCTGTCTTTCATCCTATCCGAGTATGCAGGGTTTCCCTCAGATCACGGTGTCGGCCTCGGTTGCATTCTCTTACTACTGGCTCATGCCCCGGTTGGAGGCTTTTACCTCTGCGCATCCGGAAATCGACCTGCGTGTTCTGGCGACGGATCAGGCGATTGACCTGCATCATAACGAAGCCGACATCGCCATTCTCTATGGTACTGGTTCCTGGGACGAGGTTTATGCATCACATCTGTTTGATGAGTGCGTATACCCTGTTTGCAGTCCCGGTTATGCTGAAAATCATGTCGATATGACATCGGCCGGTGATTTGTTGAACAAAACGCTTTTACATCTTGAAGGCGGCGGTAACATCTGGGGCAGTGTAGACTGGCGTGTCTGGCTTTCAGAACAAAATGTTGCCGGGTCCCCCGAGCGGCGTGGCATCCGCTTAAACAGCTATCCAATGGTCCTGCAGGCGGCACAGGCCGGGCGCGGTGTGGCACTGGGCTGGAGTTACATCGTCGATGATATGATCAATAGCGGCTTGCTGGTTCGCCCGATTGAGTCGGCTTTTGAAACCGAACAGGGCTATTACGTCGGCGCACTGGAACAAAATTGCGCACAGCCAGCCACCAGGCACTTTATTCAATGGGTGATTGAAGAAGCCGCCAGGAGCTGACTGCTGCCCGTTTTTTGCATGACTTGTCGACATGCAATGCATTCTGAATGATCATTTGTACCACAGGGGCAGATTCTGCAAACTGTCATAGATTCCTATTTGTGAGTTCATCAATGGAACGCATGCAGATAAGACGTGCCGGCCGCCGATCTCGAACCCCGCCACATACTGTAGCAGCTGTTTCGCCGGTTCAGCCCGGCATGGTTGGGGGGCGGTATTTACCGTTGAGCCAATACGATCAGGCTCGGATTCACGAGTTGGTGCTGCAACTCCTGGCGGACCTCGGGCTCTCCCAGATCACGCCATCACTACAGGCCCGTGCCATCGCTGCGGGTTGCGAGCTGGACGCTGATGGTCGGTTGCGTTTCCCACGAGCACTGGTCGAAGATATGATTGCCAACACGCGCCGTAAATTTATTTTGCACGGCATTGACTCCCGGCATGATATCGAAATTGGCGGCCAAAGGGTTCATATGGGAACGGGCGGGGCCGCACCGACTATCATGGACTTTGAAACCGGCGCCTATCGGCAAAGTAGCGTAGCCGATCTCTACGATATCGCGCGGCTGGTCGACCAGCTCGACCATATCCACTGGTATCATCGCTCAGTGGTCGCACGCGATACCGAAACCAGTCTTGATCTGGATATCAACACCACTTACGCCTGCCTGCATGGCACAACCAAATCGATCGCAGTAAGTTTCACCGATGGCGATAGCGTGCGTGCCGTGATGCCGATGCTCGATGCTGTCGCTGGTGGCGAGGGCGAGTTTCGTAAGCGACCTTTCTGCACTGCTGTGTGCTGCCACGTTGTGCCGCCGATGCGTTTCGCCAGCGAAAGTTGCGATGCGCTGGAAGCTGTGGTCGAAGCGGGTATGCCAATCCTGCTGGTGGCAGCCTGTCAGGCGGGTGCTACGGCACCGGCAACCCTGGCCGGAGCCGTTGCGCAAGCCTGCGCGGAGGTGCTCGCCGGGCTCATCCTCTGTAACATCATCGACCCGCAATGCCGCGCAGTTTTCGCTACCTGGCCGTTTGTCAGTGACTTGCGCACCGGTTCTATGTCAGGGGGCAGTGGCGAGCAGGCTTTACTCTCCGCTGCCTGCGCACAAATGGCGGCGTTTTACCAGTTGCCCAATTCAGTGCCGGCGGGCATGACCGATTCCAAGCTTCCGGATGTGCAGGCGGGTGGTGAGAAAGGCTACACCATTTCACTGGCCGCGCACGCTGGTGCGTCGATGATCCACGAGTGCGCCGGTATGCAGGGTAGTTTGATGGGCACCTCGCTGGAAAGCTACGTGCTCGATAACGATTTAATTGGTGCGATTTTACGCACCGTGCGCGGTATCGAAGT
>JAAESG010000043.1 GCA_024229615.1 Gammaproteobacteria bacterium | reverse complement strand
TCTCGGTGACTGAGATTGAATCTGTAGTAAAGCCATACCGTGTATTGAATGATTTCTGAGGGAAATCGAAATCTCTTATAGATATTTGTATTCTTCATCCGGCAATTGTCACCGAATAGCAGTTAACTTGTCAGTACCCTTTGATTGCACTCACTTTGCGTTTGCGGTATTGGAAGTCTCAACTCTCGTCGCCGTGCGCATAGTGGGCTGGAAGGCGGCATTCCAGTGTGCACTGAGGCGAAGGCCACCAATCTGAGCGATTTTTATTGGCAGCGCCATTGTCGCGGTTTTCTTGAACTGTCTGCGGCAGCTTGAATTAGCAATTCGCCGTGGACAGGATATAATTTTTGCGGAGCACAACTGCGTGAAATGACAGACCTGCTTTACTACCGCGCCGCGCGAAGCTGGCTAATCTATTTGCATCACCTGGATTGGCGTGAAGAACTGGAAATACTGAAGCATGAATGTTCGGAAATCCTGTTCGCCATGGAGATAGACGATCTTCGCGGTGCCGGCAACGCCCGACGCCAATTCCTTTATATGACGTTAATGCGAACCAGTCGCTATCTCGAAAACGTTTGACCGAAGGGGGTGGATCAATGGGATTGCCTGTCCATCAGCAACAGGCACTGACCTCGCTTCGCAGCCAGTTGGCAAAGCGGTTGGCCAGCGAAGACTCTACCTCTTCCGAATTGATTGCGAGATAGTGATTGTCAATCGCGGGCGCGACTAAATCGACGGGCGCTACCAACTCTCCAGAATCCAGACTGCGTTTCGCAATTGCCCGGCTGACGAGCGCCACACCCACTCCGTTGCAGGCGAGTTCCAGTGCCACCGAGTACGAATCCACCGAATAACAAACCGAATCGGGCGGCTTTTCGCCGAGATGCTCCGCCCAGGTATACCAGGTGTCCGTGGTTCCCACGGTATGGATAAGCCCGCTTTGATAAATTGATTCGGTCGTCGAATTCCGGGGCAGCTTCTGCGGCGCGCAAACCGGCAGGACTTCGTCCGCAAACAACAACTCGGCGCCGTCACCGACGAGTTCCCGTGAACCGTATCGAATCTCGATTTCCGCTTCGGTCAGTTTATTGTCGTCAGGCCATAAAGTGCTGACGATTTGCATTCGGATGCCGGGACGAGTTTCCAGGAATCGTTCCAGCCGGGGAGACAGCCAGGCTAACGAAAAGCTCCAGCTACAGGCAATTTTCAGGCTGTCATCCGTTCGCAGGGGCATGAACATGGCCGTGGCCGCGGTCAGGTCGGTCAACGCAGTTGTTACCGTGGGCAATAGCCTGCGCCCCGAATCCGTCAACGCCAGGCCGCGCGCCTTACGCTTGAACAACAGCGTGCCGAGACGCAATTCCAGAGACCGGACATGCTGGCTTACCGCCGACTGGGTGAGGTTGAGTTCCCCTGCAGCAGCGGTGAAACTCAGGTGTCTTGCGGCGCACTCGAAGGCACGCAGCCAGTTCAAGGGGGGTAGCGTATGCGCCATGAGCCTCAACCGAGATATTAGAATTGCTTATAACTATGACCTCTATTTTATCGCTTGTCCAGAATCCGAAGATGCCCGAATCTTGCGGCAATCGATAACTCTCATCCCGCTGGGAAAGGCCGTTACCATGGACATGCCGAGTAAAATGCAGCCGCCGAATGACATCTTGAATTCGAAAACATTTTGCAGCGCCCTATCCGATTGTCGACGGCCGGTCGATCAAGCCAATTCACTGCCAGCCGCCTGCTATCACAGTGACGAGATACTGCAGTACGAAAAAGAGACTATTTTTCATAATAACTGGCTTGGGCTGGGGCGCGCCGACCGCTTCAAGGAGGCCGGTCAATACGAAACCCTGGAAATTGCCGATGTTTCACTGATTCTGATCAGGGATCGAGACGCAAAACTGCATGCCTTCAACAATGCCTGCCGCCACCGCGGCGCCCGGTTACTGGAAGGCGATGGCAAATGTCGGGCTATTCGGTGTCCCTTCCATTGCTGGAACTATTCGGTCGACGGCCGCCTCGTTGCCGCGCCGCATATGGAAGACACCCGGGATTTCCACCACGAAACCTCTGGCCTGGTGGAATTCGAACTGAAAATCCATGCCGGTTTCATCTTTGCATGTTTCAGTCCAGATCCTCCCGATTTCGAACGGCATATCGGAGACTTCGACCAGTTACACTCACCCTGGCCGCTCGAGTCGCTGGTCTCCACCCGCCGTATTCGCTTTGAAAACGACTGCAACTGGAAATTGTTCCTCGATGTTTTCAACGAATATTATCACCTGCCCTATGTTCATCCGGACTCGATCAACGATGTCTATAAAAAACCCGATGCCGGGGACAGGACGAGCGGCGCTTATGCCAGCCAGTTCGGCGAAACCGAAGGTACCGGCGGTCTGCTGGCGGCCGAGCAAGCCCATGCTCTGCCGCCGATTCCGGGCCTGCGCGGCAGAAACAGCCGCGGCACCCGTTATACCTGGGTTTTCCCCAATATGACCTTTGCCGCCAGCACCGAGGCCATGTGGATTTATGAGGCCTACCCACTGGGTCCGCGCAAATGCGCCGTTTACCAGACCATGTGTTTTCCGCAACAGTCGGTCGATTTGCCGGACTTCGAAGCCAGGGTCAGGTATTACTATGAGCGCTTCGATGCCGCGGTCGAAGAGGACCGCATAGCGCTAGAAAATCAACAGCGCGGTTTCAATTCACCCTTTACCCTGCCGGGGCGATACTGCGTAGGCCTGGAACCCAATGTGTCGGGTTTTGCCAATTGGTATGCGGAGCAATTTCAGTAAAGGTTCCGGAAGTGGGTGCCGCTTCGTTGAAACCCATGAGTTCATATACGAAAAGGGAACGATTTTACTGTAGCTTTATACCCGACCTCGGGTATAAATTAATTCGAACATCTTGATAACCGGGGAAATAAACCATGGATCATGAAAACAAGGCAACCTGGACCGCAATGGAAGATGCCACCCAGGCCGATTTCGAAGCGGTTGCGGACTATGAAGCTGATTTCAATGCCGGCCTGGTCGACAGGCTGCTGGCTCAACTAAAGCAACTGGATGAGGAGTGGACGCCCTACCCGATCAATCGCTATCAACATTCGCTGCAATCGGCAACCCGCGCTTACAACGATGGCGCGGACGAAGAAACGATAGTCGCCGCGCTATTGCACGATATCGGCGATGTCGTCGCGCCCTATAATC
This sequence comes from Gammaproteobacteria bacterium, assembly GCA_024229615.1. Classification (GTDB taxonomy): domain Bacteria; phylum Pseudomonadota; class Gammaproteobacteria. The sequence continues at coordinate 660 of JAAESG010000043.1, read as the reverse complement.
ACGGAGAGGTCGCAGCCGCCATATTGAAACCCTATGTATCGGAAAAAACGCACTGGGTAGTGAAACATCATTGCGTTTTCCAGGGGTATTACTACAACCACTATCTGGGCGGTGACCGCAACGCGCGTGACAAGTACCAAGACAGCCCCTACTACAACGACTGCAAGTACTTTTGCCACAACTACGACCAAAACGCCTTTGATCCGGATTATGACAGCAAATCCCTCGAATTCTTCATCCCAATGATGCGACGGCTGTTCAGCGAGACTGCGGGACATATGGAATTGGCTGAACGTGCAGACGACCAGGTCGCCTGACGCCAGAGCGTGCCGGAACTGTTTGCTAATCCGTCAATGTTCGACTGCGAGTATTTTTCTCGAGTGCCGAAAATCCGGAAAAGTATCGAAATTTTACAGTCAGAATGGCCCCTTTGTCGATGCTAACCCTGTGTCAAGGCTGTTGATTTGCACTTAAAAGTAACCCGGGGTTTGCATCTAAAATTGACCCTGTCCCTACCAAAAACTCCATCCATGAACAGCTTCCTCTTTATATATCACGAAAAATTAAGCTGCGCGCCGGTACACATGGTGAAGACCACCGACATGAGGAATTGCCACGACCTTTCCCTGTTCTGGCGGTTCAATTGATCGTGGTACCGGA
>JAAESG010000042.1 GCA_024229615.1 Gammaproteobacteria bacterium | reverse complement strand
CATGATCGTGCTCGGCGTCACCCTTCTGGCAGGCCTCGTGCATGTGGTCGAAACCTGCGAGGCTGACATGAATAGTGCGATCGACCGGGGTGCCGGTGGCGGCGAGAATGCCGATCACATGAAAGGGCTCGTCGTCGTGCTTGATGAAACTTTCGTCGCCGGCACCGTGAGCGACAATGACTTCATCGCCAAGTTGGTAGCCGAGGTTGGCGGCCACCTCGGCCCCCAGCACGGCTTCGTCTTCGTGCTCGAACCAGGCTCCCTGGCTTAGTGACAGTCCTCGATCCCGGGCATACCGGTAATGCTCGATGTAGTTATGATCGGTGCCGACCACGCGAAAACCCTCATGGGTATCACCCATCGACAACGGGATGCTCCATTTGACCCCGGGCAGATCTCGTATTTCCTCGTAACTGTGCCAGTCGATATTGTTTGTCGGGTTGCCGATGCGAAACACCGAGTACAGCAGCAGGTTGACCGAGCCGCTGCGTGCACCGACGATCAGATCGGTGCCGGAAACGGTGTTGGCGAAACTGGTTTTGGCCTCGTTGCGCAGGATTTCGACGCCGAGTAGCAAGGCGACGCTCAGGGCGATCGATGCAATCGTTAGCCCGACGCTGAGCTTGCGGTTACGAAAACTTTTAATTGCCAGTGATCCGATATTCATATTGTGATCTAGCTGCCCACTTGCAAATTGAGGCGTCCGTCTTCCGCTTCCCGGTTGAGCTGACCAAACTCGATCGATCGCTCGAATGATTCCTGCAATCCCTGGTCGTGGCTGACGAACAGCAGAGTCGATCCTGCTTCGTCGCACTCGCGGAAAAGCAACTCGATGAAAGCCGCGCGGCGATCGGCGTCCATCGATGACGTCGGCTCGTCGGCAACCAGGATTTCTGGCGATCCAATCAACGCTCGAGCCGCTGCAACGCGTTGTTGCTGGCCGACGCTGAGTTCGGTGACTGGTTTGTGGACTACCGCGATATCTGCCATGTCGAGATGCTCGAGCAGGCGTAACGCCTCATCGCCAATGCTGCCACTGCGCGATATCGCCTTGCGCCGGCGCACTTCCGAGAAATGGCACGGCAGGGTCACGTTTTCGATGACGCTGAGATAAGGGATCAGATTGAACTGCTGAAAAATAAT
>JAAESG010000041.1 GCA_024229615.1 Gammaproteobacteria bacterium | reverse complement strand
TCAATCCTCATTGGCGATCGCCACCTCTATACAGCGGTCGATAATGGCATCGTGGTCATCAAGCGAAAGGCTTAGGCCGCGCTTTTCCTCAATATCAAATAGAATATCGTCAATTTCCCCCCGCATTCGATTGACGGCGTCTGGGTTGGTGCGCCAGTCTCGGATCTTATGCCGGGCGATGCGGTCTACGATTTCAATCGCAATCTCCGCGCCGGTCTTTTCGCTATATGTACCGTATGCTGCGATCCTTTCGCGCACCTGTCCGAAGTATCGTCTTGCCATATCCTTTCCCATAAGTTCGGTCGGAATATCGTCATCGGTGCGGGTGACGACTTTTGTGGAGATATCTTTGATTTTTTCCAGTGCTTCCAGAGCTCGCAACCGGCCCTCGTGATAGGCCTCGATCACTTCTTCAAGGAGCCTGGAAAACCTTTTGTAAAAAGCGGGATCTTTGGCCATCTCCTGTTCGATGACGTGGCGGGTCGCAGAAGCGATCATATCGGCTTTGGCGCCGGGGCTTTTCCCGTTTTCCTCGATAACCCGCCGGCGTTCACCTTCATTTAAAAGGTTGAAGGGTTTGCAGAGCTGTTCAACTTCACCGGCACCCACGTGCGTATCGATCAGCTTTTTGATTCTGGGCTCATATTCGGAAAAATCGATGGCTTCCTGGTAGCGGAATGTGACCGCCGCCCTGAGATTCTGGAAAAACTTGAGATCCTTTTTGTATCGCTCGATGGTTTCCCGTTTGGTTGCTTCCAGAAAATT
>JAAESG010000040.1 GCA_024229615.1 Gammaproteobacteria bacterium | reverse complement strand
AGGCCGGCCCTTTGGCGAAGACAACTTTCTGCTCCAGGTTGAAGCAATGACCGGGCGGCGACTTAGGAAAAAAAAGCCAGGACCAAGGCCGGTGAATTAAAGTAACTGTCACTTGAATTCTTGAATTGCAAGAAATGTATTGTGCACCGATAAGCCTCGTCGAGGTCGTAACTCGCCATCCACGAGTCTCCGAGCGCATGCATCGTCGTCGGATGCCACAGGCTCGCCACCCGCGGGCCGAAACCGGGATCGTTCAAGCCTTCCTCAGCGATTCCCCACAGCCGGCAAACGGCGGCGTAGGAGTAACGCGCGCCGGGTTCCTGTAGCCGCGCGTAATCGACCCCGCCTGTTGAAATAACTGCCGGCTGTCGAAACCGTAGTCATCGATCGCGTGCGCGATCAGCAACACCCACGAGGCGATGATCGAATTCGGCGTTCTCAGCGACACTTTTCTGGATTCGGGATTAGCGATTGGCGGACCGGGATTCACGTCATAGTACCGCTCGACCGCATAGTAACAAGCCACGATTCACCACTTCGAAGCACAAACCAAATGCTTTACTCAAGGCCGGACATCCGCACCAACCAGTGCACCCTGAATCAACCGATCCATTGTGTCGGCTTTGGCCTGCATGGCGGTAACAGAATTTCGCTGAGCCTGTTGCCCGCACCGGCCAACAGCGGGATCTTCTTCCTGCGCCGCGACGTCGAAATAACGCGGGCGTTGATTCCCGCCAGCTGGCATAACCTGTTCGACACGCATCCCTATACCGTCATCGGCAACGAATACGGCGTCAGCATCAGCAAGGTGGAACACGTGCTCGCGGCGCTTCGCGGTTGCGGCGTGGACAATGCGCTGATCGAGGTCAGTAGCGGCGAGTTACCGATATTCGACGGCAGCAGCGCCCCACTGGTGGACATGATCAACCAGGCCGGCGTGATGGCGCAGAACACGCCGCGACAGGCAATCTGGGTCGAGCGTTTCGTCGGCGTCAGGTCGGGCGAGCACTATGCCTATATTAAACCCGGGCTGGTGCCGCATATCATCGTTGACGGTGTAGTCAACGGAAAATCTCGCGACCCACGGCAAGTCTCGTTCAATCTGCTGGATCGTGTCTTTGAACACGAAATTGCGCCGGCACGAAATCCGCAGTACTGCGTCGAAGAGGCCTTGTACTACACCACGCGCAACGCGAAGGCCGGCACCATCGCAACGGAACCCAGGTTCGAGGATGAAACCGTCCGCAACAGGGTTCTCGAGTGTCTGGGATTTCTGGCCCTGACCGACGCACCGCTCTACGGTCAGCTGTATCTCTACAAACCCTGTAGCTTTCTGATCGATGCCCTGCTGCAGGAATTGCACATGGCCCGCGATACCTGGCGCCAGATCAGTTACGCCGAGATAGACCAGTTAACCGGAGATACCGAAATCGGCCCCAACCCCGAAGCAATGGACGACTGTTACGCCGGGTGATGGCGCCAGTTTAATTATGGTGACAGTCACCTTAATTGACACTTTAATTGAAACGAAAGCTTAATCCGGTCAGCAGTTCCCATTGCCACAAAAGGCTGCTGTCGACGACAATCGGACAGCCATCGGAAGAATTGCAGAAAGTGCCGCCGTCGTTATCGACAAACGTGGCGATGCCGCGCAGCTCGAACCTGAAACCGAGACCTTCAGTGACTCGAAAATCGACACCGCAGCCGTGGAATTCAGGAATATCATCGTAGACCGGCTTGTCCCGCACCCGGGCAACCGGGGTCATCATCAACGAATCAACCAAACAGAGAGGTCGTGAACTAAAAGAGTCGGTGACACTACTAATGATCCGACTCTTTTTCATCGCCTGAATCAACAGTCTCGGCCGGCTGTTTTTTGTAATACACCTCCGGCAGGTAATCGCTGAAAGCGATGCCATACAGTTCCCAGATAGTGACGAACAAGGAAGCGATCACCGGGCCGATGAAGATACCGGCGATGCCGAACATCATGATGCCACCCAGCGTGCCGAAGAAAATCATCAGTTCATGCATCTTGGTATCCTTGCCGACGAGTATCGGGCGCAGCACGTTATCCAGGCTGCCGACTATCAAACCGCAGAACACCAGCAATCCTATTCCGCCGCCGGTACTGCCCTGCATGATCAGGATGATAGCGGCGGGAATCCACACCAGGGCCGAACCGATGCTCGGTATGACCGACAGCACGGCCATGACCGTACCCCAGAACACGGCATTATCGATACCGGCGACGGCGAAAGCGGCACCCGCGAGGCCGCCCTGCAGCATGCCGATCATCAATGTCCCTTTTAGCGTCGCCCGCGTGACCGAAGTGAACTTGTCCAGCATCAGGCTTTCATCGTCGCTGTTCATCGGCAGGTAATAAAGAATCTTTCTGATCAGTTTGACGCCGTCCAACTGTAAAAAGTACATCGTGTACAGAAAGACAAAGGTCATGAACAGGAAATTAGCCGTGCCCAGCGTTGCCTGTGAAAGACCGCCCACGATCCAGTTGCTGACTACACCAACGAGTTGCCCCGCCTTTTCCAGGATGACGCCGCGGTATGGCTCGAGGTATTCGTAAAACGGCAGATTCAGCAGAAGAGCCGTCAGTTTGTCGGGCTGTTCTATATTCAGCTTGATCCAGGGCGCCACCGTCTGACCGACGTCGATCGCCTGCCCGACGATGACGCCGATCAACAGCATCAGTGGAATTAACACGCCAACGATCATCAACAATAGCGTGGTCACGGAAGCCAGGTGTCGATGCCCTTTGAACATGACTTTCAGGCGACGGTACACGGGGCGCGCCAGGGCGCTGAACAGCCCGGCCAGAAAGATGGCCATTAAAAACTGATGAATCATCGACAGGAACAGTGCCGATATGACAATCACCATCAGCGCTAAAACCGATTTATTGACCTTGTCCTGATTCATGTATTTCCCCCTGCCGGGGTAAAGCTTACGAGTACAGCGAAAACCTAGCAGGATAGCGCCCGCGGGGAAAGCTGCCAGAGGAACTATTTATCAATTAAGGTGACTGTCACTCTAATTCCGCACTCTAATTCCACCGTCAGCGTATCTCCGCGACCAGCTCAACCTCGTTTTTAAAATACTCATCGATGATTTCCGCAAGATCGTGACGTGGCTTGTCGTCGTCGCGATTTGCGTAATCGCGGTACAACGATTCCGCGATGCCTGCGAAAGCGTCCAGCAACGCCGAATCGAAATGGGTTGCGCTACCTTCGTCCAGAATCTCCATGGCCTTGTCGAAAGCGAAAGCCGATTTATAGGGTCGCTCCGAAGTCAGGGCGTCGAACACGTCGGCAATCGCGAAGATGCGCGCGTTCAACGGAATTTCCTCACCGACCCACTTTACGTCGTAACCGCTGCCGTCGAATTTGGTATGGTGATACCCGACTATCGTGGCCGCGTCCGCCAGCCACTCTGAGCGCTCGACGATATCGAGACCGTGTTGCACATGCTGTTTCATTATTTCGAACTCCTGCTCACTCAGGCGACCTGGCTTCATCAGAATATTATCCGAGATGCCGATTTTGCCGACATCGTGTAAAAAAGCGCCCTTGATCAGACTGCGAATGCAGTGGCGGTCCAGGCCTATCGCTTCTGCCAGGCGCACCGAGTAAATCGATACCCGGTAATTGTGCACGTCGGTATCGCTATCGCGCTTGGCGATGGCGCTGCCCAGCACTTCGATCATTTCCAGGTTGGCATCGAGTAACCTGGTCGAAAGCAGGGAAACCTGCTTCAGCAGGCGGGCGATGATCGGATACAACAACAGGCTGGTCGCGACAATCAAGGCAACCGTGATCCCGACCACGGTTACTATCCTGTTATTGATCTGTGCGAAGGCCGCATCGGAAAGCGCGAACACACCCCTGGCGTAGGCTGCTGTTTCGCCGGCACTGTCTTTCATTGGCACGACCACGTAAACATGCTCGGCGCCGCCGATATCGACATTCTCGTAGTAATCCTCGTCCTGCCGCGGAATCCGCCGTGACGGCGATTGCATAAAGGCTTCCACCTCGTCCGCGAAGGCGTATTCCGGGTCATGCAACTCGGCCAGCCTGAGCGTGCCGGCGTCGGTGATCTCGACCGAGACGAATCGACCGATTTCATGGCCGCGGGCCTGGCGCGAATTACTTTCCAGCGCCGCCTGGAATTCGGCGGCATTGAGCAGACCCGGCTGGTCGAGTAAATGTTGCGTCTGGGCGTTAAAAAAAGCAACCGAGCGTTGCGCGCGATCGGCCACCAGGCCTCCGACCTTGTTGTACTCGACCAGAAACACGAGGACACCAAAAACAATGGTGATCCCGAGCACAGCCACACCCAGTCGCCGGGCCAGCAGGCGATTAACGGTTTGTTTCTGAATGGCCTCAACCCTCGCTTCGCGGTTCAGACGGCATTATAGCCTGCCACAAAACCTGATAGCGTCAATTTTCAAAGGGACTGGATAAGCTAAATAAGGTGACAGTTACCCTAATTCAAGGAATAAAAGCCGGGGCCAAGGCCATCGAATTAAGGTAACTGTCACTCTAATGTCGTCACTCTAATGTCGGACGAGTGGATGCTGTAATGGACCCCGGCTCGCTGGCCGGGGTGACGTTCCAAATTAAAGCGAGTTCTTGAAGACCTTGCCGTCCTTCATGATGATGCGGATTGTCTCCGGGCTTTCAGGACGCGGTTCTGCGCCGAACCACTTGTCACCCGTGCCGACGACGGAAAAGTCCTCGAGCGGGTTACCTTCGATGATCAGGATATCGGCATAGGCACCTTTTTCGATGACGCCCAGCTTTGCTTCCGGATAGGGGTTCATGAAATCGCCGCTCAACGCAACCAACTCGCCACCGACCGACGTCATCGTTACCAGCGACGTATAGGGGCCGAAGAAGTCGTTGTTCAGTTTCTTCTCGTAGGCGATCTGGATGTTGCAGGCGGCAACGGAGCCGACGCAATCGGTTTGGAAGGCGCGCTTCGCAGGGCACTTTTTCATGTTGTCGATATAGCCGCCGAAAGCCGCTGCCGCGGACCGCGCTTTGCGGAGGCTGGCGGGGACCTCCTTGATTGCCGGTATGTCGAACAGGTTTGGGTCGAAGGCTGTCAGGTTGGTGGTGATATAGGCGCCCTTCTTCTTCATCAGCTCGGAGATTTCGCAATCAAACATGAAGCCATGTTCGATGGACCGCACACCTGCATTCAGCGCGCTCATGATGGCCTCTTTGCGGTAGGAGTGCGCCATCACGTAACTGCCATACTCGTTCGCGACTTGAACGACTGCCTCGAGTTCTGCCTGCGACCCGGCGAGCAATTGCCACGGGTCGAACGCCGACACGACACCGCCAGACTGCATGAACTTCAGCTGTGTTGCACCCATGCGGAAGTTGTTGCGCGCGAACTTGTGCATTTCCGCGACGCTGTCGACCTCCTGCGCCATATTCAAACGGCT
>JAAESG010000039.1 GCA_024229615.1 Gammaproteobacteria bacterium | reverse complement strand
TCTCATTTTTGATACCCTGGTGCACCTGTTCTGGGGTGCCTCGGGTATGGCGATCCCGTTGCCCGACTCCCTCAATGGCCAGCTTACGCTAGGTAACCTGGTGCTGCCGACTTATCGCCTGTTGATAATTTTCGCGGGATTGCTGGTCGCGGCAATTCTGTATTTCCTGGTTTCCAGAACCCGTCTCGGTATGCTGATTCGAGCCGGTGCATCGAATCGCACCATGGTCGAGGCGTTGGGCATTAACATCAATCGTTTGTTTATGGTCGTGTTCGCGCTCGGTGCGGCGATGGCGGGACTCGCCGGGATGCTGATCGCGCCGATTACCGAAGCCAGCATCGGCATGGGTAATGACATTATTATCATCGCCTTTGTGGTGGTTATCGTTGGCGGTATTGGCTCGATCAAGGGGGCCTTTTATGCGGCGATGATTCTGGGTCTGATCGATACTCTGAGCCGTTCGTATCTGGACGTTCTGCTCGAACTTGCGATGCCTAATGAGTACGCGGAAACCGCGGCACCGGCGTTGTCGGCGATGCTGATTTATATTCTGATGGCTGCGGTGCTCGCGTTTCGCCCACAAGGACTGTTTCCCCCGGCAGGGATGAAGTAGTGAACTGGTTGCCCGTCACTGTCTCCGGCCGAATTTACGCGTTGCTGCTGCTGATTCTGGCGCTGGCCCCGTTTATCTTCGAATGGATTAACCAGCCGTTTTACCTCGATTTGCTGTCGCGTGCGCTAATCCTGGCTATCGCGGTAGTCAGTCTCAACCTGATACTCGGATTCGGCGGCATGGTCAGTCTCGGACACGCGGCCTATATTGGAATCGGCGCCTATTGCGTCGGTATCCCGTCCTATTACGATTACTACAATGGCTGGCTGCATCTGGCACTGGCTTTGTCGGTCAGCGCTACGTTTGCGTTGCTAACCGGCGCGATCTGCCTGCGTACGAAAGGTGTTTATTTCATCATGATTACGATGGCTTTCAGCCAGATGGTCTATTTTACTTTTTTAAGCCTCGAGGAATACGGTGCGGATGATGGGCTGGTCATTTATTCACGCAGTGAGTTTCCCGAGTTCATCAGCATGGATGGTGCTACCAGTCTTTACTACTGGATTTTCGCACTGCTGCTGGCCGCCCTGTTTTTTGTCCACCGGCTGGTGCATGCTCGTTTCGGTCGCGTCATTGTCGGTTCCAAGTTTAACGAACCGCGTATGCAGGCGCTTGGCTTCAATACCTATCGCTACCGACTGGCCTGTTACGTACTGGCGGCGATGATATGTAGTCTCGCCGGCATGTTGTTGGGTAATTTCACCGGCTTCATCAGCCCCGACATGATCGGCTGGGCGCGTTCCGGCGAGTTGGTTTTCATGGTCATTATCGGCGGTGTCGGCACTTTGTTCGGCCCGTTGGTCGGTACTCTTGTATTCGTCGTGCTCGAAGAAGTGCTGTCGGCAATCACCGTCTACTGGCATCTTATTTTCGGGATCTTGCTGGTCGCACTGGTGTTGTTTGGTAAGGGTGGTATTCACGGCTGGCTAAGCCTACTGGACCGCAAGAGTAAAGCGCATGACTGAACATTTGCTCAGGGTCAGCAGCCTGCATAAACACTTTGGCGGCATCGCGGCGACGGATGATGTCAATCTCGCGGTGAAGCGAGGACAAGTCCACGCTATCATCGGTCCCAACGGTGCGGGCAAAACCACACTGATTTCACAATTGTCCGGCCAATTGAAAGCGGATAGCGGTGATATCGAATTCCGCGGCCGCAGCATCATCAATGACAGCGCCGCCAGTCGTGCACGACAGGGGCTGGCTCGTTCTTTCCAGATTACCAGTGTCGTAATGCAGATGAACTTGCTGGAAAATGTCATGCTGGCTGTTCAGGGTAACAGTGGCCACTCTTTTCGATTCTGGGCGCCGGTGAGGGAGGATCGCGAAATGCAGGAAGCGGCAATGGCAAGTCTGGCCGAAGTGGGTCTGCAAGATCGTGCCGGCCTGATCGCCGCCAATGTTTCGCATGGCGAGCAACGTCAACTCGAGGTCGCCATGGCATTGGCGATGAAACCGCGCATGTTGCTGCTCGATGAACCGATGGCGGGTATGGGCAAGGAGGAGGGCGCGATGATGGTCGATATCCTCAATCGGCTTAAAGGCGATATGACCATTCTTCTGGTGGAGCATGATATGGATGCGGTGTTCAGTCTCGCGGACCAGTTATCGGTGCTCGTGAACGGCCATATCATTGCCACCGATACGGTTGACAATATCCGCGGTAACCACGAGGTGCAAAAGGCGTACCTGGGTGATGGCCATGCTTGAACTGAATGGCGTCGAGACTTACTACGGAACCATCCAGGCCCTGTTCGGGATGAGTCTGTACTGTGCTGAAGGACGGGTCACGACGTTGATTGGTCGCAATGGCATGGGCAAGACTACCACTGTCGGCTCTATCATCGGCACGCTGGCTTGTCGCAGTGGTGAAATTCGATTTGACGGTTCACCGATCAATGGTAAACCGGCCTACCAGGTGGCGCAGCTCGGAATTGGACTGGTACCTGAAGGCCGACAGATTTTCCCAAACCTCAGCGTGCGAGAAAATCTGATCGCAACCGCGGCCAATTTCAGTCGCAGCGACGATCCCTGGACCCTGGAGCGAGTACTCGAGTTTTTCCCGCGGCTGTGCGAACGACTCAATAACCAGGGTAGCCAGCTCTCTGGCGGCGAGCAGCAGATGCTGGCTATCGGCCGTGCACTGATGTTGAATCCCCGGCTGCTGATCCTCGACGAGGCAACCGAAGGGCTGGCACCGTTGATCCGACAGGAAATCTGGCGACGACTTGAGGAATTGAAACAGTCCGGACTCACAATTTTACTGATCGATAAGAATATCGATGAGTTCGCGCATATTGCGGACAATCACTTTATCGTTGAAAAGGGTCAGGTGGTCTGGCAGGGGGGGTCCTCCGAACTGACCAGCGATGCGGATTTGAAGGCTCGTTATCTGGGTATTTGAAATACAGATGGTGGCAGGAACCGGGTTCGAGGTATGTCAGCTCACGCTAAACCCGTCATTATCGCCTTGAAGAACCACTAGGAACCTGTCGGGTCTACAGAGAATCTGCGGCGACGACGGGAAACCGGTTCCATTTTCCTCTATTTTTCGTTGCCCAGCCAGGATACGGGTGAAATATTCAGACTGGTACCCGCTATGATCGACCGCTTGAATTTCTGCACTCGCATCTTTCCGGCAACCGCGCCAAACGATCGCTCGCAAAACAGCGGATGCCGCCAACATATCTGCAGGCGGGTACGATGACTTTCGTTCAACAGAGGCACTACCACCACTCGAGTTTGCCTTCGACTGGCTGATGCGTTCCGCTCGGATTGATATGACCCGCTTACGTCGGCTGTCACCCCGGTCCATAAAGGACTATGAGCGTTACCTGGAAACCGGGGCGTGTAGCTGACACACTGCTCCAGGCGCCAGTAAAAGACGCTAAAAATCAATTTAGGCTGGCAGAGCTGCTGTGGTTCAGTTCCCATTCTGTCGTGCGGCTGGTACGGGCAATGAAGTATTTTGGCCCTATTTCCGAGGTTTCAAATCTTCTATTGTCGGACGTCGGGTTACTCCCAGCTGTGAATTCGGAATACCTGGCCCCCCAAAAAAAGCAATAGTAGAACCGTATAGGAGATTGAATATGTCAAATAAAATACTGGTTGCGCTGGACGGAAGCGATGGCAGTAAGAGGGCATTGAGCGCTGCTGTGGCTCATGCCAAGTTAACGGGCTCCGATTTGGTGTTAGCCTATGTTATCGATTGGTCACCCTATAGTTTTCACACCCCCCAGGAACTGGAAGAACGTCACAAAAGACGTGAATCGGAAATTCAACGAGCAAATGATTCGATATTGACGCCCGAGATCGCAGCTCTGGAAGCTGACGGCGTGAATGTGGAAACAGTGGTACACCACGGAAAAATTGCTGAAACCCTGCTTGATCTGGGAGAACAGAATGGCGCCACCCAGATCTATATCGGCCGGCGCGGAGAATCGCGCATGCATACGATGATCTTTGGCAGTGTTTCCGCCGCCCTGGTGCAAGCCTCTACCGTTCCGGTCACAGTCGTTCCCTGATCTAAACAATAACTGATAAATTCAAAATAGTAGGAGGCAAGACAATGAAACGAATATTCTATATGTTCGCTGTACTGGTGAGTTCGGTTTCAACTGCGCAGGCAGGTATCGACGAGGCCATTAATACGGCGACTGCGCCGATTGCGACACTGATAGGGCAGATCGTATTCTTCAAAATCCCGGTGTTTGGTGCGCAATTGCCCGTCGTGGTGTTATGGCTGGTAGTTGGCGCGGTATTTTTTACTTTTTACATGGGCTTTATCAATCTGCGTGGATTCAAGCACGCGATTCAACTGGTGCGTGGCGATTATGCCGATCCGAACAGCCATGGTGAGGTTTCACACTTTCAGGCGCTGGCGACCGCGGTCTCTGGAACCGTCGGTATCGGTAACATCGGTGGTGTCGCTGTGGCGGTCACCGTCGGTGGTGCTGGCGCAACTTTCTGGTTGATCGTGGCTGGATTTCTGGGCATGTCGACCAAATTCGTGGAATGTACACTCGGTGTCAAATACCGTAAGGAATTTGAGGACGGCCATGTTTCCGGTGGCCCCATGTACTACCTACGGCAGGGTTTTTCCGATCGTGGCATGGAAGGCTTCGGTAAATTTATGGGCACCTTCTATGCAATCGGTATATTCATCGGCGCACTCGGTATCGGTAACATGTTCCAGTCGAACCAGGCTTACGTGCAATTGAACAACGTATCGGGCGGCGCACTGGACGGGCTGGGCTGGCTGGTCGGGCTGATACTCGCCGGAGTTGTCTTTGCGGTTATCATTGGCGGTATCAAGTCGATTGCGAGAGTGACTGAAAAAATAGTACCCTTCATGGCGATTTTCTACTGCCTGTTCGCGATCATCGTTATCTTGATGAATGCCAGTACCATTCCGCAAGCTATTGCCAACATTTTCAGTGGTGCATTCACTGGTGAAGGCGTTGCCGGTGGTGCACTCGGCGCGATGATCATCGGTTTCCAACGCGCCGTGTTCTCGAATGAGGCCGGTATCGGTTCCGCTTCGATTGCGCACTCCGCGGTCAAGACCGATGAACCGATTACCGAGGGCATCGTATCGCTGCTCGAGCCTTTCATCGACACTATCGTCATCTGTACCATAACCGCGCTGGTTATCGGCACGGCACAGGTTGCAGCGCCCGATTTTGCCGGTGATGCGCAGGGTGTAGCGATGACTTCGGCGGCCTTTGAACGAGAGTTTTCCTGGTTCCCGATACCACTCGCATTTGCGGCCTTGCTGTTTGCATTCTCTACGATGATTTCGTGGTCCTACTACGGGCTCAAGGGCTGGACCTATATGTTTGGGGAAGGTGAACGAGGGCAAACCATTTACAAGCTGATTTTTTGCGCTTTTGTCGCCCTCGGCTGCGTGGTGCAACTGGGACCGATCCTGGATATTTCGGACGCGTTGGTATTCCTGATCTGTGTACCTAACATCCTCGGACTTTACTTCCTGGCGCCTATCGTCAAGCGTGAAATGAACTCATATTTCGCGCGCATCGACAGTGGTGAAATCAAAAAGTTCAAGTAGTCAGTAAGCAAAAGTCCGGAGCGCTCCGGGGGTATAGTGATAGGTCAAAGACTTCCCATTTTCTGACCACACTTGCCACCAAAGCAACACCATAACCGCTGCCCCTCGGGGTGGCGGTTTTTTTTGCCTGGGAACTAAATCCGACTCTGAGCACCTGTTTTCTCCAATATAGACCCTAAGAAAACTAAGCTGTGAAGCAATTTTCGGCACTTACGAGTCATTTAATCCTTCATGCTATACTGGATTTTGCAAATTCTGTAAAACCCAGTTTGGTGGGGGTGTGTAGAATCCACTGTTGGCGTTCAATGCGTCCTGCGTCATAACCGTAATCATCCATATAGGACATGGAGATATAAAATGAAAGCAACGGCCTACTTCACATTTCTCTCCCTAACCATGTCGTTAATATCATGCAGTATAGGTGGTATTAGCAGCAGTGATGGTGGGGCAGCAGCAGTTTCGGCACCAGGCACATTAGCTGGTAAAACGTATCGAGTAACAGTGGAATCTGGTTCAGGTGTGTTTCCATCAACAGGCGCATTTGCCATTGTCTTTTCAAGTTCTCAGCCCTGGTACACTACGCAAGGTGACGGTGTAAATTCTCGCGATTCATGGGGAATGTACAGCTATAGCTCTAGTGGTGCCAGTGGTACTGTTGAGGTAGACGATTCTAATGCTTCGAAAGCTGTTTTTTCGGTTACCTTTAATACTGCTATTTCTGGAACATATGTCTTAACTTCAGCGGCAGATGTAAATTCCAGGCTATCAGGCACATTCACTGAGCAATAACGGCGGCAAAGGGCACTTTGCACGCATTCATGATTCAAACTTGAATGCCCGCTTCCAGATTGCAGTCATTCAAAACTTCAGGTTATAAAGCAAGTTTCGGCACACTGAAGTCATTCATTTGAATCACAAGAACTAGTACTTACGGCCAATAGCGGACGTCCTTAGTTTGGCACTCGCAGCCCCTATCGGATTAGGTGAGTGTCAACGTCACTTAAGTTGCATGTTGTTCTTGACGGATTTCACACCGTTAATTTGTCGCGTGATTTCCACTGCTTTGTCGATGCTGGCCTGGGAGCCGACGAAGCCACTCAACTGAACGACACCCTTGAAGGTTTCAACGTTGATCTCGGCGGATTTAAGGGTGGGTTCGTCAAAAATAGCGGCCTTCACTTTGGTGGTGATTACGGTGTTGTCGAGATACTCCCCGGTGCCCTCTTTTGTGGCTGTCGATGCGCATCCGAGAAGGGATGCCATTAAAATGGCAAGGAAAACTGCGGCAAGCTTGTTGTAGTATTTCACGCTGTAGTGTTTCATGGCCAATCTCCTCGGGTTAGAACGGTCTCACTGTATTAGAACGATATACGCGACTGTTTGGTTTCGGGGAAGGTCGCCCTCTTCACCTTGAAGCTACTCTAAGCACATGACTATTTCGCGACTAAAACAGCCACAGGCTTAGCAGGCTGAAGGCGACCCTGCCGGTTGCTACCCACGGCGTACTAATCTGCGAAGATAGTGCTAAAGAGCCAATAATGCAAGAGGCTCCCCATCGATCACTAGGTTGATGGACTCCGGGGCGATTTCGGCGGCAGCATCACTCGGACCAAGCCGGGTTAAGCTACACTACTCTCGAGGCCGAATTTTCCGCTAGCGAACACTCAAATTAGTCGCATCAGGGTCATAGCCCGGCCAACAGCAGACACCCGAAATTAGGGCAATAATATTTTATCAAACCAATAACCTTATACTGCTGCTGGTATTCGACCAGATATACCTATGGCGTCGCCAACAATGTCTGATAATAATCTGCCAAAGTAGGCGAAAAACTATGACTTTAGAGCAAGAAATGATAGACGTAAATCTGCTGGTGAATGCTGCGTTGGTAAAGGAAAATGCCGCTGAAGCAGCTTCTTTACCTGTTGCCTCCAAGAAGCTCTGAATTTCAGCGAGCTAGCAGTTACTTCTGCACCATAAATTCAGGTAGCAATGCCGAACCGTAAGTGGCCAGCTCAAACAATTCTCCTGAACCGACGTTTGAGGCCGCCAGCGCATTCGACAGTTCCGTTAGCGTTGATGAGACTCCCAGATACTTCAACCGTCCTGCGTTCATATAGAAGTCGAGATATTCGGCTAACGCAGTCGCCTTCGCAGAACTGTCACCCGCCGCGCCATTCCAGATCGCCATGACCCGGTCATCACGAAGCCTCACACGCAGCAGCTCCTGGGCAATGGTGCCGTTTTCTCTCGTGTAGCGATTATTGCGGATCTTGCCGTTTCGAATTAGGCCGAGGTGGGTGTTGAAAGCGGTGTAAATCTGCGTTTCGGTCACTAGTTCAAGCTCGGGCGCAACCAGCGAGTTGTTGGACAATACGCCGGTTGGCGCGAAATCCGGGGAATAGAAATTGAATACTGACGGCGACATTAACGCCTCCTGTCCTATGTTCATGCTGCCCGTTCGGAGCAGCATTGCAGCATTCTCAAATTGACTCGCATTCGCATAATTGAGCGCGTATGAATCACCGTCTCCCGGCACGACTGAAACATCGTCGCCGATGACTACTGACGAATATGCCTGATGTAGGCGCAACATCGCCGTCATTTGCAGGACTGGCTCTTTGAACTTGCCAAAACGGGGGTCGCCCATCACCGTTGGATTGCGTGCTTCCTCATCGAGCAATATGGCCCGGATTACCGCTGTCATATCACCCGTCGCGCCGAAAACCCCCGCAACTCGCTCGATATAATCAGGGCTGGGATTTGACGTCACAAATCGTTGAATAAGTCTTTCGACCACATAAGGTGCCGTTCCACTGTGCGCCACGAGCGCATCAATAACCAGATCGAGCTCCTGGTCCGGCTCTGTCCCGGCCGGTATCACTAACTGTGCTCCACTGTCCGTGAAGAGTTCCTTCTCGGTGTTGTCGTGCCGGTCAGCATAAAATTTCATGGGCTCAGTCCAGCGGTACTGATAGCCGTTGCCAAAGTTACTGCCCAGATTGAAATTGTTGTTATCGAGCATCTGACCGCTCGATACGGTTTTGCTAAAGCTGAGTCCGGTAAATACCTGAGCCATTTCTTTTATGACTTCGTTGTCATAGGTCTGAATAGGCAAGTTGTCTGAGCCAAGCTTGATCGAACCATTGGGATTTCGCCCAACCAGACCAAAACTGAATAACTGCATTACCTCACGAGCGTAGTTTTCATCCGGGAAGTAGCCCGCCGCCGGATTCTCTTTCTCGTTGCGAAGATGGCTCAGGTAAGCACCCATGACAGAGTGTCGGCTAATCTCTTCCAGCAACTCCCGGTAGGTCAAGTTGGCGTGCCGCGCCAGCGTATCATAGTAGTCTGCGGTTCCTCGATGCGCGTTGCGCACATCCGCGTTCTGCTCACTCACCACCAGTATTTGACTAAGGGCGAATGCAACCCGTTGCCGCAACTGGTCTTTCGCGAATGCAGCTACCGTCCAGAATGCGTCTTTGCGAATAATGTGCCCGGGTTCATCGTCACCAGTGGCATCCAGAAAGATTGGCAGTTGTGCGTCGAGAAAAGGCAAATACCTCGTCTGCGACAGCTGGAATTGTGACTCGATCCACTCCGAGTACACCGACATACGGTTTGCGCCGTCGGCATCAATTTGATCGCGTAATGCCGAGTAGTCTTCGGGCGTTGCACCAAAAGTCGCCTGATTCAGGAAGCGGACAATATCCAGATCCACTTCTTCCTCAGTAAGCTGTGTTGTCGGCGGTGGGGTGACCGAGGAATCATAAATGAATGTGGCAAAGATCTCGCCGCCGGGAAAGTTGCCCGTATGAATATTGACGAACACCCGGCCTTCGAACAGTGCGTCCAGCAGCTCTTGATCAGTTTGGAAAGGAGCGCCGTTTGCCAGTGACAGGTCCCAGGGAAAATCGAACACCGGCCCCGAGAATCCAATGTCCCTGAGTATTGGCCCGTTAGTCAGATGAATGTGTTGGTCCACCTGTTGGCTGGTTAGACCGGAGAAGGTGTAGTTCATTAACCCGGCGGCATTGTCACCCTGCAGTATAAAACTTGCGGTACCGGAAGCGGTGGTCGCCACACCAGTTTGCGGCGAGAATGTGTTTAGGAAAACTTTCCGATTTGCATCTGTGTTTGCAGCATCGATAATCGAAACATGACTCGTCGACGTACCGCCCACCTTGTAGCCAGTTCCTGCGACCAAAGTGAACGTGACGGTCTCGGGGACTTCATGCAGCGCGTCGGCCAGCGGTCTAACTTCTATGACGCGATTATTTTGGTTGGCAGATAATGCCAGTGTGGTCCCAGCTACCACTCCGCCGTCACTGTAGTGCAGCTCGAAGTCTGTCATCGTAGCCGATCCTTTTTCGGGATCTGAATTGCCGGATATCGCGAATTCGACAGAGACCGCGCCACTACCTCCTGTTCTGGAAATTTGAAACTTGGCGATCCGGCCAGACTTTTCGATTGCCTGCGTCTCGCCAGAAACGGCGGAAAGACTGATTACGGGAGTGGGCTCATCACCACCGCCATTTCCGTTATCACCACAGCTGATCAGCGTCACCAGTCCAAAACTCAAAAATAGCTGTCTACCTAATTGCATCGCGAAATCACACTATGATCGCGGGCGCGGGCGCACCACCAAAATTCGTCAAAGATGGGAACATGGTCAGGAGTTCGCCTTCCGGTACGTCCATCCACCTAGCCAGCTCTGCAGCACTTTGTGAACCGGAGCTGGTGGGTATCCATCGCCCACGCCCGGTATCGAGCCCCTGGTCCAACCGAAAGTCCGGATGAACGCCGAGCAGGCGGCCGCCATTGACGGCGCCTCCCATAAACATCAGGTGCCCGCCCCAGCCGTGATCGGAGCCTGCACCCGCATTGTTACCATTCGGAGTGAAGGTTCTGCCGAATTCCGAGCCCACCATAGTGACTACCGAATCGAAATCGCCCTGCGCGACAAGGGCATCACGAAAGCCCTTCAACGACGCATCCAGCTCAGCCATCAAATCCGCGTGATCGCCCAACAGATTCTGGTGGGTATCGAAGCCGCCCATGGAAATGAAGAAAATGGGTCGCAGATTTGTGGTGGAATTTCGACCGGCGATCATTTTAGCGACTGTTTTCAGGCGCCTTTGCGTCTTCGTGTTGGTGCCGCCCGCCGCCAGGAAGATCCCATCGTAGTCAACGCCGGTAGCTTCGGCTTCATCGAACGCGGCACGAACGATGACATCCGCCTTTCTCGCCGACTGGAATACTTGCGCATACTTCTGGCCAAACAAATCATTGCCTATAGCTGCACCCGACATCGAATTCTCGACCATCGGTCTGCGTAAACCGTTAAATGAGTTAAGCGCGAGTGCACCGTCGTTGCTCAGGCCGTAAGGGTTTATCAGGCTGTCTCGCGACACCTGGAATGCATTGAGTCCAGACAAGGTGATCAATGGAGAGACGAGTAAATCTGTATTGTATGCGGTCAGCAATTCGGCCATGCGCCCACCCCAGCCATAGCGGAACGGGTTGTTAGGTTCGCTTTGTAATTGCCGCTGCTGGTCCGCATGCGAGAAAAGCTGTGGTGGCAGTGCTACCGTACCGTTGTTGTAGGCTGCTCGATCCACGGGTGTGATCATGTTGCCGGCATTGCACATGACGTTGAGATCGCCGGCATTGAAAAGCTGTGCCAATCGCAGGCAGTTTGGATGAAAACCAAAATCACTATGCGTGGTACCATCAAACAGGTCCACGGGCTGTGCCAGAGAGATCGGTTGCAGATCCTGGCTAGGCAAGGCGATAAAACCCCGTCCACTGTCGTAGCGGGTGCGCAGCGCTCCTGATATAGGCGCGAGCATGTTGTACGAATCGTTGCCGCCCGCCAAAAATAGGAATACCAGAGCTTTATAGTCGCCGGCAGTCTGGGCCTGAATGATCTCGCTGTGCAACAAGCCGCCCAGGCCTGTCACTGACAATGCTGTCGCCCCGGCGAGACCCCGGCTAATGAAATCTCTGCGTGTGAGTTCTTTAGGCCCTTTCACGTCGTAGAAGCCTCTGTCCTGAGTATTGGAAGATATAAATACCCTATTTCCACTGTTCCACCAAGTATTGAAGGAGATTCACTCCGCCGTTCAGCCCTCGCGCATTCGAAATCTGACTGAATCCCGCCGACATGCCCTATATTGTCCCTTCCCGATGAAATTCCGGGGGCAGTATAGAATGGCACTCAGTTACGGAGCATTACCATATTTAAATCAGCCACTTAGCCCAATGGAAATGGGCACTCCAGAAAGTGCAGCCAGATGGTAAAGGCTCTTAACCTAGCGCCATTCTGGACAGTATACTTAGTTAAGCCCTTTGTGGGCACAGGCTGTGAGAAAACTCCAAAAATTGACATGGTTGAAATTTTTTCTCCCATGGCTAATTAATAATTGAACTGATATTGACTTGAATTACCCACTCAACGAGCGATAACAGCTATAAACTGGCCGCGATTTCCCACTTTGGTTTTTCGAAAATCGGTTTCACACATAGTCTGAGCACTAAACGGACCTTGGACGAATTGATAGAGCAGACTATTATGGATCCTCACCGAATCAATGGAATGCACATTGCAAGAAACTACCACCGAAGTAGACAGCGGCCTGATGTACTATCGGCACAATGGCTTCGATTCTAGTTGTCCAACAATTTTATTCATCCACGGGCTAGGCGAGTCGGGACTTTGTTTTCTCGAAGCATTCCATGACTCAAAGCTCAATGATTTTAATATCATTGTCCCTGACTTGCTGGGCTTTGGTAAAAGCTCTCAAGCAGAAGATTATAACTATACGTTTTCGCAGCAAATAGTCCGAATAGATAGCTTGTTAAGTGAACTGGGCGTTAGCGAGTTCAATCTGGTGGGTCACTCGATGGGTGGAATGATTGGTACGCAATTTTGCGATCAGCATAGCGACCGTATTCTGTCTTTTGTGAACATTGAAGGCGATTTGACTTCGGACAGTCGATTCATAGTTGAATCTGCAATTCAGTCTGATATTAAAGGCCGGTTTGAGAAATGGTTACGAGACGAGTTTGCTAAGGAGTTGGTAATAGGATTTTGTCACCAATGGCCCTCAACTGTACGGTATCTAGCTTCTTTGAATATGCGCCAAAGCAAAGCGTTTTTAGACAGTGCCTATGAGATTGATAAATTAATTGAGCCACATCCTGACGGTAAAATTGCAATGATTGGCAAGACATACCTTGAATTGAAAACACCGCGAGTATTTTGCTGGGGCACAGAAAGTCTTTCGGATGTTGCCAGGGAGTTTCTTGATAGCGCGAATCTGAGCAACAAGGGTTTTTCTGGATCATTTCACTGGGTCATGCTTGACCAAACAGACCAGTTCTACCGTTTTTTATCTGAATTCTTGACTGTTCAATAGCAGACGCCCAATCGCACCACCTCAAGTGCAGAGTTCAACAGTATCTGCACATAACGGGCGCCGAGAAATTTTCGAGGAGCGGCAGAAACCGACTGAAGCGGACCCTCGATACACAAGGATAACCTCCCTATACAAAGCAGTAATTTCGTACTTCAGCCGAGAGGCTGCATGCCGTTTGCACCACCGAATATGGGTAAATTGTCACTATTTTCTACCCAGTCGACGTGTGAATTATAGTGGTAACGCGCTTCAGGTAGCTTATCGGTGGGTCCTGGCCAATACCATGCCGCCGATGACTCATTTGAAAAGCACAATTCCCCGGACAGAGGTGCATTTTCCTCAGGGTTCGTGCTCTAATTATCTTTTTGCAAAGACCTGAGGGATGAAGACCAGCAAAAGAAAAACCACCCTGCGCAGCTGTCTGTTGTGGATTGGAATATTATCCTTTCTCGGGATCACTATCCTGACAGCATGGTTGCTAACAGATCAATCAGAGGAAACTGTGGTGCAGTTGGATGAAAATCCCCAGCTAGCGCCCAAACGGCAAGATCCAGGCCCGTATTTGGATCCAGTGGGTATCGAGCCGGTTGTTCCATCGCCCAGTCCTGAACCCGCAGGCTCCTCATTGGCATCGTCAGGCATCGCTAAAAACGAAGAGGAAGATCTTTGGCGAGGTGCGGCGTCAGCATGGGGAAGTTTGTATACGACATACGGCGATATTGTAGCTAACGAGAAAGTAATTCTGATTTCGGAAAGCGCCAATCAGGCCTATTCCGAAATCAGTGATGAAAACGGGCACTTTAATTTTGAGAATATCGTACCCGCCTCGGATTATCGCTTATCAGTTTCGCCAAAAGGAATGTACAAGCGTGTTTCAATGGATTCTCTTGCGATTCTGAACAATCAAACCGCGCTAGCGATTGTTTTGGAGCCGCTTGAGTTAGGCAGGCTTAAGGGGAAGGTCGTCAATACTGAAGGTATTGTTGTGCCAGGCTACGAAATGAGAATACAAAGTGCATTAAAAACCAGATGGATACGAAATTTTGTGCCGGATATCATTGGCGAATTCGAAATTGAAAATGTCCCGATTGGCCCTATAGAGTTTACCAAAACATTTGGCCAGGCTCTGGTGATAACAGGGCACGAGTTTTCGGGGGACTCGCAAACTACAATAGAATTGGTAGTGGATGTTGGTTACAACGAGTTGAAGGGTGTGGTGTACGACGAATTCTCTAACGCGGTTCCTGGAGCAACGGTGGTTCTGAACTGGAAACACAATTACCAGGGAGTCATTAGTATTGTTACTCGCAGGAGTACAACTAGTCCTACCGGGGAGTTTCTCTTTCAGGGCCTCGGTAAAGGCGAACATGAGTTACTGGCAACTTCTTTTGATGGCTCGGTAGACCATCAAATCGTTGACATTGGTAATGACAATTCTGAAAGGATTGTAGTTGTACGAAGGAAACGGTTAAATCAGGATTAGGCACGATGGGACTACCTGGGAGAGAGCATTTGCTTTTTAGGAGTAGAAAATCGCTACAAATGTTTCTGTAGCTCACAGGGCAATTGGCTATTGGCCCGCAGAATCTGGTGTTTCATGGATCGATCCTTAGCGGGAAAACTATATTTTACTATACACAGGAGTTTTCAAAAGGTTTCGGCGGTAGGTTGTTACTCACTTGCATGTTACGGGTGTCGACTTAGGG